>JANOLJ010000223.1:0-30252 GCA_031419715.1 Burkholderiales bacterium | reverse complement strand
TGCGCGTCGATCCAGGCGTCGAGTTGGTGGTGGTGGTCTGAGGTGGGGTCGCTCATGGCTCGTTCGCCAACTGGTCAAGCAAATGCATGAATGCCTCGATGCCGAGCTGCATGTCGTCGGCCGTGGTCGATTCCAGCGGGTTGTGGCTGATCCCCGCGTTCTCACCGCGCACGAAGAGCATCGCCTGCGGCATTACTTCGTGCAGCTTCATCGCGTCGTGGCCGGCGCCGCTGGGCATGCGGTGAAGCGGCACGCCGAGCTGCTGCACGGCGCGCTCCCAGCGTTGTTGCCACGCCGGGGCGCTGGGCGCGGCCGGGGCGCGCAGTGTTTCTTCAAGCGTGTAGCTCAGGCCGCGGCGCGCGCAGATTGCCTTGAGTTGCGCCACCACGTCGCTCGCACAGGCGTCACGCACGCTGTCCGTGGTTGCGCGGATGTCGAGGCTGAACTTGCAGCGGCCGGGAATCACATTGATCGATCCGCCCGGCACGTCGAGCATGCCCATCGTGCCCACGAGTTCGGGCTCGCGGCCAGCGCGTTCTTCCAGGTAGAGCGCGAGTTCGGCGACCGCGTTCGCCGCGTCGCGCCTGCCGCGCATAGGCGTGGTGCCGGCGTGGCTTGCCATGCCGCGCACTTCACCGAGGTAGCGCGCGCTGCCGTTGATCGACGTGACGACGCCCAGCGGCAGGTTCAACTCATTGAGCACCGGCCCCTGCTCGATGTGCAGTTCGACGAAACCCAAGTAGCGAGCCGGGTCGCGGCGCAGCGCCTGAATCGCCTTGAGGGTCGCCGGCCGGCCAGTGGCGCGCATTGCATCGACCATCTTGATGCCCTGCGAGTCTTCCTGATCGAGCCACGCCGGGTCGAACTGGCCGACGAGTGCACCCGAGCCGAGGAACGTGGCCTTGTAGCGCTGGCCTTCTTCTTCGGCAAAGCCCACCACTTCAACGCCGAATGGCAGACGCCGCCCGGCGCGCTGCAACTCGCGAACGCAGACCATCGGTGCGAAGATGCCCAGGCGCCCGTCGTACTTGCCGGCGTTGCGCACGGTATCGAAGTGGCTGCCGGTGAGCAGGCGCTTTGCGTGGGGGTTGGCGCCTTGGCGATCGTTGCCGTGGTGATCGTTGCCATGGTAGAGGCCGACGACGTTGCCCACCGCGTCGATGCTCACCTCGTCGAAGCCGCACTCAAGCATCCAGCGCACCAACTGCCGCTGGCATGCTTGGTGCGCATCGGTGAGGTAGGTCACGGTGAGCTGGCCGGCTTCAGCATAGCCGGGGTCGCTGTGCTTGCTGAGCAGCTCGGCGCAGTCCCAAGCCTGTTGGCCGAGAGTCGGCGTCACGCCAAACTTGTCGTTCAATCGGATCTCGGCGATGCGGTGGATGTTGCGCAGGTTCTCGTCGAGTTCGAAATCGGGGTGATTGCCCAGGCGGCGCTCGAACGCGGCGATGATCTGCTCGCGAGTCAGCCCCGTGCCTCTGGGCCCGCGCACCGCGAGGATGAACGGAAAACCGAACTTCGCGTTGTAGCGCTCGTTCAGGCGCTGAATGTTCGCGAACTGCTGCGGCGTGCAGTCAGCCAACCCCGCCTTGCCTTGTTCATTCGTGGACTCGCGCGTCAGCGTCTTGCTGACCATCGCCTTGCCCGCCAGCTCAGGGTGCGCGCGGATCAGCTTCAACTGTGCGTCGCGACCCGCGTCGCGCAGCGCCACCGTGAACGCGTGCTTCAGCGCCGCCAAGCTGCGCAGCGGCCGGTGCGGCGCGACAGCTTGCGCCATCCACGGCGAATGTTCGAAAACGCCCTCCAGCAGCGCGACAAACTCGTCAAGCGAGGCGGCGTTGAGCTGAGCGAGCGTCAGCATGTTCATCTCCAGACGTGGGCGGTTGCGGCGTCGAACGGATGCATCGCGCGCCAGTGCCGCGCGATGTCGATGCGCCGGCACACCCAAACACGGTCGTGCGCGCCGATGTGGTCGAGAAAGCGTTGCAGCGCGACGATGCGCCCCGGCTTGCCGAGCAGCCGGCAGTGCATGCCCACGCTCATCATCTTCGGCCGGTCTTCACCACTCGGGTCGCCCTCGGCGTAGAGCGCGTCGAAACTGTCGCGCAGGTAGGTGAAGAAGTGGTCGGCCGTGTTGAAGCCCTGCGGCGAGGCGAAGCGCATGTCGTTTGCATCGAGCGTATAGGGCACGACGAGATGCGGTGTCGGCGTGCCATCTGTTTTCACGACGTTCAACCAGAACGGCAAGTCGTCACCGTAGTAATCGCTGTCGTACTCAAACCCGCCGTGCTCAACGATGAGGCGCCGCGTATTCGGGCTGTCGCGGCCGGTGTACCAGCCGAGCGGCCACTCGCCGCCGGTCAACTCTTTGAGCAACCCGGTGGCCTGCGCCATGTGCTCGCGCTCCAGCGCCGGCTCCATGTGTTGATAGTGAATCCAGCGCAGGCCGTGGTTCGCGACCTCGTGGCCGCGTTCCATGAACGCCGCCAGCACCTCGGGGCAGCGTTGCAACGCCATGCCCACGCCGAACACGGTGAGCGGCAAGCGGCGCTGCTCGAACTCCCTCAAGATGCGCCACACGCCGGCACGCGAGCCGTATTCGTACATCGACTCCATCGACAGATGCCGTGCCTCAAAGGCTTGGGCGCCGACGATTTCCGAGAGGAAAGTTTCCGACGCCTTGTCGCCGTGCAGCACGCTGTTCTCGCCGCCCTCTTCGAAGTTGAGGACGAACTGCACGGCAATCTTCGCCCGGCCCGGCCACTGCGCGTGCGGCACGTCGCGGCCGTAGCCTTTCAGGTCGCGGGGGTAGGGCGTGGGTTCGTTCATGGGCGTGGCAATCAAGGGGGTGGATCGGTCAACCGGGGCGCAGCACCGAGTGCAGATCGGCGCCGCGCGGATCGAAGCGCAGATTGTTCTCCACATGGTGCAGATGCTGTTCCATCAGGCGCACCGCGGCGCGCGCGTCGCGGCGTTCAATCGCGTCCACCAGGGCCACATGTTCGTCCTGCGAGTGTTCCGCCGAGTGGGACGACTGGTACATCAACGCGATCAGCGAGCTGCGTGACAGCAGGTCGGCGAGCAGTCGCGCCAGCACCTCGTTGCCCGACATGCGCGCCAGCACGGCGTGGAAGTCGGCGAGCAGCCGGGTGCGGCCGGGAACGTCGGTGCGGCGCACCGCGTCGAGTTCGGCTTTCAGGTGGGCGCGCAGCTCATGGATCTGCAAGTCACTGATCGATGCGCACAGGCGCCGCACGAGTGAGGTTTCGAGCATGCGGCGCACCTCGAACACCTGGCGCGCCTCATCGACGCCGGGCTGGGCGACGAAGGCGCCGCGCGCCGGTTCGAGCGTCACCAGGCGATCGCGGCTCAACTGGTTCAGGGCCTGGCGCACGAGGGTGCGCGAGACCTTGAAGATGTCGGCAATGCCTTGCTCGGCGAGTTTGGTGCCGGGCATCAGGCGCCGCTCGACGATGGCCCCGGTGATCGAGTCGACGATGCGCTGCGTCGCGCCGATCGCCGGCTCGGCGGCGGCGCGGCGCGAGCGGCCCGCGGGAGCGCCGCGCGACGCCGCGCGGGGCGGATCGCGCGCTACGATGTTCAGGCGGGCGCGGCTGCGCGGCATGATGTGTCGGTGGATCCCGGACTTGATTTGTATGCGAGAGTGTATACACTTTGGGCGGGCTGCCATTCGCGCGAAACACGCGCGAAACACGCGCGAAACACAAAACCGGCGGACCGGCACCCGATCACTACACAGGCGCGCAACCGGCCGAGCGAGAACCCGATGGGAAAACTCACGACACATGTGCTCGACACCGCCCACGGCTGCCCGGCCGCGGGCATGCGCGTCACGCTGCTGCGGCTGGACGAAGCCGCGGCAGCTACGCTGGGGCAGATTGAGCTGAACCACGACGGCCGCGCCGCCGCGCCGCTGCTGGAAGGCCAGGCGCTGGCGCGTGGCCGCTACCGGCTCGTGTTCAGCGTCGCGGCGTATTTCCGCGGGCGCGGCGTCGAATTGCCGGACCCACCGTTCATCAATGAAGTACCCATCGACTTCGGCATCGCCGATCCGTCGCTGCACTACCATGTGCCGCTGCTCGTCAGCCCGTGGAGCTACAGCACCTACCGCGGCTCCTGAAGCGCGCGATCAGGCGAGCACGAACCCGAACCCGAGGCCGCGAGACCCGGCCCAGCCAAAGACACCGGCGCACCATGGAAAGCTACCTCATCGACTGGGCCAACCTGCTGCTGCGCTGGGCCCATGTGATCACCGGCATTGCCTGGATCGGCGCGTCGTTTCACTTCGTGCTGCTCGACAACAGCCTGTACAAGCCTGTCGATCCGGCCCTGCTCGACAAAGGCGTGGGCGGCGAATCCTGGGCAGTGCACGGTGGTGGTTTCTACCACCACAACAAGTACCTGGTCGCGCCGAAGAACTTGCCTGACAAGTTGCATTGGTCGTATTGGGAGAGCTACTCGACGTGGCTCACTGGTTTTGCGTTGCTCACGGTGCTGTATTTCTTCAACGCCTCCTCCTTCCTCGTCGACAAAAACGTGTTCGACTGGACCCCGGGCGCGGCGATCGCCGGCGCGCTGGCCTACCTGGTGCTGGGCTGGGTCGTCTACGACATCATCTGCCGGGTCTTTGGCAAAGACAAGAAGGGCGACGTCGGCGGCGACGCCAATGTAGCGGTGCTCGTCTTCCTCTACACCTGCGTCGCCACCTGGGTCGCGTGCCAGTTGTTCTCCGGGCGCGCCGCGTTCTTGCTCACGGGCGCAATGCTCGCCACCGTGATGAGCGCCAACGTGCTGATGGTCATCATTCCCGGCCAGCGCAAGGTGATCGCGTCGATGCGCGCGGGCACGCCCGTGGACGCCAACCACGGCCGGCGCGGCAAGCAGCGCAGCGTGCATAACACCTACTTCACGCTGCCGGTGCTGGTGTCGATGCTGACCAACCACTACGGCATGCTCTACCAGCACCCGCGAAACTGGTTGGTGCTCGTGTTGCTGATGCTGGCTGGAGCGCTGATCCGCCTGTTCTTTGTGCTGCGCCACAAGGGGCCGAATCGCTGGGAGTTCGTCGCCGCGGGAGTCGCGCTGATTGGTGTCGTGGCGTGGATGGTCGCGCCCAAATTCGAGCCCGCCACGGCGGCCCCGGCGAAGGTGAGCTTCGCGCAAGTTCAGACCATCATCGAGGCGCGTTGCGTGCTGTGCCACAGCGCCACCGTGATGAGCAAGAACGTGCAACTGCACACGCCGGAACTGGTGGCGAAGAACGCGCAAGGCATCTTTCAACAGACGGTGCTGCAAAAGACGATGCCCATGGGCAACGCCACGCAGATGCTGGAGGCCGAGCGCGAACTGCTGAAGCGCTGGTTCGAGAGCGGCGCACCGGTGCGCTGACGCACGCGCTTCGCGCCGCGAGGCTGAGGCACACTGACGACCCTGACACCCCTGACACCCCTGACACCACGAGGAGCCGAGCATGCCCAGCATCCGAGTTGAAATGTTCGCCGGCCGCAGCGTCGAGCAAAAGCGCGCGCTCGCCAAGGAATTGACCGACGCCACGGTGCGCGCGCTCGGCGTTCCGGCCGACAGTGTGGACATCATCATGTTCGACATTCCCAAGCACGACTGGGCGAGCGCCGGAACGCTGTGGAGCGAGCGCAAGCCGGCGGCACCCAAGCCGACTTGAACGTGCGCCGCCCCGCCCACACGGCGCATTGACTTTGTCGCGATGGCTACGCTGCTGATCCGCAACGCCGACCTGCTGGTCACGATGGACGCGTAGCGGCGCGAGATCGCGGGCGGCGGCGTGTTCGTGCGTGGCAACGTCATCGAGGCGGTCGGCCCGAGCAGCGAGCTGCCGGCGAGCGCCGATACGGTGATCGACGCGCGCGGTCAGGTCGTCTTCCCGGGCCTGGTGAACACGCACCATCACATGGTCCAGACGCTGACGCGCGCCGTGCGCCCTGCGCAAGACTGCGAACTCTTCGACTGGCTGCGCGCGCTGTACCCGATCTGGGCGTGCCTCACGCCCGAGATGGTGCGCGTGTCCACGCAAACGGCGATGGCGGAGCTGCTGCTGTCGGGCTGCACGACGAGCAGCGACCACCTCTACCTGTACCCGAACGGCGTGCGTCTGGACGACAGCATCGAGGCCGCGCGCGAGATTGGCATGCGTTTTCACGCGGCGCGTGGTTCGATGAGCGTGGGCGAGTCATCCGGCGGCCTGCCGCCCGACAGCGTGGTCGAGCGCGAGGAGGCGATCCTGAACGACAGCCAGCGCGTCATCGAGCGCTGGCACGACGCGTCTCGATTCGCGATGCAACGCATCGTCGTCGCGCCATGCTCGCCGTTTTCGGTGAGCCGCGAGCTGATGCGCGACGCCGCGGCGCTGGCCCGCGAACACCAAGTCCATCTGCACACGCACCTGGCGGAAAACGACTTCGACATCGCCTACACGCGCGAGAAATTCGGCTGCACGCCGGCCGAATACGCTGAGCAACTCGGTTGGGTCGGCGCCGACGTGTGGCACGCGCACTGCGTGAAGTTAGATGCCGCGGGCATCGCGCTGTTTGCCCACACCGGCACGGGCGTCGCGCACTGCCCGGGCTCGAACATGCGCCTGGCCTCGGGCATTGCGCCGATCCGCGCGATGCGAGATGCCGGCGTGCCGGTGTCGTTCGCCGTTGACGGTTCAGCGTCGAACGATTCCGGTCACATGCTGGGCGAGGTGCGCCTGGGCCTGCTGCTGCAGCGCGTGGGGGTGGGCATGACGCATGGTCCTGCGCACGGCCCGCGCGCGATGACGGCGCGCGAGGCGCTGGAGATCGCCACGCTCGGCGGCGCGCGCGTGCTCGGCCGCGACGATATCGGCGCGCTCGGCGTGGGCATGGCGGCCGACATCGTGAGCGTGGCGCTGAACGAAATCGGCATGGCCGGCGCTGGCGACGACCCGCTCGCGGCGCTGCTGTTCTGCCATGTGCCGCGTGTGACCCACGCCATCGTCAACGGCAAGGTGCTGGTGCGAAATGGTGAACTGGTGACGCTGGAGTTGCCACGGCTGATCGAGCGCCACAACCGGCTGGCTGCGAGCTTGCTCGCGGCATGATGCCAACGGGCGTCGCGCCCATTCGATTTCGATCGCAGGGGAAAGGCGATTTGCTGGCGGGCCGTGTGTCGTGTGTCGATGCAGCGCCGGCCTACCGTCGTCGTGGCGGCAGGGCGACGGCGGTGCCCTGTTTCAACCTCCGGTGGCATGCCACGCCGTGCCCTGCCACGCTGCTCGACACCTGCATGCGGCGCAACGAAAGTCAGCAACGGGCCGATGGCCGACTGCCGCTACCGCGCAATCAAATGCGAATTGGTAAGTCCGGGCACGCGCGGAGCTTCAACGCGGCGGCTATGCCACGACCTCAAGCCGCACGCTGCCACCACGCCAATCCGGCGGCGTCCGCCAGGCTCGACTGCAAGAACCCGATGAACGCGGCCACCTTCGACGGCAGCATCTTGGGAGAGGGATAGACCGCGTGCAGCTCCTGCGCCGGTAGCGCGAAACCTCGCAGCACTTCGCGGATCGTGCCCGCGGCAACAGCGTCGCGCGCCACATACCAGGGCAGCACGGCCACGCCGTGGCCGGCGCAGGCGGCGGCGAGCACGGCGGAGAGGTTGTTGCTGCGCAGCGGGCCGCACACCTGCACCGTGATCGTGTGGCCCTGGGCATCATTGAACTGCCAACGGTCGTCACCTTGCACGCTGCTGTACACGAGGCAAGCGTGGCGGCTCAGGTCGTTCGGCGCGCGGGGCTCGCCTGCGCGTTCCAGATAGCCGGGCGATGCTGCGGCGAGCCAGGGGTTCACGCCCAGGTAGCGCGAGCCCAGCGTCGAGTCAGCCAGCCGCCCCATGCGCAGCGCGATGTCCACACCCTGCTCGACGAGGTTCACATAGCGGTCGTCGAAACTCAGGTCGATGCTGATGTCGGCGTGTTCGCGCATGAAGCGCAGCGCCAGCGGCGTCACGACGCGCCGGCCGAACGCGACCGAGGTGCTGACGCGCAGCGTGCCGCCCAGGCGTGTCTGCAGCAGTGTCGCGAGGTTGTCGGCCTCCTCGATCTCGCGCTGGATCGTTTTGCACTTTTCGTAGTAGAGCAGGCCGATTTCGGTGGCGCTCACTCCTCTGGTGTTGCGGTTCAGCAGTCGCGCGCCCAGGTGCTCTTCCAGCGCCGCGACATGCTTCGTCGCGGTGGGTTGGGTGATGCGCAGCTCTTCGGCGGCCTTGCTGAAGCTGCCGCTCTCGACGATGCGGATGAAGAGCTGAATGCCGGCGATGCGATCCATGGGGTGGGGCCTGGCGGCGAGCCGGCGCACGTTGCGCGATGCATGGTAGCGCGTGCTGCAACGTCGGAGACAAGCGAGGGCCCGGCCCGGGGCGTGGCCGCGGCGATACAGGCGTCGCCGAGCCGCTGGGCAGCGTCGTGCGGCCGGACTACTGCGAGGCCGGCGTGTCGGTGATGATCTCGGCGTAGTTGAACATCGGCAGCGGCGGCGGCAGCTTCAGCTTCTCGGCCGCGCTGATGCGGATCTGGTACGAGAAGCGCTTCAGCGTTTCGATCGGAATCGTCGCGGGCTGCTGCTTGCCTACCAGGATCTGCTCCGCCTTGTGCGCGGTGAATTCGCCGACGCTGTAGTAGCGGCTCACCAGGCCGGACAAGGCGCCCGCCTGCATCAACTGCTCGGTGGAGGCGAAGGTCGGCAGGCCGACCTCCATCGCCGTCGGAATGATGATGTCTTGCGCCAGCGTGCCCAGGAAACTGTCAGGCGGCAGGTAGAGCCACTCCGCCTTGGCTTCCTTCAATTCTCGAACCAACTCGGCCGCGCCCTCGGCGTGGACTTTGCGGTTTGCGTCCATGCGGAAGGTGCGCGAGATCGTGTTGAACTTGCGCTCAAGGCCGATCTTGCGAATTTCGTCGAGCACGACGACCGAATTCCTCTCGGTCGGCGTGTAGAGCACACCCAGGTTCTGGAATGGCCGGTACGCCGCCATCGCCTGGATCTGCGCCGCCACCGGCGCGACGTGCACGACACCGGTCACGTTGTGCCGGACCGCACCTTGCTCGGGAACGATCTTCGCGAGCGCCGGCGCCGCGACCAGCGTGAACACGACCGGAATGTCGGTGATGTGCTGGCCCGCGATCACGCCGTCGTGCGGGCCGATCACGCCCAGCGTGACCGAGGTGCCCCAGGTGTAGATCAGGTCCGGCTTGGTGGCGCGGATTTCCTCGAGGAACCCCGCCATGCGCGTGGGATCTCGGTTCAGGTCGCGGAAGGTGATCTGCACTGGGATCTTGCGCGACACGAAGAAATCCGCGAAGCCCTTCTCGACGTCCGTCATGCCGCGAAACGTGATCGCGTAGATCCGAAACGGCCGACCTGCCACCCGCTTTGGCGCGGCAGCGGGTGCCGTATCCTGCACGGCGAGCGCGCTGCCGGGCAAGGCCGCAGCCAGGGTCGCGGCAAGCCAGCGGCGGCGTGAAAGAGCGTCGATCATGGTCAGACTCCTGTGGGGACGTGATTGAGATTTCGGTTTCATACTTCGGCATGCGCCAGTTTCGGCTCAGTCGGGCGGCGCGTGGCGAGCAAGAACAGCAGGCCGCACAGCGCGACTGCGGCGCCGGTCACCATGAAGCTGTTGCGGTAACCGAGCGTGAGCACCAGCGTGCCGGCGATCAAGGGACCGGCGGCGTTGCCCAGCCGCTCGAGCAGTCGATACACGGCATACACGGCAGGCTCGCCCATGGCTTGGACTTCGGCTTCGCAATGCTCTCGCACGAGCGCGCTTTGTGCGGCGATCGACAGCGACTGGCCCAGGCCCACGAGGAAGATTGCCGCGAACACCCAGAGCACGCCGCCGCTGAACAGCAGCAGCAGACCGCCCGAGCCGGAGATGATGAGGCCGGCGGCGACCAGGTTTTCCATGCGGCTGCGCGTCGTCGCCAGCGCCGCGGCCAGGGGTGCGCCCAGCACCATCACGACCGCGTAGATCATCAGGATTCGCCCGACCACCGACTGCGAACTGCCCAGCTCGAGCAGGTACAGCGGCACGAGGTAGAAACACGTTCCCGTCAGCAGGATCTTCGCCGGCATGGCGGCCAGGCCGGTAAGCGTCATGAAGCGGCGGTTCAGCAGCAGCGTGCCGATTTCCCGCAGCCTGGGCGCGCGTGGCTCGGGGCGTTGCGGGTCGGGCAGCGCGGCGTCAGGCAGCTGTGCGACCACCGCGATCGACAGTATCGCCAGCAGTGCCGCGACGCCCAGGGTCATGCGTTCGCCGATGTTGTCGGCCAGGATGCCGCCGATCGACGGCCCGCACACCGACGCCACCATGATCGCACCGACGAAGAGCGCAAAGCTGCGTGCCCGGTCGGCGCCCTCGGAGTGTTCCAGCACATGCCCCTGTGCCGCGACAAAGACCATCGCGTATCCCAATGCGCACAGCGACCTCCACACCAGCAGATCGATCACGCTCCCGGCGAACGCGCTGGCGGCGAAACCAAATCCGGCGATTCCGGCGCCCACCAGCATTGCGTGCCGGTGCCCGACGCGCTGGCTGTATGCGCCCAGGAAAGGCTGGGCGAGTGCGACGATGAGCATGAACAGGGCGATCGGCAGACCGACCACGATCTCGGGTGACAGCCAGGGAATCGGTGCCAGCAGGCTTTTCACATAGCCGGGCAGGAACGGGCGCGTCAGCTCTTCGGCCAGGATGAACACGAACAGTGGCGCGCGCACCTTGGCGAGCATGCCGGCGTCGCGGTGCGCGCCTTGATCGGCGGCGCCAAATCGGTAGCGCTCGCCCAGGCGTTCCAGGCCGATCGAGGCCGCCGCCAGGCCGGGCGGGCGTTCGTGGGCGGGCGCACGCCGACCGGCTTCGATGTCGCGGGCCAGCAGCTGATACGCCGAATTGACGCGCTGGCGCAAGCCCTCGAGCATGCGGTGCACCGCGCCGAAGGCCATGTCGCCAGGGGCGGTGCGCAGTGTGGCAAAGTTGCCGGAGCCGCCGCGCTCGATCGTCGCGCCCAGCGCTTTGAGCTCGGCCTCGAGTTTCGTGCCGGCAATGAAGTTGAGCAGCTCGAGCGTGAAGAACAGGGCGACGACGAGCACGACGAGCACGTCGAACAGCATGTCCAGGATGATGCGGTCGACGAATCCCACGTCCACGCCGATGTGCAGCATGCCCACGGCCTGGCGCGGCGTGCTGATGGGCATGCTCACCATGTATTGCGTGCCCAGTTGCTTCGTCGCTGGCGCATGGTCCGGGCTCGCGGCGGTGGCGCCGGCGGCCAGCAGGTCGGGGTCGCGAAAGTAGCTTACTGCGCCCACTGGCGCCTTGAATCGTTCGTACAGCACTGCGCCAGTCATGTCTGTGACGGCGATGTAGGCGATGTCGGGAATCGCTCCCTTCAACTCGTCGAAAGTCTGCTCGACGCCGTACAGCTCGCGAAAGCCGATGTGGTGTTCCATCGCCTTGAGCACGAGGTTGCGCGCCGACGCGCCGCCGCTGACGACCTGCTTGGCCATCTCCGGGACAAGAGCGCGCTCGAAGCCGCGGTGCGAAAGGTATCCGCCCACCGTCAGCGCCGCCACCACGACGAGCATCAACACGCCGGTCAGGCGCAGGTAGATGCCACGGAGATAGCTTTCGTTCATGGGCGCTCGCCCCGCTCGAGTTTGCCGCGCAGCAGGGTGATTTCGGCTTCGGCCCCGCGCACACTGTCGAAGAAGCGCCGCAGCGCGCGCCCGAACGGGCTCTTGCGCAACGTGGGGCTTGCCTGGGTTGGGTCGCCCGAACGCACGGCCGCTTCCACCGAGTCGAAATCGCGCGACACGCGCTCCATCATCAGCACCAGGGCGAATGAAGCCAAGACGGCCGCGACGACGAATACACCGAAGGTGGTGAGTGCGAGCTGGCGTGCCACGGCGGAGGTCGAGGCTTTGACTTGCTCGTCCGAGTAGCGCAGCGCCAGATAGCCGAGCGCAAGGCCGAAGCTGTTGTTGATCGCGATGCCCGCGGCCGATTCGGTGCCGCGCTTGACGAACCAGTCGCGGCCCCCGGCCTGGCGTGCCGCCTCCAACCAGGCGGCCGGCACCCCGCGTGTCGCACGCAGCTGGTCGGTGCTGTACAGCGGCTTGCCGTCGAGGTCGAAGACTTCGATGCTGAGAATCAGGTCGTCGGTCGCGCGTTCACGCTGCAGCGTGCCCGGGAGCGTGCCGAGATCCCCGAACTGCATGCCCAGCATCAGAGACGACTGGATGCTGTTTTCGATCGAGGTTCCGGTCACGACGAGCCGTTCCTTGATGATTCGCTCAGCATGGCTGCGGTACTTGAAGAAGTTCAGCAGCCCGGACATACCCACGGCGAACAGGCACACCAGCACGGCGACCAGAATCATCTGGGGTCTGGTGCTGTTCATATAGTCCTCATCGCATGTTCTCCATCGCAGCGCTGGTGAGCGCGGTCGGTTGCTCTCAAGCAAATGTGGCTTTGCCGCTTTGCTTGAACCCCCACGGTGGGCCGGGCTGGCCCGGCCCTGGGGAAGCTCAGATGTTTTCGGCAGGCCCGGGCGGAACTTGAACCGAAATCCGGCCACTGCTGCCTGCACCAGATCACACGTGAATTTGTAGGCTCAAGCACAACTGACCTTGGCCGATATGCAGTGCAACCATGAATGAACAACGAGGGGGAGTGATCGTGAGCATTACCTGTCTGGCTTTCGATTGGGGTCGTCGATGAGGTCGTCCGTGAACACCGTCACGATTGCCCGCGACGACGCCACCGGCGACACCGTGCCGGCGGCGCTGTTCGACCTGGCGTGGGAGCCTCCCGTGCCCGGTCGCAGGCGTGTGCTGACGAATTGGAACGACTACCTTGCCGTGGCAAGCCAGGTCGTCGGGCGTTTTCACGGGCAGTACAACCTGGGCCACTTCGATTACCACCATCCCGCGCGGCTGCAGCCGGGCACCGCGCGGCGCCTGAAGCGCCCCTACAAGGTCAGTGTCGCCTACACCGACTGGGGCCCGCCCGACGCGCCGCTGGTCATCTGTTGTGGCGGTGTGGCCAGTGTGGCGATGCGCTTCAACTACCTCGCCTCCGACCTGAAAGACGAGTTTCGGCTGATCTGCATGGATTGGGTCGGTCGCGGCCGATCCGGCTGGCTCGCCGCGGAGACCGACTATTCCCTGGCGACCTACGCCGAGCAGTTGCGCCAGATGATCGAGCACCTCGGTAGCGGGCCGGCCACCGTGCTCGGCTCGTCGATGGGCGGCAGCGCGGCGATCGAGGTCGCGGCGCGACACCCCAGACTCATCGATCGCATGATCCTCAACGACGTTGGCCCGCACATCGCGGCGCGGCGGCGGCGCCGCCGTGCCGACACGCTGGCGCGCCACTATGTGTTTCGCGATCCCGCCGACATGCTGCGCCGCATCGGTGCGTCGCAAAAGAACGACGGACCGGTGAGCGACGACATCCGCTTCAACCTCACGTTCCACCAGACGCGCTGGTCCGACGAAGAGGGCGGGCGCGTCTATCGACATGACGTGCGCGCGTTGCAGGCCTACCGCCGCGACGCGCAGAAAAGCCTGCACCAGTGGGAGCAGTGGGCGCGCGTGCGCTGCCCCGTCCTGCTGATCCACGGCATGCAGTCCGACGTGTTGTTCGCGCCGACGATCCGGCGCATGTCGCGCGGCAAGGACGTGACGCTGATGCACCTGCCCGACACCGGCCACGCACCGCTGCTCGCCGACCGCAACCAGATCTCGTTCATGCGCGACTGGTTGCTGGGCAACGGCGTGGCGCAGCGGGAATGGACCGTGCTGCACGGCCCGGCGCGTGAGCGCCATCCCGGCACGCCGATCAACTTTGCTCCGGGGCACGCGTTGCGCTGAACGCACGCACGAACTCACCGAGCGCTGCCCATGTCCACGATGCACCTCACCCTGCTGCGCCACGGCGCGACCGCCCCCAATCTGCAAGGCTTGCGCTGCGGCGGAGACGTCGACGCCCCGTTGACAGACCAGGGGCGGCGCCAGGCGAGCGAAGCGGCGCTGCGCATCCTCGAGTTGCGCCTGCCGGTGGGTGTGATCTTTACCAGCCGCATGCAGCGAACCCGCGAGACGGCGCAAATCGTGAGCCGCCTGCTGCACGGCGTTCCGATCGTGATCGAACCGGCATTCGCGGAGCGCAGGCTCGGGCAGTGGAACCTGCGTCCGATCGCCGAGAACGAGGCGGCGCTGGCGCAGGGCGTGACGCCACCGGGCGGAGAGTCGAACCTCGAGTTCGTCGCGCGCGTCAGCGCGGCGCTCGAGGCGTTGCTGCCGCGCCTGGCCGAGCGGCCGCTGCTGGTTGGCAGCAAGGGCATCGGGCGCGTCTTGCGCGAACTCGCGGAATCGGGCCCGCAGCGCCGGCAGGCCCTGGGCAATGGCCAGCTCGCGCATTTCGATCTCACGGCATTCGCAGCACGCCACGCGACGCTTTGCGCACCATGACGCCCGATATGAAGGCCGCTTCCGCGTCGCCGCCCACCAAGCGGGTGCGCGTGCTGTTGGCGTTGACGCTGACGGCGCTCGCATTCGACCTCGTCAACGCCGTGGCGCCGGGAATCCCTTTCAGCGTGCCCGCGTCGGCGCTCGCGCTGCTGCTCTTGCTCGGCATGGTCTGGCTCGACAAGATGACGCTGATTGCGCCGCAGGAGGCACCTCCGCCGGACTTGCCCACACCCGCGGCGACGGTGCGGGTGAGCGTTCCGGCCAGCGTCAACGCGCTGATCGCATTTGTCGACACGCAGGGCGTGTGCAGTTTCGTCACACCCGCCCTGGCGCAGTGGTTGTTCCGTGCCCGCGATGAAATCGAGGGCCGCCCATTGACCGAGGTTCTCGGCCCGGTCAACGGCGCCGCGCTCGCGCCCAAACTCGAGCTGGCGTTGGCCGGACAGGCGCAACGCCTGCGCTTGTCGGCGCTGCAGCCCGACCAGTCGGTGCAGACGCTGCAGATTTTCATCCTGCCAGAGCAGGACGCGGGCGGCTCGACCAGCGGTTGCCAGTTGTTCGTGGTGGACGTGTCAGCCGAACAAAGCGCCTTCAATGCGCTGCAACGCTCCGAGCGGCGCCTGGGCTTGATCATGGACCAGATTCCGGTGACGGTGTCCTACATCGACGCGCAATTTCGCTACCGCTACATCAACCACGCACAGGAGCAATGGCTTGGCAGGTCACGCGCCGAGGTCTCGGGCAAGACGGTGCGTGAAGTCGCGGGCGACACGGTCTGGGCCAACATCGAGTCGAATCTTTCACGCGCGCTGGCGGGCGAAGCGGTTGCGCTGGAGCGCCAGCGCACCGACCGCCTGGGCAAGACGGTCTGGCACTCGGGCCGCCACGTGCCCGATGTGAACGACGACGGCGAAGTTGTCGGCGTCTACACCGTGTTCTTCGACACCACCGAGCGCGCGCTGGCCGAACAGGCATTGGTGACGCGCGAGCACGAACTGCGCACGGCGATTGCCGCCGCGGAGAATGCGAGCAAGGCCAAATCGGAGTTCCTGGCCAACATGAGCCATGAGATCCGCACCCCGATGAACGGCGTGCTGGGCCTGACCGAGCTGCTGCTCGAAACACCGCTCAACGACCAGCAACGCTCGTTCCTCGAGACGGTACGCAGCTCGGGAGAAGGGCTGCTCGCGATCATCAACGACATCCTGGATTTCTCGAAGATCGAGGCCGGCAAGCTCGAAATGGAAACGCTCGACTTCGACCTGTACCAGTCGGTCGAGGACGTGGTGCAGTTGCTTGTGTCGCGCGCCCACGCCAAGGGCCTGGACCTGGTGACGCGCATTGACGAGCGCCTGCCGGTGGCGCTGCGCGGCGACCCGTTCCGCTTCCGGCAGGTGCTGACGAACCTGCTGGGCAATGCATTGAAATTCACGCAGCACGGTCAAGTGGCTGTCGAGGCGGCGCTGACTGAGGACGAGCGCCTTCACGTGACGGTGCGCGACACCGGGATCGGAATCTCGCCTGAAGCCTGCGCGCGCCTGTTCGCGCCGTTCTCGCAGGCCGACAGCTCGACGACACGCCGTTTCGGCGGCTCCGGCCTGGGCCTGGCGATCACGCGCCACCTGGTGGAGATGATGGGCGGGCGCATCGGCGTGCACAGCGTGGAGGGCCAGGGCTCGAGTTTCTGGTTCAACCTGCCGCTGCGCGTGGCCACGAGCATGCCGGTGGTGGCGCACGTCGGCGCGCTCAAGGGCAGGCGTGTGCTGGTGCTGGACGACAACCCGGTTAATGCCGAGATCTTCGAACACCACGCCGTCTCGGGCGGCATGCGCTGCCTGAGCGTGAACCACCCGCAGCAGGCATTGCAGTGCCTGCGCGACGCCTTGCGCGACGGGGATGCGTTCGACGTGGTGATCCTCGATATGAAGATGCCGACGATGGACGGCTTCGAGTTTGCCGCCGCCGTGCGCGCCGATCCCGGTCTGCGCACGCTGCCGATGCTGCTGGTGAGTTCATTGCACTCGGCCGACGCTGTGGCGCGGGCGCTTGAGGTCGGTATCGGCATGTGCCTGTCAAAACCGGTGCGCCGCCAGGACCTGCATCGCGCGCTGGCGCAATTGCTCGGCGGTGCGGCGGCGTGCGACCTGCCGATCACGGTGGCCACGGCGGCGACGCACATCCACGCGCGCGTGCTCATGGCCGAAGACAACGGTGTGAACCAGATCGTCGCGCGCAACATGCTCGAGTCGCTGGGGTGCAATGTCGAAATCGTCGACAACGGTCTGAACGCGCTGCGCGCGGTGCAGCGCGAAGCCTTTGACATGGTGCTGATGGACTGCCAGATGCCGGTGATGGACGGCTACGAGGCAGCGCGCGAAATTCGAAGCTGGGAGCGGGAGCGGCCGAACCAGCGTCGCGTGCCCATCGTCGCATTGACGGCGAACGCGCTGCTCGGCGACGCCGACTTGTGCCGTGCCTCCGGCATGGACGACCACCTGGCCAAACCCTATTCGCGCAAGCAATTGGCTGAGGCGATGGCGCGCTGGTTGCCCAGCCATCTGGTAGAACTGGGTGGGGGTTTCAACATGACGATGCCTTCGCGCCTGGTCGAGCTCGGCCGCGCGACTGAGCCGTCGCTACTCGCGCCGCTCGGCGCAACCACTGAAGCTTCGCCGCCAGCTCCCGCCGCTCCTGCCACGACGCCGGGCGCGCTGGACACGAGGGCCTTGCACAACATCCGCGAGCTTGACGCCGACGGTGCAGTGCTGACCGAAGTGATCGCGATGTACCTCGACGAGGCGGCGCGCAATCTGAACCGCCTGAAGACCGCAGTGGAGTCGCAGGACGCGGGTGAGGTCGACCGCGCCGCGCACGCCTTCAAGTCCGCCAGTCTGAACGTCGGCGCGCTGCAGATCGGCGAGTTGTGCCGCAAACTCGAACGCCAGGGCAAGGCGGGTGAGCTGTCGGGCGCTGTCGATCTGGTGCAGGCCATCGAGCGGCAGCTGGAACGGGTACGGCCCTTGCTGCTGGCGGAAATGAGGCCGGTGCAATGAACCCGCACGGCCGCCACGGGCGACGCAGTGGCCCCTTCGGGTCCATGGGTTCATGCTCCCGCTCGGCGCGAGCCCGACCCGAAGTCCGACAGGCTCCAGGGGTGCACGAATGAACTCCGTCGCACGCATTCTTGTCGTCGACGACGACGCCGCCTCGCGCCTGCTGGTGCGTGCCACGCTGCGGCGCGCCGGGCTAGAGGTTCTCGAAGCGGCCGACGGCGCGCAAGCGCTCGAGCGGATGCAGGCTGCGCTTCCCGACCTGGTGCTGATGGACGTGAGCATGCCCGTGATGGACGGCTTTCGCGCCTGCGAGGAATTGCGCAGACTTCCCGGCGGCAGCCGTGTGCCCGTCGTGATGATGACGGGCCTGGATGACGTGAACTCGATCGAGCGCGCGTTCGAAGTCGGCGCGAGCGACTTCCTGACCAAACCGATCAACTGGACGCTGCTGGCGCACCGCGTGCGCTACATGCTGCGCGCCAGCAGCGCGATCAACGATATCGAGCAGCACCGGCGCCGCTTGTCGAACGCGCAGCGCATCGGCGACATGGGCGACTGGGCGTGGGACGTGGCGCAGGACCGGATCACTCCGTCAGACCAGGCGTGGCGCATCCTGGGCGTTGACGGCGTTCCCGCTGCGCTGTCCGTGGCCGGGCTCCTGGCCTGCGTCCACCGCGACGACGAGCCCGGCGTGCGCGAGGCCTTTGCGCGCGCCATGACCGGCGGCGGATCATTCGCGATCGAACACCGCATCGTTCAACCCGGGGGCGGCACACGCCACGTGCACCAGCAGGTGGAAGTACTGGAGCGGGACGCCCAAGGCCTGGCGCTGCACCTCGTCGGCGCTGTGCACGACGTGACGCGGCGCAAGGACGCGGAAGACCAGATCCGGCGCCTGGCCTATTTCGATGCCCTCACCGGCCTGCCGAACCGCTTGATGTTCAACGAGCAATTGTTCAAGGTGATCGCCAACGCCGACCGCAGGCGCGAGCAAGTGGCGGTGCTGTTCATCGATCTGGATCACTTCAAACGCGTCAACGACACACTTGGCCACGGTGCCGGCGACGAGCTGCTGAAGCTGGTGAGCACGCGCCTGGCGCATTCGCTGCGCCCGCTGGACGCGGTGAGCCGGGCCGGTGCGGAGCCGGGTGCGCACAGCATCGCCAGGTTCGGCGGCGATGAGTTCATCGTCATGCTCGGCGAGCTTCACAGCCCACTCGAAGCGGCGCAGGTGGCCGCGCGGCTCGTGACCTCGCTCGCCCAGCCGGTGCTCATTCACGGCAGCGAGCTTTTCGTCAGCGCCAGCATCGGCGTGGCAATGTACCCCGTGGACGGCCACAACATCGACTCCCTGCTGAAGAACGCCGACACCGCGATGTACCGCGCCAAGGAAGCGGGACGCGGTGGCGTGCAGTTCTACGACGCATCGATGAACGAGCGCTCGCTCGAACGCCTGGCGATGGAGGCGCTGCTGCGCCGCGCCCTGGAGCGCGATGAGTTCGTGCTGCACTACCAGCCTCGACTATCGATGGCCAGTGGACGCATCGTCGGCGCCGAGGCGTTGATCCGCTGGAAGCACCCACAGCGCGGCCTCGTGTCGCCGGGTGAATTCATCGGCGTGGCCGAGGAGGCCAGCCTGATCATTCCGATTGGCAACTGGGTGATCGGCGAAGTGTGCCGGCGCAGCGCGATCTGGCGCAAGGCCGGGTTCAACCCCGGGCGCGTCGCGGTGAATCTGAGCGCCACCCACTTGCGCGAGCGTGGCCTGCCCGAGATGGTGGCCGCAATGCTGGAGGCGCACGCGCTGCCCGTCGGCTCGCTGGAGATCGAAGTCACCGAGTCGATCCTGATGGCTGACCCCGAGCTGAGCGTGGAAACGGCAAGGCGCCTGAACGCGAGCGGCGTGGTGCTCTCGATTGACGACTTCGGCACCGGCTACTCGTCGCTGAGCTACCTGAAACGCCTGCCGATCGCCGCGCTGAAGATCGACCAATCGTTCGTGCGCGACCTGGCCACCGATCCGGACGACGCCGCGATCATCACCGCCATCATCGCGATGGCCCACACCTTGAATCTGGAAGTGGTGGCCGAAGGCGTGGAGACGCAGGCGCAACACGATTTCCTCAAGGCCCACGGCTGCGACGAGTTCCAGGGTTACTTCGCGAGTCGCCCGGTCGAGGCCGCCGAGTTCGCGCGCCTGCTCGAGCAGCAGGACGCGCACACCGCGATCGCCACGGGCGCCTGAACGGGCGCCACGCCCGGTGGCGGCGCCGGCCCGAGCGCCGGATTCCGCCGTGGAATAGGAGTTATCGCGCCGCTGGGGTTCTCAGCCGGGGCATGCCGCGCCAACATCGCCTCCACTTAACTTGGAGGAGACACAATGGCCCGCATGAAAGCCGCGATGGCAGCCGTATTGGTGCTGGAAAAGGAAGGCGTGAACCAGGCCTTCGGCGTGCCCGGCGCCGCGATCAACCCACTGTATGCGGCGCTGCGCGAGCGCCAGACGATCGCCCATGTGCTGGCGCGGCACGTCGAGGGCGCCTCCCACATGGCCGAGGGCTACACGCGCGCCAAGGCGGGCAACATCGGCGTGTGCATCGGCACTTCGGGGCCGGCCGGAACCGACATGGTGACGGGCTTGTACTCCGCGCAGGCGGATTCGATTCCGATCCTCTGCATCACCGGCCAGGCGCCGCGCGCGCGTTTGCACAAGGAAGATTTCCAGGCGGTGGACATCACGTCCATCGTCAAGCCGGTCACGAAGTGGGCCACCACCGTGCTGGAGCCGGCGCAAGTGCCGCGCGCGTTCCAGCAGGCGTTCCACCTGATGCGCTCCGGCCGCCCCGGGCCGGTGCTGGTGGACCTGCCGTTCGACGTGCAGATGGCGGAGATTGAGTTCGACATCGAGACCTACGAGCCGCTGCCGGTGTACAAGCCGCGCGCCACCCGCAAGCAGGCCGCGCGCGCGATCGAGATGCTGCAAGCCGCGCAGTGCCCGCTCATCGTTGCTGGCGGCGGCATCATCAACGCCGATGCGTCTGACCTGCTCGTCGAGTTCGCCGAACTCACCGGCGTGCCGGTGATCCCCACGCTGATGGGCTGGGGCACGATACCCGACGACCACCCGTTGATGGCCGGCATGTGCGGCTTGCAGACCTCGCACCGCTACGGCAACGCGACGATGCTCGCCAGCGACTTCGTGCTCGGCATCGGCAACCGCTGGGCGAACCGCCACACCGGCACGGTGGAGGTCTACACCAAGGGCCGCACCTTTGTGCATGTGGACATCGAGCCGACGCAGATCGGCCGCGTCTTCAGCCCGGACCTGGGCATCGTGTCCGACGCGAAAGCCGCGCTGGAAGAGTTTGTCGCCGTCGCGCGCGAACTCAAGGCTGCGGGCCAGTTGCGGGACCGCCAGGAGTGGGCCGGCCAGTGCCGCGAGCGCAAGCGCACGCTGCTGCGCAAGACCAACTATGAAGCGGTGCCGATGAAGCCGCAGCGCGTCTACCAGTGCATGAACAACAACTTCCCGCGCGACACGACTTACGTGACGTCAATCGGCCTGAGCCAGATTGCCGGTGCGCAGTTTCTCCATGTGTTCGGCCCGCGGCAGTGGATCAACTGCGGCCAGGCCGGGCCGCTGGGCTGGACGACTTCGGCGGCGCTGGGCGTGCGCGCGGCGGACCCGAAGCGCGCCATCGTCGCGCTGTCGGGCGACTACGACTTCCAGTTCTTGATCGAACAGCTCGCGGTGGGCGCGCAGTTCAAGCTGCCCTACATCCACATGCTCGTGAACAACGGTTACCTGGGGTTGATCCGCCAGAGCCAGCGCGGCTTCAACATGGACTACTGCGTGCAGCTCGGCTTCGACAACATCAACGCGCCGGAGCTGCAAGGCTACGGCGTCGATCACAAGGCCGTGGTCGAGGGCATGGGCTGCAAGTTCGTGCGCGTTTACAAGCAGGAAGAAATCAAGCCGGCGATCACTCAAGCCAATGCGTGGATGGCGCAGTTCCAGGTGCCTGTCGTGATCGAAGTGATGCTGGAGCGCGTGACGAACATTTCCATGGGCACCGAGATCGATGCGATCAATGAGTTCGAGGAACTCGCACTCAACCCGAACGACGCACCCACGGCGATCGGGCTGCTCGACTGAGGCGGGGTGCCGCGATTCGCCGACGATTCGCCGACAATCGCGCCGAGCACCCTGAACCTCTGGAGACAACACGGATGACTGCAACACTCAAACTCGGCTTCATCGGCTTAGGCGTCATGGGCGCGCCGATGGCCGGCCACCTCATCAAGGCGGGGCACCAGGTTTTCGTGCAGACGCGCGGCAAGCTCAGACCTGAAATCGTCGAAACCAGCGCCAAACAATGCGCCAACGCCAAGGCGGTGGCTGAAAGCGCCGACATCATCTTCCTGATGCTGCCCGATACGCCCGATGTGGAGACGGTGCTGTTCGGCGAGAACGGCGTGGCTTCGGGGCTGATGTCCAGTCATGGTGGCCCCGAGGGCCGCGTGGGCAAGACCGTGGTGGACATGAGTTCGATCTCGCCGATCGAAACGAAGAAGTTCGCCGCGAGGATCAACGCACTCGGCTGCGACTATGTCGACGCGCCCGTCTCGGGCGGTGAAGTCGGCGCAAAAGCGGCAAGCCTGACGATCATGGTGGGCGCGAGCGAAGCGGCGTTCGCGCGCATCAAACCGCTGTTCGAGCTGATGGGCAAGAACATCACGCTCGTCGGTGGTAACGGCGACGGCCAGACCTGCAAGGTCGCGAACCAGATCATCGTCGCGCTGAACATCGCCGCGGTGGGCGAGGCGCTGGTGTTCGCGGCGAAGGCCGGTGCCGACCCCGCCAAGGTGCGCCAAGCGCTGATGGGCGGCTTCGCGGCGAGCCGCATCCTCGAAGTGCATGGCGAGCGCATGATCAAGCGCACCTTCAACCCCGGTTTTCGCATCGGCTTGCACCAGAAAGACCTGAGCCTGGCGCTGGCCGGCGCACGCGCGCTTGGCGTGGCGCTGCCGCAAACGGCGGGCGCCGCGCAACTGATGCAGGTGTGCGCGGCGAACGGCATGCAAGACCTCGACCATTCGGCGCTGGTGCGAGCGCTGGAGCTGATGGGCAATCACGAGGTGGCGAAGGGTTGAGCAGCACGCGAGCATAGGGCTGCCGACGATGACGCTGCCGACGATGACGCTGCCTACGCCGTCGCCGCGGAGCGACCCATGCGCTTTCCTGCGCAGCCTGTTCGACGCCGCAGTGGCACGCGCGCTGCCGGCGCAGAACACGGCGGCGTATCTGCCGCCGCCGCCCAAAGGCCGCACCATCGTGCTCGGCGCCGGCAAGGCGGGCGGCGCGATGGCGGCGGCGGTGGAGCTGCTCTGGCCCGTGGGTGCGCCGTTGTCGGGTCTTGTCGTCACGCGCTACCAGCATGTGCCGCCTGCATACCGGGATCGGCCCGGCCGCATCGAAGTGGTCGAAGCCGCTCACCCCGTGCCCGACGCCGCCGGCCAGCGCGCCGCGCAGCGCATCGCCGAACTCACGCAAGGCTTGAGCGCCGACGACCTGGTGTTGTGCCTGATCTCCGGCGGCGCGTCGGCCCTGCTGACGATGCCCGCGCCCGGCCTCACGCTCGATGAAAAGCGCGCCATCAATCAAGCTCTGCTGAAAAGCGGCGCCGCGATCGACGAGATGAACTGCGTGCGCAAGCACCTCTCGGCCATCAAGGGCGGGCGCCTGGCGGCGCGTTGCGCACCCGCGTCTGTCGTGACACTGCTGATTTCCGATGTGCCCGGCGACGCGCCCGAGGTCATCGGCAGCGGCCCCACGGTTCCCGACAGCAGCACCTGTGCCGACGCGTTGCGCATCCTCACGCGCTACGCCATTCACGTTCCGCCCGCGGCACGCGCAGGCCTGGAAAGTGGCACCTTCGAGTCGCCCAAGCCCGGCGATGCACGCTTCAACGGCCACCGCGTGCACACCATCGCCACGCCATGGCAGTCGCTTGAGGCCGCGGCGGCGCTGGCGCGCGCCGCGGGGCTGCAAGCGCACATTCTCAGCGACGAAATCGAAGGCGAATCGCGCGAAGTCGGCAAGGTGCACGCGGCGCTGGCGCGCTCGGTCGCGCGCCGCGGCACGCCGTTCAGCAAGCCGTGCGTGATCCTCAGCGGCGGCGAGACGACGGTGACGCTGCGCCCGGGATCCTCGGGCCGGGGCGGGCGCGCCAGCGAGTTCCTGCTCGGCTGCGCGATCGGATTGCAGGGTGAGCCGAATGTCTACGCGCTCGCCGCCGACACCGACGGCATCGACGGCATCGAAGACAACGCCGGTGCACTGCTCACGCCGGACACGTTGATGCGCGCCGCGGCACTGGGCTTGAAGGCCAGCGACTTTCTGGACCGCAATGATGCGTACAGCTACTTCAAGCCGCTGGGCGACCTGGTGGTGAGCGGGCCGACGTTCACCAACGTCAATGACTTTCGGGCACTGTTGATCGTCTGACCCCAACACCCAAGGAGAGCCACATGCCCACTGGAACCGTGCGACTGCATCGCGTGCTGCGTGCGCCACCGCAGCGTGTCTATCGCGCCTTCCTCGACGCTGAGGCGATGGCGAAGTGGCTGCCGCCCTACGGCTTCACCTGCAAGGTGCACCACCTGGACGCCCGGGTCGGCGGCACCTTCAAGATGTCATTCATCAACTTCAACACCGGGCACGGCCACTCTTACGGTGGCGAGTATCTTGAACTCGTCCCTCACGAGCGGCTGCGCTACAACGACAAGTTCGACGACCCGAACCTGCCGGGCGCAATGCAGGTCACGGTGGAGTTGAAGAAGGTGTCGTGCGGCACCGAAATCGCCATCGTGCAAGAAGGAATCCCCGACGTCATTCCGCTTGAGATGTGCTATCTCGGGTGGCAGGAGTCGCTGGCGCAACTTGCGACGCTGGTTGAGCCGGAGATTGCGGGCTGACGAGGAGCAGCCGCGCGGATCACGACGACTCTTTGCCGGGGGCTTGTGCCAGCAGAACGAGCGCAGTCTTCATCGGCAGGTAGAAAGCAGGCGGCGTAGCCACGCCTCACATCCTGGGAAACCGTCTGACGAAAGTAGCCGTCGATGCGCTCGTTGCCGCTCGTGAACTCAGAGCGGTCGTGACTACTGAGCGCTTCCGAGAAGAACGCGGTCACCGAACGTCAACATTCTTGATGTGGCGGCGCATGGCGCGTTTCAGCGCCGCGTTCGGCGCGGGCGGATTGATGAGCGCCTGCGCGAAACGCGCCTGGTCTTCGGCGGACAACCGGATGATCCCGTGGTCCTCGATGGCACGATGCGCCGCGTCTTGTGCCGCGTTGACAACGAAATCCGAAATGCTGCGCCCCTTTAGTTCAGCCGCCCGTTTGAGCAGCGCGTAAACGCTGGCCGGCAGGCGTGCTTCAAGTCGTGCGATTTGTTCCGTGGCCATGGCAACCTCCTGAAGGAAGGTTACGGCAGACTGCCGTAGGTGTCAATCTCCGTCAGCTCCGCCAGCGCGGGATACCTGGCCTGCGGACTCGCATCAGGCCGCGCCGCTGCGCACAGCACCAAGGAAGCCCGGCCCGCCAATCTGCCCCCCCTTGAGCACGATCTCCAGCCCGTCGCGCTGCGCAACATCCGACCACGCCCGGAACAGCGGCGCGCCGGGCGCCAGGCCGGCCTGCACGCTCAACGCCGTGATGCCAAGCACGCCGGCCACCGCGCCCGAACTGTCGCCCCCGGCGACGACGACGCGGCGCAGCGCCGGCACGCGATCGAGCAAGCCGCGCATCACTTGCGCGAGCGCGCTGCTCACGCGTTGACCCGCTTCGGCGCGCGTTACACCGTGTGCCGCTGCGGTGGCGTCGAATGTCGTGACCGCCGAGTCGGCGGGGCCCTCGGCCGAATACACGACCGGGCTGCGGCCTTCGCGCAGGGCGTGTGCTGCGGCGGCGACGATGCGCTCGATCTGCTCCGGCCCCGCCGCAGCGTCGAGGGCTTGCGCCACGTCGAGCCGCTGCATGTGAAAGCCTTGCGCGCGGGCCCAGGCGATTTGCGCGGCGGTCACCGGCGAGCAACTGCCGCTGACGACGCCAATGGCTTCGGCGGCATCGGCCTTCGGCAACGACGGCTGCACCGGCAACAGGCCGCGGCTACGCCAATGCGCTGCCAGCGCGTATTGCAGGCCGCAAGACGATGCGCTGAACAGGCCTTGGCCGTGCCCTTCTCCGCGCCCTTGCCAAATCAACCGGCCGGCTTCGGCGAGCGTGGCGTCGTCGATCACGTCGAGTAGCACAACGGGCTTATCGTCGCCGGCCAAGGCGTCGCGGCGCGCCTCGCCTTGTCCGGCTGACAATTGCGTCAGGTCGATCAGCTCGACGCGGCGTTGCGTTTGCAGCGCCAGGTGGCGTCGCAGGTCCGCCTCGCGCATCGGCGTGACAGGGTGTTGGCTCATCGTCGGGTGCCGGTCCAGGCGGTGGCCCACGCCGTCGGCAATCGCGAACAGGTTGCCGAAGGCCTGATAGCGCTTCAAGCGCGGCGCGCCCACGACCATCGGCGACCAGCGGCCGGGCATGAACCCGCAGCCGATGTCCACAGCGCGGCCGATCGAACCGACCGTGGGCGATGAGTCGAACGTCGAGCACACCTTGTAGTGCAGGATCGGTGCGCCGAAGGCTTTCATGCACTCGAACATCGTGGGCAGGTGCGCATCCATCCACTGCGGGCTTTGGCCGCGCGCGGTGCTCTCCATCCACATGCAAGTGGTCGGCACCGGCCAGGCGCCAGATCTGTTGCCACGGCGCGTAGTCCCAACCGAGCGCCGGGCTGCGACTCAAATAGCCCCAGCCGTTGCGATGCGCGTGGATCGGCAATGCGCAGTGGCGGCGCAACTCATGCAAGCCCACGAGGCCGATGCTGTTCAGGCTTGCCATCACGCAGGTGCCGCCCTGGGCGACCACGAGGTCGTGGCGGCGCTTCATCTGGTCTAACTCGCCGGTGAGGTTGAACGCGAACATGGCCTTCTTGCCGCTGCGCTGCGCTGCGGTATTGATCTCGCGCATCACGGCGCGCACGCGCTCGTCGAAGGGGCAATGCGGGCCATCGGCCTGGAGCTCGTCGTCCTTGATGAAGTCGATGCCGCCGCCCACGAGTTTTTTCACTTCTGCCGCGGTTTGTTCGGGGTTCAGGCCGACGCTGGGTTTGATGATGGTGCCGATGAGCGGGCCGCTTGCCACACCCGCCAGTTGGCGCGTGCCCGCGATGCCGAATGCCGGCCCGGGGTAGGCCGCGGCGAACGAGGGCGGCAGCCGCAGGCCGGTGATGCGCAAACCCGAGACCTGGCGCAGCTCGAACAAATTGCCGGCCACGGTGGCCATGAGGTTCGGTAGTGACGGGCCGAGGTTTTCGATCGGCCACGACAGTTCCAGCGTGCAGCGGCTGAATACGCTGCCCGCTTTGTAGTGGCCCGGCAGGCTAGGCCTGCCCTTTCCCCACAACTATCAGCCACTTTCCTCAGTCCACAGTGCATAGCCCTCGCACATCGCCTGTAGTCGTGCATGGCCGCGCCACAGCACTTGGTGGCCTGGAGGCGGATCCTTGGAGCGGCCGAGGTAGCCGCCGAGCCGGGCTACGAGGCCGACGGCCTCGCCGATCAGTACGGGTCGTTGGATACCGTTTTTTTTGCGTGCGCCTGCAACACCTCGATCTCGAGGTCCGAGAACAGCGCGTCCGCTGGAAGCTCTGGTGCCTGCCGGCCCAACAGCGTCAGCAGCATGATGCGCCAGGCGATGACGAGGTTGAAGGCGATGGCGCGCTTCAAGCGCGTTGCCGTCTTGTGCTGCAGCGCCTCGACGCGGCAACCGCTCTTGAGCACGCGATGCCAGTCCTCGATGCGCCAACGCAAGCAGTACCAGCGCAGGCACTCACAGGCTTGCTCGTCGGTGGTGATCTCGCGCGTGCTCAGCAGGAACCATTCGAGCCGGGCCGCGCCCGCCGGTGCTCGCGTCTCGCGCACGTGCACCACCCACAGCCGCAGTGGCGGCTTGCCCGCGTGATGCTTGGGTGGCGGCAGCACGACCTCGCGGTAGCGCAGTTGCACCTGCGCCATGCGCTTGGGGTGGCCCGCGCGCGCTTGTTGCTTGCTCTTCTTGGGCCGACTGCTCTGGCGCGGCACGGCGATGGCCAAGCGGCTCTTGGCTGGGCCGCAGCGCACCTGGTCGAACAAGGTGTGCTGCTCGGCGGTCAAGGGGGCGTTGATGAGGCGGTCGTGCTTGGCGCGCACCAACAGATCGACCTTGTTGCGCCGGCGCTGCTCGTCGAACAGTTCGAAGAAGTCGGCCTCGCGGTCCATCACGCTGACCAGCCGGGTCTGGGGCATGCGTGCTGCGGCCTGTTCGCATTGGCGCAAGCCCTGGATCCAGTCGAAGGTCTTCTTCTCCTCGATCGGGATGTTCGCGCTCGAGCGCCGGTCGTCGGCCTCACGCGTGGGCGGCGCCTGGCAAATCGCATCCAGCACGCCCAGCGGCACTCCCTGGGCGGTCAGTGCCAGCGTCGAGTGCAGGTGCAGTCCCATGCTGCGCGCACCGGTCTGGTTGGTGCCCAGCGAGCCCAAGCCCTGGCACTGCGCGAGGTTGGTGTAGTTCAGCTCCGTGCCGTCCTGAACGCACAGCACCAGCGGCTGCGCCATCATGCGTTGCAGGGTGCGCTGCCGGTGCGGCGCGAGCATCGCCTGCATCGTGACCGCCTCCCCGTCGTCGGGCAGCCCGATGAAGCGGTAGTACGCCTTGACGGCGGCCACGTCGCCGCTGGCCGCACCGCAGAACGCGCGGCCCGGTTGAACCCCCAGCGCATGGGCGCTCTGCACCAGCCTGCGCTGCAGTCGCAGATCGCCCAGATCGGCACCGCCGAACTCGTGCTGCGCCCACTCCTGGCCGTCCAGCCCCTCACCGGGGTGCAAGGGCTCGGGTCCGCGTGGTTCGGGCACGCCCATGTGAGCGCGCCAGTGCGTTGCCAGCGCATAGACGTAGATGGCCTTGACGGACTTGGCGTTCTCGTGCGTGCGGTCTTGGCGGCCGCGCCCTTGGCTGTGGCCCACGGCCAGCCAATTGGCCGCCTGGTAGCAGGTCCCCAGGAACTGTTCGGTGTCCACGAAGCTCTCGAGCAGCCAGGGCCGGTAGCCGTACTGCGTCTCGTAGTCGGCCGCCACGGCGCGCGCGGCCATTCCCAGCACGCGCGAGGCCAGGTTGTGGCAGCGCACCGAGCGGCGGATCAGGAAGCGCGCCATGCCCACCACGCGATGAAGATGCTCGCGTCGTGTGCTTGCGTCCCAACCGATCCAGCGGTCGCGGTCGGCCAGGTTCAGCGCTGCGGCTGCGAAGCCAAGACCACCAAGCCAGCCGTGCTCGGACTGGATCAGGTAGCGCAGCTGCGCGCCCACCAGCGGCCCGGCTCCTTGAGGATGCTCGCGGGCCATCAACTCATTCCACAGCCGCAACTGCTCCAGAGTCTGGACCTTGACCAACGCCAGGCCTCGCACGTCGCCAGCCAGCGCAGGCATGTCGTGCGGCTCGGGCACCGGCACGCCCAGGCGCCGCGGGGATCCGAGCTGGCCCGGGCGACGGCCTCGGGGTCCGGCTGCGGGCAGCACGAAGTGGCCGGCGTGCTCGAGCTCGCGCAACGCCTTGACACAGCCGGCGGTCTGCGCACGGCCCCGGGCATCGAC
Source organism: Burkholderiales bacterium (assembly GCA_031419715.1). Classification (GTDB taxonomy): domain Bacteria; phylum Pseudomonadota; class Gammaproteobacteria; order Burkholderiales; family Burkholderiaceae_C; genus JAEMQF01. The sequence continues at coordinate 913 of JANOLJ010000223.1, read as the reverse complement.
AAAGCCGAAGTGATTGCAGGTGGCATGCACCAGCGCCGAGCGATTGGCGTGCGTCGTGCCGTCGGCCAGCAGGCGCCGAACTGCATCGATCGATTCAGGAGCTGCTAACGTGCGCTTGATCTGGTGCTGTCGTTCCATCCCTCACGGTAGAGGAATGCGAAACAAATGTCCAGCGGTTTTTGACGGGCAAGGGCAGCACTAGGGACTTTGTCGGCGACTATCCGATCGAGGTGAATGGCATGACGGAGCCGGAGGCCACGATCCTTAAAGACACTGTTGCGCGTCGACTTGCGATAGCAGATCTCTTGACGAGTGAATACCGACAATCGCTTTATGACGAGTCGTCTGGTCATCCGTATGTGATGAAGATCATGCTGGGCGAAGTGGCCAAGGCGCAGCGCCTGATAAAACCTCAGCGAATCATCGCGACCCAGGAGCGAATTCTTCAAGCACTGTTCGAGCGAACCTTTGCCGACCTTTCGCCGGCTGCTCAGCGCGTCTTCTTGCTGCTGTGCACTTGGCGCTCGGTAGTGCCAATGGTCGCCGTCGAAGCTGTTGTGATGCGCAATGCCGAGGAACGTATCGATGTACGTGCATCTCTTGACGAACTGAAGCGCCTCTCCTTCTTAGAAGTGCTTTCGAGCGAGAACGACTCGGAGCTGTTCGTTTCTGTTCCGCTCGCAGCGATGACATTCGGCCATGCGAAGTTGAACGCTAGTCCGATAAAGGCAGTAATTGAAGCTGACTCAGATCTTCTCCAGGACTTCGGGACGATTCGAAAGGACGGCACAGCATCTGGTGTGATGTCTCGGGTCTCCCACTTGATCAGAGCGCTGGCCAAACGCGTGACTTCTGGGCGCGACACACTCGATGGTCTGAGGCCTATGCTGGAGTTCGTCGCGAGCCGTGTACC
>JANOLJ010000222.1:0-2126 GCA_031419715.1 Burkholderiales bacterium | reverse complement strand
GGCGGGGCCTGATCGGCCCCGCCATGGAAATTACTTCACGCGATACCAGTCCGCGACGTTCCACGTTTCAGTGTCCCAGGCGTTGATCAACACGCCGCCCAAGGCGTTGGAATGGGCCGAAAGGGTGCCGCGATGGACCAGCGGGACGACGGTGAAGCTGTCCTTGGTCACCATGTCGTTCATCGCCTTGGCCAGCTCAGCACGCTTGGCCGGGTCGGTGGTGGCCGAAAACTCGGTCATCTTGGCATCATAGGCCGGGTCGCAGAAGCGGTTCATGTTCTCACCCTGCCACTGATTGTCGGGGCTCGGCGCCTTGATGCACAGATACTGGGCGAGATAGCTTTCAGGATCGGTGCCGTCGAAGTTGTTGGCGTACATTTCGACGTCGGCATAGAACTTCTGGAAGGTATCGGGCGAGCCGGCATCGCCACCGAAGAACACGCCGGGGTCGATGGCTTTCAACTCGGTATCGACGCCGATTTAAGACCACCAATCCTTGATCAGGGCCTGAAAATCCTGACGGACCGGGTTGACGGTGGTTTGATACAGCAAGTGCAGCTTCTTGCCATCCTTTTCGCGGATGCCGTCGGCACCGGCCATCCAGCCGGCCTCGTCCAGCAGGGCCTTGGCGCCCTCAATGTCCTGCGCCAGACAGCCGGTGTTGTCCGAGACATATATCGGCGGGTTGGGCACGATATTGCAGGTCGGCTCGCCAGCGGCCCCGTAACCGACATCGCGCAGGATCGAGCGGTCAATCGCCATCGACAGCGCCTGACGCACTTTTATATCCGACAGGATCGGGTGGGGATGTTTGGCGGTCGAACGCTCGCCTTCCGGCAGGTCGGCCGAGGGGTCGGTCATGTTCATTTCCAGCCGCTCGACCAGGGTGCCGAAGGCCACGACGAACTGGCCCTTGCCCGCAGCCGTCATTGCCGCCTGACTGTCGGGCGGGATCTGGGTGTTCCAGGCATAGTCGAACTCGCCGGTTTCCATGACGGCCCGGGCCGAGCCTTCAGCATCGCCGCCGCCCTTGATCATCGCGGTGGCGAAGGCGGGCTTGGCCGGGTCGCGGTAGTTCGGGTTGGCAGCCATCGACACGGTGTCATTGACGGTGAACCCGGTGACCATGAAGGGGCCGGTGCCGATGGGCATGTTGTTGGCGTCGGTGCAGGTCGGGGCCGCAGCCCCGATGCAGGCCGCGTACTGCGCCTTCTGGATGATCGGGGCCTGCAAGCCGACAAAGGCATTGAACGGGTTCGATTTGGGCGCCGTAAAAGTCACTTTGACGGTGGCGGCATCGACCGCCTCGACCGTCTTGATGCCGTCAAACTTGGACAGCGAGGCGCAGCCGCCTGCCGGATCAAGGCAGTAGTTGGCGGTGAACACCACGTCCTCGGCGGTGACGGGGGTGCCGTCGGACCACAGAAGACCGGGGATCAGTTTCCAGGTGATCGTGGTCAGGTCGGCCGAGATGCCACCGTTCTCCAGGGACGGAATTTCGGTCACCAGCTTGGGAATCAGGACGCCCTGATCGTCAAAACCCGCCAAGGGTTCGACGACCATCGCGGCGGCGGTCAGGTCTTTGGTGCCCGAGGACAGATAGGCGTTCATGATGGACACGGCTTGCGGAAAGGTCAGTTTGACCTCGCCGTCCGTTCCACGCTCGGCATGGGCGGCGGGCGCCAAGGCCAAGGCGCAGGCGGCCCCGAGAAGGGTTGTTTTCAATCTCATCGGTTTTCTCCTTGTTGGTTGGGCTCGATTGCCCCGGGTCGGCCGGTTGATCCGGCTTTTGCTGTAGTGGCGGAATAGAGGAAGCAGGCGACAAGGCGGCCCGGCTCGACCTCTTCAAGCGGTGGTTTTTGTTCAAAGCAGCGTGCAAAGGCCCTTGGGCAGCGCGTGTTGAAATTGCAGCCCTTGGGCGGATGGGCGGGCGAGGGGACGTCGCCTTGCAGGATGATCCGCTCGCGCCGGGCAAGGGCGGGGTCGGGCTCGTTCACCGCCGACAAGAGCGCCTCGGCATAGGGGTGCAGGGGGCGGGCATAGAGCGCGTCGCGCGGGGAAAGTTCGGCGATGCGGCCGAGATACATGACGGCGACGCGGTCGGCGATGTGGCGGATCATGCTGAG
>JANOLJ010000221.1:0-8570 GCA_031419715.1 Burkholderiales bacterium | reverse complement strand
GAAGAGCTTGAAGCGAATTGGGATGGCCGGGGTAGTCCGCCGCCGAGCGATGTGGCAATTTCGGCGGCCAGGGAGTGGCTTCCCGCCCTCTATGGTGCCACCACGCGCACCGCATGGCCGTGGACGGCGCCGCACATCACTCCCAGCGACGCTGGCGAGGTTGTATTCGAGTGGTGGAGGGGGCAGAGGAAGATCACACTGTATTTCGGTGAAGGCGTTGTTGAGTTCATCAAGGTCTGGGGTCCGAACATTGGAACCCAGATGGACTCCGGGGAACTCACCACTTCGCAAGCCTTCGGCAGTCTTTGGATTTGGCTTGGTGCACGTTGAAGGCGGATGGCGCCCACAAAGGTCGAGGGAGAAGAGGCGCTGTATCGGGCCATTCGATCAGGCTCCGGTGAGTATGTGCGCGCCGATGGCGCGCTGCGCTTCACAGTCCTCGCATTCGCAGACCGGGAATGCAAACCTTCCGTCGACCGGTCATCCATTCGTACCGATCCAAAGGGCACGAAGAAGAAGAATACCGATGGTGTGACGATGCTCATCACGCACGAAGTCCGCGCAATCTGCGAAATCAAGGTTGCGCCGGACAAGAAGGGCGACACGGCCATCTACGCTATCGACGCGATCCACGATCCAATCGAGGCATCAGAAACCGAACCAGAAAACCACGCTCACTGCAGACTGGTGTGCTCGCCCGATGTGAAGGTTAATCATTTCAACAAGCGCGTCCGAGAGGCGCTCGCAAACGTTGCGAACAGTCACGGATTCGTCGTCGAACCGATGTAGCGTATTGGGACGGGCTCGAAACGTTACATGCTTGCCTGCCTATTGCGGCGGCTACTCAACCGCTTGAGCATCTGCTGTTCGAGGTTCGAGCTTGAGTACCTTGCAAGGCGTGTCGGCTTCGATGTCTGCTCCCGAACGCTAGACCCGCAGACATAGGACCCTCCCGTGAAACTTCGCCACCCCCGCCGATGAAATAAGATTACGCCCACACCACGACACAGGCGCGACCCATGTCCTTCGACCTCGTTCTCTTCGGCGGCACCGGCGACCTGACCTGGCGAAAGCTGATGCCGGCGCTGTTCCAGGCCTGGCGCCACGGCAAGTTGCCCGAGGGCGGGCGCATCATTTCGGTGGCGCGTGACGAGCGCAGCGACGCGGCTTACCGCGGCTTCATTCGCGACAAGTTCGCCGAGGTGGAAAGCGCCAAGCGCCCGCATGACGACGAGTTCGCGCGCTTTGCTGAGCTACTGCATTACCGGCGCATGGACCTGTCGCTGCCCGAGCATTACGCCGGTTTGAAAGCGGTGATAGACGAGCGCGGTGCCGACACCGTGGTGCTGTTCCTCGCCACCAGCCCGCACCTGTTTCCGCAGATCTGCGAGCAGCTCGGCAACGTGGGCCTGAACGGACCGAAGGTTCGCGTCGTGCTCGAAAAGCCTCTCGGCCATGACTTGACGAGCGCGCGAGAAATCAACCGCGTCGTGCGCGCCGCGTTCAGCGAGACGCAGGCGCTGCGCATCGACCATTACCTGGGCAAGCCGGCGGTGCAGAACCTGATGGCGCTGCGTTTCGGCAACGCGCTGTTCGAGCCGATCTGGCGCCGCGAGAGCATCGCCAACATTCAGATCACGCTCGCTGAAGGGCTGGGCGTGGGCACGCGCGGCGATTTTTACGACCGCACCGGCGCTTTACGCGACATGATCCAGAACCACGCACTGCAACTGCTGACGATGGTGGCGATGGAGCCGCCGATCAGCAACGACGCCGACGCGATCCGCGACGAAAAGCTGAAGGTGCTGCGCTCGCTGAAGCCCTTCACCGCGGAGAGCATCGTGCGCGACGTGGTGCGCGGCCAATACCGGGCCGGCAACGTGGACGGCAAGGCGGTGGTGGGTTACCTCGAAGAGACCAAAGTGCCAGCGGACAGCCGCTGCGAAACTTTCGTCGCGCTGCGCGCCGAAATCCAGAATTGGCGCTGGGCCGGTGTGCCGTTCTACCTGCGCACGGGCAAGCGCCTCGGGGCACGCGACTCGCAAATCGTCGTCAACTTCAGGCCCACGCCGCACAGCATTTTCCCCGGCGTGAACCAGCCGAACAAGCTGGTCATCAACCTGCAGCCCGAAGACGGCTTGAAGCTGCACCTGCTCGCCGCCAAGGGCGCGCGCCAGCATGAGGCGTTGTCACCGGTGTCGCTCGATCTGGACTTCGATAAGGCGTTCGCCGAGAACCGCGTCGGCGGTTATGAGCGCTTGCTGCTCGACGCGCTCGCGGGCAAGCTGAATCTGTTTGTGCGCAGCGACGAGCAAGAGCAGGCCTGGCGCTGGGTCGAGCCGATCCTGGACGCGTGGAGCCAAGACAGCGCGGCACCACGCCCCTATGCGTCGGGCACATGGGGCCCCGCGGCCGCCAGCGCGCTGGTCGCGCGCGACGGTCACGCCTGGATCGAGGAGCAATGACAACTCGGCCGGGTTGAACCCGATGCTCGACCGCATCCGCGCTTCAATCTCCACCCTGCCACCCGCCGAGCAACGCGTGGCGAAACTGGTGCTCGCCGACGCGCGCAGCTTCGCCAGCCTGGCGGTGGGAGAACTCGCGCAACGCGCCGGGGTCAGCAAGCCCACCGTCGTGCGCTTTTGCCGCAGCGTTGGCTATCACGGGTTGGTGGACTTCAAGCGCAAGCTGGCCGGCGCCGTGAATGAAGGCGTGCCCTTTGTGCACCGTGCGGTGGGTGAAGACGACACGGCGGGCGAGATCGTCGTCAAGGTGCTCGACAACGCCGTCAGCACCTTCCTGACCTACCGCAACCACGCCGCGAGCCACGCCTTCGAGCGTGCCATCGCCGCACTGGCACAGGCCGGGCGCGCCGGGCGGCGCATTGAGTTCCACGGCGTGGGCAATTCGGGCATCGTCGCGCAAGACGCGCAGCACAAGTTCTTTCGGCTCGGCGTGAACGCGGCGGCCGTGAGCGACGCGCATGTGCAGGTGATGAGCGCGACGATGCTCGGCCCCGGCGACTGCCTGGTGATCATTAGCAACTCCGGGCGCAGCGCGGACTTGCTCGATTCCGCGGAAATCGCGCGCAAGCGCGGCGCCACGCTGATCGCCATCACGGCGAGCGGCTCGCCATTGGCGCAACTCGGCCAGGGCAGCACGCACCAGGTGCTGCTCGCGGTGGACCACCCCGAGGACTATGAGCGCTACAGCCCGATGGTGTCGCGCCTGCTGCACCTGGTCGTGATCGACATCCTGGTCACCGGCGTCGCGCTGCGCCTGCCGGCCGAACTGCGCGGCAGGCTCGCCGACATCAAGAAAAACCTGCGGGCAAAGCGCTTCACCGCTCGACCGCCACGCGCTTCCTGAACAGCGGCAATTGGCGCGCGTCGTCGCTGCGCTGCCAGACGAGTTCAAGCGGCATGCCGATCCGCAGCTCGTCGGGCGCCGCGTCGATGACGTTGCTGACGAGGCGCAAACCGTCCAGCGACGGAAAGGCGACGATGGCGATGTTGTATGGCACGGCCTGCTGCAACGCCGCGCTCGCGGCGTGGTGCACCACCGTGTAGCTGAACAGCTCGGCGGCGCCGGGCGCCAGCTCCCAACGCGCGCGTGGCGAGCGGCACACGCCGCACAGCGGCGCCGGTGGGTGCCGCCAGGCTTGGCAGGCATCACAGCGCTGGAAGCGCAGCTCGCCGCGAGCGCAATGTTCCCAAAAGGCCAGGTGCTCGACCAGGTAGGGGCGGCCGATGTCGAGTTGCGGCAGGTAGGTGGCCATCGTCAGGTGGCCAGGATGGCAGCGCTCGTGGGGGTGGTGCCCAGGCCCCCGGTGACCAGGCAGGTGCGCGCGCCCGGCACTTGCGTTGTCGAGGCGCCGCGCAACTGGCGTACCGCTTCGGTCAACAGGTTCAGGCCGTGAATGTAGGCTTCGCAAAGCATGCCGCCGGCAGTGTTCAGCGGCAACTTGCCCCCGGGCCGGATCTGCCCTGCGGCCACAAAGGCGGCCGCCTCGCCGCGGCCGCAGAAGCCGAAGTTCTCAAGCGTCCACAGCACGGCGGGGCTGAAGTGGTCGTAGATCTGCGCCACGTCGATGTCCGCCGGGCCCACGCCCGCGCGCGCATACAGGTCGCGCGCCAGCTGCGCGGCGTTGCCGCCACCGTAGTCGGCCACCGGCATGTTGTGCGTGCCCATCGTCGCGGCGTACCAGCCGGCGTCTCCCCCCTGGGCCGCGGCGAGCACGCGCACCGGCTGGCGTTGAAGGTCACGCGCGCGTTCCTGCGTCGTCACGATCACCGCGCAGGCACCGTCGCTTTCCTGGCAGCAGTCGTAGAGCCGCAGCGGGTCGGCAATCATGCGCGAGGCCAGATAGTCTTCTCGCGTCAACGGCTGGCCATGCATCACGGCGCGCGGATTGCGCTGCGCGTTGGCACTGGCGTTCAGGGCAACCTCGGCAAAGGCTTCGGCACTCAGACCGAAGTCGTGCAGGTAGCGCCTCACACTGGGCGCGAACATGCTGGTCGGCATCAACATGCCGAACGGCGCCAGCAGGTCGAACTGCGGTATTTCCGAGAAGCCACCCGCCTCGCCGTAGCGCCCACCCGGGCGCTGCACGATGGAGCGCATCACCAGCACGGTGTCGGCCTGGCCGCTTTCAACCGCGGCGCTGGCGTGGGCCAGCGCGCCGCACGAGCCGGTGCCGCCGCCGCCCCAGACCATCGAGGCCCAGCGCAGGTGGGCTATGCCCAGCGCCTGCTGCATCAGCCAGGGCAGGCAGTTGTCGCTGGAGAACGAGGCCAGGCCGTCGATGCGGCGCACATCGATGCCGGCGTCGTCTGCGGCGTTCGCCGCGGCTTCGCAGGCGAGCGCCCATTCGCCGCGCTCGGCTTGGGCGCCACGTTTCGTGAACCGCGTTTCGCCGATGCCGACGATGCAAGCGCTGCGCGCTGCCGAACCCGGTGAGGTCATGCGTGGCTGGCCCTTCCCAGAGGGTTCAAAGCACCTTCACCGGGTCGAAGTCGCCGTGCAATGCGCGCCACACCACCGCCGAGGTGAGTGGCATCTGCACCTTCTCGGCGCGGCGCCCGAGGCCGGTTTGTGCGAGCGCATCGATCACGGCATTCACCACCGCCGGTGTCGCGCCTATCGTGCCGAGTTCGCCGACGCCCTTGACGCCCAGCACATTCGTGCGGCACGGCACCGAGGTGTCGAACTCCGTCTTGAAGCCGCGGAACACATCGGCGTGCGGGATCGCGTAGTCCATGAAGCTTGCGCTGAGCAGTTGACCGCTGTCTTTGTCGTACACGACCTGTTCGCACAACGCCTGGCCGATGCCCTGCACCGCACCGCCTTCGACCTGGCCGCGCACGATCTGCGGGCTGATGACGCGGCCGATGTCGTTCACCGAGGCGTAGGCGAGCACTTCAACTTCGCCGGTGTCGGGGTCGACTTCCACTTCACAAATGTGGCAGGCGTTGGGCCAGCTCGGCGCGCCCGCGGTGGCCGTGCCGTCCATCGTGATGCGCGCCGTGCTCTGTTTCGCCGCCAGGTCGAACAGGCCGATGCCCAGGTCGGTGCCCACCACATTGAAGCGCCCGGCGCGGTATTCGATGTCGGATGCCGCCGCCTCCAGCGCCTCGCCGGCCAACTGCTTCGCGTGTTCAACAGTGCGTTCGGAAGCCACATGCACCGCACCGCCGCCGGTGAATAGCGACCGGGATCCGGCACTGCCAAAACCGGTGGCGCGATCCGTGTCGCCTTGCAGGACACGAATCTTTTCGATCGGCACGCCGAACACATCAACCGCGAGCTGCGCATAGCTTGTCGCGATGCCCTGTCCCATCGCCTGTGTCGCGCTGGTGAGTTCGATGAAGCCATCAGCGAGCACGTTCACCGTCACGTTTTCGGTGAGCACGTTGCCGCCGGTCCATTCGAGGAATGTGGCGATGCCCCGGCCACGCAACTTGCCGCGCGCCTGGCTCTGTGCACGGCGTGCCGCGTAGCCGTTCCAGTCCGCGAGTGCCAGGCCCTGGTCGAGAATTTTCTCGAACTCACCGCAGTCGTAGATCTGCGCCATCGGGTTCGTGTAGGGCATCTGCTGCGGCTTGATCATGTTGCGCCGGCGCAGTTCCGCGGGGTCGAGCCGCATCTCGCGCGCCGCCGCGTCGAGCAGGCGTTCGATGATGTAGATCGCCTCGGGGCGCCCGGCGCCACGGTAGGCGCCCACCGGCGTGGCGTTGCTCATCACCGCAGTCAAGTGCAGGTCGATGATCGGGATGTCATAGATGCTCGTGCTCACCCACGGACCGACAAGCAACGGGATGAGCACGCCAGTGGCGGTGGCGTAGCCGCCCACGTTGGCGAGCGAACGCACGCGCAGCGCCAGCACCTTGCCGTCAGGCGCGAGCGCGAGCTCGACCTTGCTGACGACATCACGCCCATGCACCGACGCGCTGAATTCCTCGATGCGCTGCGCGCACCACTTGACGGGCCGGCGCAAGCTGCGCGCGGCGTGCGCGACGACGATGTCTTCGGGGTAGATGCCGGTCTTCATGCCGAAGCCACCGCCGACATCGCCAACGAGCACGCGCACCTGCGCCGGGCTCAGGTCGGGCAGCGACGCCACGAGGCCGTCGCGCACTGCCGTGGGCATCTGGCTCGACAAGGTGACGTGCAGCCGCCCGCTCGCGGCGTCAATTTCAGCGAGCACGACGCGCGGCTCGATCGCGCTGGGTGCGATGCGCTGGTTCACGATGTCGAGTTGCACGGTGTGCGCGGCGCGCGCGAATGCGGCAGCGGTGGCCGCAGCGTCGCCGTGGCGCATCTCGCTGGCGATGTTGTCCGGCGCGGCGTCGCACAGCACTGGCGCGCCGGGCGCCATGGCGCTGACCGCATCAACGACGGCGGGCAACTCTTCGTACTCAACCCGCAGCGCATCGATGCCAGCCAATGCCGCGTCGCGGCTTTGCGCCACCACCGCCGCGACCGCCTCGCCGACATAGCGCGCACGATCGAGCGCGAGCGGGTGGCGCGGCGCGGACGCAGCGGGCGAGCCGTCGGGCCGGGGGAACGGAATGCCCGCGGCGATCGGCTTCACACCTGCGGCCACGAGCGTGGCGCCGCTGTATACCGCCAGCACGCCGGGCAGCGCGAGCGCACCGCTCAAGTCCACCGAGACGATGCGCGCATGCGCGTGCGGCGAACGCAGAAAGATCAGATGCGTCTGGCCGGGGCGAGTCAAATCATCCGTGAACTGGCCCTTGCCCGCCACCAACGTCGGATCTTCGATGCGGCGCACCGTCTTGCCGCTGCCGAAGCGGCTCACATCAAGCTTGTCCCGCGGCGCGTTCATTGGGCACCCCCACCGGACGCCATGACCCGCGCAGCCTGTTGCACCGCCATGACGATGTTGACGTAGCCCGTGCAGCGGCAGAGATTGCCTTCCAGCGCATCGACAACTTGCGCCTCGCTTGGGAGCGGATTGCGTTTGAGCAAGCCGCTCGCCGCCATCAACATGCCCGGCGTGCAGAACCCGCATTGCAAGCCGTGACACGCCATGAAGGCTTCTTGCAACGGGTGTGGCGTGCCCTGCGGCGAGGCCAGGCCTTCTACTGTGGTCACCCGCTGGCCCTGCGCTTGCAGCGCGAGCAGGCTGCAGCTCTTCACCGGCTGGTCGTCTAGCAGCACGGTGCACGCGCCGCACTGGGCCGTGTCGCAGCCGCTGTGCGTGCCGGTCAGCGCCAGGGGGCCACGCAGCAGGTCAAGCAGCAACAGGGTGGCTTCGATCTCAACCGCAACGGTTTCGCCGTTGACGTTCAAACTCAGCTTGGTCATGTGGATTCGCTTGGCACGGGGTGCGTGATCGTAGCGCGCCGCGCGTGGCATCCTGCGCGCGGCAGGTTGCTGAGATTCTTCGCGAACTGCATGCGCGACCTGCATGCGCGAAGTTCATGCGCAACCTGCATGCAAACGTCGAGCAGCGTGGCAGGCGGCATGGGGTACGTTCTCCGGCCCAGGCTCGCGGGGCGCCGGATTCGGTTTGCGGGGCGTGAGCCATCAACATCGTGTTCTCGTGCGCAGCTCAAGGACACCGCGAATGGGACCTGCGCCCGCACCCCAAACCGCCTGCCCCGACACCCGCGAGGTAGGGCACGCCGTGGCATGCCACTCCAGGTTGCAACAGGGAGGCGGTGGTACACCCGGGCGCAGGTCCCATTCGCGGCGTGCTCAACCGCCTCAGGGCGAAACGGCGTTGACGCGGCGCAGGGATGCAGGCTGCGAAGGTGCCCCGCGAGCGTGGGCCGGAGAACGGGCGTGCCGCCGTCGCCCTCCAGCCACGACGACGGCAGGCCGACACTACAGCGACCCACGCGCAAGTTCACAGATTGTCGTCCCGAGGCAGATGGCACTGCGAAGCCGACCTGCCTCAGAATCACGGTTCCGTCAAAGTCCGGCCGATGAGGAGTTGATGCCCGCCGGCTGCGCACGCGGTGGTGCAATTGGCGTCGGTTGTACGGTATTTTGGGCGCGGCAGGGCACGCTGTGATGGCGGGTTTTGCGGGTAAGGGCGTGGG
>JANOLJ010000220.1:0-14140 GCA_031419715.1 Burkholderiales bacterium | reverse complement strand
CCGCCAGCCCCGACACCCTGGCGGCATGGCACGGCGTGACTTGCCACCGAAGGTTGCAGCAGGACGGCGGTGGTGCCCCCGGGCGCAGGACCGATTCGCGGTGTCCTCAACTCATCCAGGGCGTCACGGTGTTGACGCGGCTGGGCGTTGCAGTTTGCGACGCTGCCCCGCGAGCGTGGGCCGGAGAACGGGGGCGCCGCCGTCGCCCTGGCGTGGAAGCCGTGGCATGCTGACCGCACGTCCACAGGCCGCTTCGGTGCGAAAGCAGTCAACCCCCCGCTGGAGGCCTGACGCACGTCGACGCGTACGAATTTCATCCTAGTTTGAAATGCTTCAGCGCCGCGGCAACGATCGGCACGCCCCACTCCGGCACGAAGTGGCCCGCTTCGGCGACTTCCATCGGTGCCGGGCAGCCGCGAATCACGCGTTGCAGCGCGCGCATAGGTGCGGCGCCGAGCACCGGGTCTTGCATGCCGACGGCCATGAAACTTTCGCCCTGCCACGAATCGCGCAGAAAGTCTTGCGCGCTGCGGCTGATGGCGGCGCCGGGCGCGTCTTTGCCATCCGGAACCATGTTGGGAAATGCACGCAACGCCGCCTTGAAGCTTGGCGCGGGAAACGGCGCGTCGTAGGCAGCGACCTCGGCGACGCTGAGAGAAGGTTTGCCACGCTGGATCAGCTTGCCGACGGGCAGATCCGTCTGGGCGTTGGAGTAGGTTCGCCATTGGCGAAAACCTTCCGTCACCTGGCCGGTCCCTAGGGCCGTGTTCATAATCAGCAAGCGCGTGAAACGCCGCGGCATTTCCATTGGCAGGGTCAGGCCGAGGATGCCGCCCCAGTCTTGGCACACGAGCATGATGTTGCGCAGGTCGAGCCGCTCGATGAAGCGCAGCAGCATCTCGCGATGTTGCTCGAAGCTGTGCCACGACGCATCGGCGGGCTTGTCGGAGCGGCCAAAGCCCAGCAGATCGGGCACGACCACGCGCAGCCCGGCCCCGGCGAACACCGGCAGCATATGCCGGTAGAGATAGCACCACGACGGGTTGCCGTGCAGGCACAGCGCCGTCACTTGGGTCTGTTGCGGTCCTTCATCGAGATAGTGAATCCGCAGGCCGTTCAGGCCAGGCAAGTCGTCCACCCAATGCGGCGCATAGGGGAAATCCGGCAGGCCGACGAAGCGTTCGTCCGGCGTGCGCAGGCTTGGCATTGCTCGGCGCGTCAAAGCACTTCGAATACGCCCGCCGCACCCATGCCACCGCCGACGCACATCGTCACGACGACACGCTTCGCGCCGCGGCGCTTGCCTTCGATCAGCGCGTGGCCTGTGAGGCGCTGCCCACTCACACCGTAAGGGTGGCCGACGGCGATGGCGCCGCCGTTCACGTTGAGCTTGTCCATCGGAATGCCCAGCGTGTCAGCGCAGTACAGCACCTGGACCGCGAACGCTTCATTGAGTTCCCACAGGTCGATGTCGGCGACCTTCAAACCCAGGCGCTTCAGCACCTTGGGAATGGCGAACACCGGGCCGATGCCCATTTCATCGGGCTCGCAGCCGGCCACGGCAAAGCCGAGAAAGCGCCCGAGCGGCTTCAACCCCTTCTTCGACGCGACGCTTTCGTTCATCACGACGCACGCGCCCGCGCCATCGCTGAACTGGCTGGCATTGCCGGCGGCGATCACACCGCCGGGCATGGCGGGCTTGATGCCGGCCAGGCTTGCCGCCGTCGTGCCTTCGCGCAGGCCTTCGTCAACGGAGACCGTCACTTCCTTGCTGCGCAGGCCGAGCTGCGCGTCGGCCATGCCGGCCGTCACGGTGATCGGGGCGATCTCGTCCTTGAACTTGCCTGCCGCTTGCGCCGCGCACGCCTTTTGCTGGCTCAGCGCGCCGTACTCGTCCATGCGCTCCCGAGCGATCTTGTAGCGCTTGGCGACTTGTTCCGCCGTTTGCAGCATGTTCCAGTAGATCTCGGGCTTGTGCTCGCGCAGCCAGATCTCGGCCATCATGTGTTTGTTCATCTCGTTTTGCACGCATGAGATGCTTTCCACGCCACCGGCAACGAAGGTGTCGCCCTCGTTGGCGATGATGCGCTGCGCGGCCAGCGCAATCGTCTGCAAGCCGCTGGAGCAAAAGCGGTTCACGGTGACACCGCTCGTCGTGATCGGCAAACCGGCGCGCAATGCAATTTGGCGCGCGATGTTGGCGCCTGTCGCACCCTCGGGATTGGCGCAGCCCATGATGACGTCGTCAACTTCCGCTCCGGCAATGCCGGCGCGGTCAACCGCTGCCTTCACGGCGTGGCCGCCCAGCGTCGCGCCATGGGTCATGTTGAAAGCGCCCTTCCAGCTCTTGGCCAGAGGCGTGCGCGCGGTGGAGACGATGACGGCTTGGGTCATGAGGATTCCTTGTGGTGCGGGTAGGTTGCGCGGTGTGCGGTGTGCGGTGTGCGGTGTGCGGGTTCGGCGAGCGGACGGGCGCGGCGCGCTCAGGTGAAGGTCTTGCCCTCGGCCGCGAGCCGGGTGAGCAGCGGCGCGGGCTGCCAGAACTTGGCATCGTCCTGCGGGTTCTGCGCAAAACGCTTCATCGCCGCGACCACGTTGTACAGGCCTACGCTGTCGGCATAGCACATCGGGCCGCCGCGGTGCGCCGGGAAGCCGTAGCCGGTGAGGTAGATGATGTCGATGTCCGACGCACGCAGCGCGATCCCTTCTTCGACGATCTTCGCGCCTTCGTTGACGAGCGCGAGCACGAGGCGATGGATGATTTCGTCATCGCCGATCTTGCGTGGCGTGATGCCTTGGGCGGCGCGATGCTTGTCGAGCATTTCCACGACCACGGGTGACGGGATCGCATCGCGTTTGCCGGGCTTGTAGTCATGCCAGCCGGCGCCCGTCTTCTGCCCGAAGCGACCCAGCTCGCACAACAGGTCGGCCGTTTTGCTGTAGCGCACATCGGGCTTCTCGACGTAGCGGCGTTTGCGTATCGCCCAGCCGATGTCGTTGCCCGCCAGGTCGCCCATGCGAAACGGCCCCATCGCAAAGCCGAACTTCTCTGCCGCCTGGTCCACTTGCGCGGGCGTGCAGCCTTCGTCGAGCAGAAAGCCGGCTTGCCGGCTGTATTGCTCGATCATGCGGTTGCCGATGAAGCCATCACACACGCCCGAGACGACGCAGGTCTTCTTGATCGTCTTGCCCAGCGCCATCACGGTGGCGAGCACGTCTTTCGCCGTTTTCGCACCGCGCACCACTTCAAGCAGCCGCATCACGTTGGCGGGGCTGAAGAAGTGCATGCCGATCACGTCTTGCGGGCGCTTCGTGAACTCGGCGATGCGGTTCAAGTCGAGTGTGGAGGTGTTGCTGGCCAGAATGGCTCCGGGCTTCATCACCTCGTCGAGCTTGCGGAACACGGTTTCCTTGACGCCCATTTCCTCGAACACGGCTTCGATCACGAGATCGGCGTCTTTCAGGTCGGCGTAGTTCAGCGTCGTGCTGAGCAAGGCGATGCGCTGGTCGAGCTTGTCCAGCGTCAGCTTGCCCTTGGTGACTTGCGCTTCATAGTTCTTGCGCACCACGCCCAGGCCCTTGTCGAGCGCGGCCTGGCTCGTCTCCAGCACGACGACGGGAATGCCGGCGTTCAAGAAGTTCATCGTGATGCCGCCACCCATCGTGCCGGCGCCGATGACGGCGACTTTGGCGATTTTGCGCAGTGGCGTATCCGCGGGAACGTCAGGAATCTTCGCTGTCGCGCGCTCCGCCATGAAGGTGTGGCGCAGCGCCTTCGATTCAGGCGTGAACATCAGCGCCATGAACAACTCGCGCTCGACGCGCATGCCTTCTTCGAAGCGTTTGCCCACGGCAGCAGCGACGGCCTCGACGCATTTCAGCGGCGCGGGGAAGTTGCGCGACATCGCGCCCACCGTGTTGCGAGCAAACTGGAAATACGCGTCCGGGTTCGGGTGCTCGGCTCGCAGGTTGCGAACCAGAGGCAGCGGACCCTTCTTTTTCGCGGCCTCGTCGGCGACTTCGGCGGCGAAGGCGAGCGCGCCTTCCATCAGGTCGCCTTCGATGATGCGGTCGAACAGCTTCTGGCCGGGAATCTTGGCGAGCACTTCGCTCTTCATCGCCGTGCCGCTGACGATCATGTTCAGCGCGTTTTCCACACCCAGCACGCGCGGCAGGCGCTGCGTGCCGCCGGCACCGGGGAGCAAGCCGATCTTCACTTCCGGCAGCGCGACCTGCACCCCGGGAGAGGCGACGCGGTAGTTGCAGCCCAGCGCCAACTCCAGCCCGCCGCCCATGCACACGCTGTGGATCGCGGCAATGGTCGGCTTGTTGCTCGCCTCGAGCGCCAAGATCACGGTCAACAGGTTCGGCTCGCCCAGCGCCTTGGGTGTACCGAATTCATTGATATCGGCGCCGCCGGAAAACGCCTTGCCCGCGCCGGTGATGATGATCGCCTTGATGGCCGGGTCAGCCTGCGCCGCCGCCAGACCGTCGGCAATGCCCAGGCGGGTCGCGTGTCCCAGGCCATTCACGGGAGGGTTGTTGAGTGTGATCACGGCGACGTTGCCGCGCGTCTCATAGCTGGATTTCATCGGGGGCCCTTTGCAAAGTCATGCGTCAGCGAACGATCGTGCCATTCTAGTGTTGTGTCTCACATGCGAATCGCATGCAGAGCTGAACTCGGGTCGCATAGCTTCATTGCGTTCGCCCTCCGAGGTTACCCCTACGCGCGCGTACTCGCAGGTGGGTCGCTACACTGCCCGCCGATGAGCACCGCACTCCTTGCATCTCCTTCCGCCCTTGGCCAAGCCGAGCAGGATTTGCCTCGCCACGAATGGTCGAACCGGTTCGCGGCGCTGGGCAAGGACTACTACACCGAGCTGCGACCCGTGTCGCTGCCGCAACCCGCTTGGGTGGCCACGAGCGCCGCTTGCGCCGAATTGTTGGGCTGGCCCGACGACTGGATGCACCGCGAAGACTGGCGGGCGCTGCAAGTGTTCGCCGGCAATGCGCTGTGGAGCGGCATGCAGCCGCTGGCGAGTGTGTACAGCGGCCATCAGTTCGGCGTGTGGGCCGGTCAGCTCGGCGACGGGCGCGCGCTGTGGCTCGGCGAATTGAACACTCCCGCCGGGCCGATGGAGCTGCAGCTCAAGGGCGCGGGGCTCACGCCCTATTCCCGCATGGGCGATGGCCGTGCGGTGCTTCGATCGTCGATCCGCGAGTTCCTTTGCTCCGAAGCCATGTTCGGCCTGGGCGTGCCGACGACGCGGGCCTTGTGTGTCACGGGCTCACCGCTGCCGGTGCGCCGCGAAGAAGTCGAGACAGCGGCGGTGGTGACCCGCGTCGCGCCGAGTTTCATTCGCTTCGGCCACTTCGAGCATTTCGCGAATCAGGACCGGCCCGATGCACTGCGCCGACTTGCCGACTTCGTGATCGACCACCACTACCCAGCGTGTCGCGGCGAAGCTCAACCCTACGCGGCATTGTTGGAGGCCGTGACGCGGCGCACCGCACTCATGGTCGCCGACTGGCAGGCGCTCGGCTTTTGCCATGGCGTGATGAATACCGACAACATGTCGATCCTCGGCCTGACGATCGACTACGGCCCGTTCGGCTTTCTCGACGGCTTCGACCCGGGCCACATCTGCAATCACAGCGACCACCAGGGTCGCTACGCCTTTGCGCGCCAACCGAGCGTGGCGCTGTGGAACCTGCATGCGCTCGGGCAGGCGTTGTTGCCGCTGATCGGTGAGCCCGATGTCGCGCTGGCGGCACTGGAACCGTATCGCAGCGTGTTCTCGCAGGCCATGGTGAAGCGCATGTCGGCCAAACTCGGCCTGGCGACCACGCAAGAATCCGATACCGTGCTGATCGATGATTTCATGAGCATGCTAGCCAAGGAGCGCGCCGACTTCACGATCGCGTTTCGCCGCCTCGCGGCTTTTGCCAGCGAGGGCAGCGGCGCAAACGATGCGAACGCCAGCGTGCGCGACCTGTTCATCGACCGCAGCGCCTTCGACGCCTGGGCGCAGCGCTATGCCGAACGCTTGCGCGGCGAAAATAGCAGCGACGCGGAACGCGCGATGCGAATGAACCGCGTGAACCCAAAATTCATCTTGCGCAATCACCTCGCCGAGACCGCCATCGCCGCGGCGCGCAACGACGACTTTTCGGAGGTCACTCGCCTGCAGCAAGCGCTGCGCCGGCCATTCGCCGAGCAACCCGACTTTGCCCCTTACGCCGCATTGCCGCCCGATTGGGCGCGCGGCATCGAAGTGTCCTGTTCATCATGAAATTGCTGTTCGATTTTTTGCCCATCGTGCTGTTCTTCGGCATGTTCAAGTACGCCGAGAACCACAAGGAGTGGGCCGCGCAGTTCGCGACGGAACATCTCGGGGCGCTGGTTTCAGGTGGCGTCGTCGGCGGGGGTGAGGCCCCGGTGCTGCTGGCCACTGTGGTCGTGATCATCGCGACCTTGCTGCAAGTGGCAACGCTGAAGCTGATGCGGCGCAAGGTCGACATGATGCTGTGGGTGAGCCTCGGCCTCGTGGTCGTGCTGGGCGGCGCGACGATCTGGTTCCACAGCGAAAACTTCATCAAATGGAAGCCCAGCGTGTTGTACTGGTTCATGGGCCTGGCGTTTTTGGTGTCGCAGTTCTTCTTTGGCAAGAACCTGCTCCAGGTCTTGATGGGTGGGCAGCTCGAATTGCCCGCGCCCGTGTGGCGCCGCTTGAGCCTGGCCTGGGTGGCTTTCTTCGTATTGATGGGTGTGCTCAACCTTTACGTGGCGTACAACTACTCGACGGGCACTTGGGTCAACTTCAAGCTGTTCGGCGGCATTGGGCTGATGCTGGTCTTCACGCTCGCCCAGGGCATTTACATCAGCCGCCATGTCGCGCCGCAGGCGGACGAAGCGGAAAGTCCGAAGGGCACTTCATGAGCGGCGCCGCCCTGCCCCTCACCGCGGCCACTATTGAAGCCGTGTTGCGCACGGCCTTGCAGCCCGCGGACCTCGAAGTCGGCGACGACAGCAACCTGCACGCCGGCCACGCCGGGGCCCGCGAAGGGCGTCACTTTCATGTGCGGCTGGTGAGCGAGCGGTTTCGCGGTTTGACGCGCGTCGCCCGGCATCGCCTCGTATATGATTGCCTCGGTCCGCTCATGCCTCAGGGCATTCATGCGCTCGCCATTGACGCTCGTGCGCCTGGCGAATCCTGACGCAAGCCCCGGCGCCGCTCGCCATTGCGGCGCCATCCCTGCCCCCCTTCCCGAGATTGAAAGGCATCGCCCATGAAGTTGAATCGTCTAGCCGCGCGCGCATCATTGCTGGCCCTGTGTGCCGCCACGGCGTGGCCGCTCGCCGCCTTGGCGCAGAACATCACCACGGTGAACGGCAAGCCCGTGCCCAAGGCCAGAGCCGAGGCGCTGATGTCCCAGGCCACCAAACAAGGTGGCCAGCAAAAGACGCCCGAGCTTGAAACGCAGGTGCGCGACGAAGTCGTGCTTCGCGAAATGTTCATGCAAGAGGCAGAGAAGCGCGGCATGGCGCAGAGCGCCGAGTACAAGACGCAGATGGAACTGGCGCGCCAGACCATCCTGATCCGCGAGCTGTTCAACGACTTCAACAAGAAGAATCCGGTGACCGACGCGGAAATCAAGGCCGAGTACGACAAGTTCAAGGGCCAGGCCAACGGCACGGAATACCGCGCACGGCACATCCTGGTGGAAAAAGAAGACGACGCCAAAGGCCTGATCACGCAGATCAAGGGCGGCGCGAGCTTTGAAGAACTCGCGAAGAAGAACTCCAAGGACCCGGGATCAGGCCAGAACGGCGGCGACCTCGACTTCGCCAACCCCGGCTCCTATGTGCAAGAATTTTCGCAGGCGCTGCTGAAGCTGAAAAAGGGCGAAATGACGGAAGCGCCCGTCAAGTCGCAGTTCGGCTATCACATCATTCGGCTCGAAGACACGCGCGAGGCCAAGTTCCCACCGCTCGAAGAAGTGAAACCGCAGATTCAACAGCGCCTGAACCAGATGAAGATGGCGAAGTACCGCGACGAGATCCGTGCCAAGGCGAAGACGGATTACAAGTTCGCGAACTGATAGCGCACCATCGCGGCGGCGCGCGGGTCTAAACGACCGCCGCGCCACCCACCTGAACGCGCCCGGCCTCGATGCGCAATTGGCGGTCACAGCGCGTCGCGATCGCCGGGTCGTGCGTCACGAGCACGAGCGTTGTGCCGATCTCCCGGTTCAGCTCGAACATCAGCGCCATCACGGTCTCGCCGGTGGCGAAATCCAGGCTGCCCGTCGGCTCATCGGCCAGCAGCACCGCTGGGCGAACCACAAACGCGCGCGCCAATGCCACGCGTTGCTGCTCGCCGCCCGACAGCACTTTCGGGTAATGGCCAAGCCGCTCGCGCAAGCCCACGCGCGTGAGCATTTCCGTGGCCATCGCGCGGGCATCGTTGCGCCCTTGCAGTTCGAGCGCCAGCATCACATTTTCCAGCGCCGTCAAGTTGCCGAGCAACTGGAAACTCTGGAACACAAAGCCCACTTTGTCGGCGCGCAGACCTGCGCGCTGGTCTTCGTCGAGAGCGAACAGGTCAACACCGGCAAGATGAACTGTTCCCGTGGTGGGCGTATCCAATCCGGCGATGATCGACAGCAATGTGCTCTTGCCCGACCCGGACGCGCCGACGATGGCCACCGACTCTCTCGGGGCGAGTTCAAAGTCGATCTCGTGCAGTATCGTCAACGTGCCTGTCGAATCGCGGACCTGCTTGGTCAGGCCGCGCACGGCAATGATGCTGGGTTGAGACACTGACGGCATAGTGGAAAGGATGGGTCGTATGGGTTGGTCACGCCGGATTTGGCTGTCGCACTGTAGCGTGCTCGCGATGTCGTTGCCTGTGATGGGGGCACAGGCGGCGCCAGCCCGGCGCGCGATTCTTGTCGTCGGCGACAGCCTGTCCGCCGAGTACGGATTGCAGCGAGGCAGCGGCTGGGTGGCGTTGTTGGAGAAGCGCCTGGCGCGCGAGCGCATCGAGGCAGCGCTCGTGAACGCCAGCATCAGCGGCGACACCACCTCGGGCGGGCGCTCGCGCCTGGGCGCGTTGTTGCAGGAGCACCGCCCGACGCATGTGCTGATCGAACTCGGCGGCAACGACGCATTGCGCGGCTTGCCGCTCGACTCCACGCGCGACAACCTCGCCGCGATGGCGCGCCCCGCGGCGAGCGGCGGCGCGAAAGTGTTGTTGCTGGGAATGCAGGTCCCGCCGAACTATGGCCGCAAGTACAGCGACGACTTCGCGAAGCTGTTCGCGACGGTTGCGAAACAGGAAGGCGCGAGCCTCGTCCCGTTCCTGCTCAAAGGCGTGGCCGATGTGGCGCGCGCGCCCCAGTTGTTCCAGCCCGACCGCATTCACCCCACCGAAGAGGCGCAGCCGTTGATGCTCGAGAACGTCTGGCCCGTGCTGCGGCCCTGGTTGAAGTAGGGCCGCGGCCTCAGGAGCGCCCTCAATTTGCCTGCACGCGCTCGCGTCCTTCGCGGCGCTCTTGCCGCACCCGCTCGCCACGCTCGCGCACTTGCGGCTCAGCCGGCTGCACGCGCGGCGCAGGTGCTCTGGCGCCATCGTCAGTGCGGGGTGCTACCGGGCGCAACGCGTGGTTGCCGCGCTGTGTTTCAACGGGTGCGGCATGGGCTCTTGCATCGGGCCTGCCCGTCACGACCGGAACCTCATTGCCAGAGGGCCGTGGTGGCCGGGGACGCTGATCACGCGGTTCCTGTGCTGGCAGCGGGCGCGCCGTAATCACTGCCGGGGCAATGGCAACGGGCGCCGTGACGGGTGGCGCAGCAGCCGGGGGCGCAGGCCTGACACCCGTCGGCGCGGGGGCGGGCGCGACTTGCTGAGCAGGTGGCGGCGCTGTCACTGCCTGCGGCGCTTGGGGGGCCTGCGATTGCTGGGGAGCTTGCGGGGCTTGGGGTGCCGCCCGCCCACCCCCCCGACGTTCGTCATCCGTGCGCAGCCAAGGGCGCGCAATGTTCCCTGGGCCGGCTGTGGCCCCGGGCGCCGGGCGGCGACCAGGCCCCTCGGCGTTGCCGATGCCCGGCGACGTGATCGTGCGCGGTTCCAGGGCGCGTCGGGGGGGAGCCTCCACCGGTGCAGCCACCAGGGTCGCACCGCGCGTCATTTCCTGTGTCAACTCACGTGCGTCATGGCGTTCGCGCAGGCTGCGGGCGGCGGGCGCGACCGGCTGACGCTGCGTGAACACGCCCGTCGGAACCACCGTCACGGCATGCGCGAACTTGCGGTTGCTGTAATCGCGTGGCTCGACATGCGCTTGCGGGTTGCCGGTGTGCAGTTGCACGCTGGCGATCTGCGGCGCATGCGTGTGGTTCACCTCGCGCACATAACGCGGGCTGTGGCGGTAGCTCGGCACATACACCTCGCGCGGCGCGAGTGGGAACCAGCCGACCACCGGCCCGCCGATGTTCACCGACACGCTGACGCGCGGCCCGCCGACCCAGGCCACCAGGGCCGGCGCATACACCGGGCGGTGCACGCGGGCGCCCGGCGTCCAGCACCAGTTGGAGCGGTAGTAGACCCAGCGGCCATAGTGAAACGGCGCGAAGCCCCAAGGTGCGTCGTCAACCCAGGTCCAGCCCCAAGGGTGAATCCAGACCCAGTGGCCGGTGCTGTACGGCGCCCAGCCGGCAGGCACATGGCGTGGCGTCCACAGCGCGCCGTATTCCTCGCTTTGCTCCCAGCGGCCGTGGCGGTCGAGGTCTTCAACGCCTGTCATTTCAGGAGATACATAGCGCGACGAGGCGCTGCGATCGTCATTGCGATCGCGCGCACTGCTCCACGCGGCGAAGGCGTCGCGTTTCGGTTCGGTGATCGTGTACTGCGCCACGTTGCCGCGGTCGAGCCAGAACTCGGCGCGCTGGCCGCTGTGAACCGTGAGGGCGCTGCCCGGGCCTTGGTACAGGGCCGAGCCACTCGTCACGGTGAGGTGGCTCACGTCGTCCACCCGATCGATGCGGTAGCGCCCGGCGCGTTGCGCGCGGAATCGCCCTTCGTCGGTGACGACTTCGAATTCATCGGCGGCCTCGCGATTGCGCAGACGCGCCGTGATCGAGCCGTTGTGCAACTGCAGCTCGATGCGCGCATCGTCGATCTTCAACACTTCGATTTCAGTTCCGGAGTCCAGGCGCACCGTCGTCGAGCCGATGCGTAACTCGGCGCGCGCCGCACCTTCCGTGGCCAGGCGATCCCCGTCGGTGATGGGGCGGTTGCGCACCGCATCGATCCACTCGCCCGCGCTCGGGCTGTAAAGCCAGACCTGGCCCGTCATCTCCGACAGTCGGCCCACGCGGCCCGGGGGATCGGGCTCGCCCTCGCTGGCCGGCCTGTCTTGAGCGCCGGCCGCGCCTACCAATGCGGCGTACAGCAATGCGGCGAACACCTGCGCCGCCAAACTACGAATGCGCCTGAATGATTTACCGGCGAAGTAGATCGACATGGTGCGAACCTCTCTTGATGGTTGTCAGTGCGGGCGCGCCTGTCGGCACAGCACCGGCGTGCCCGGGCGCCTGGGCAAATAACGCGGCATCATGGCGCGGCGCTGACTCCCATGCGCGTCGGAAGTTCAGCTTTACATCGAGAAACAGACCCGAAGCCCAAGACATCGAGCGCGAAGCTTTCAATCGTCCGCGTTCGGGTCAGCGTCGGGAAACAGCACGCTGGTGAAACCGAAACGGCTGAAATCGCGGACTCTCATGGGGTAGAGCACGCCGGCAAGGTGGTCGCATTCGTGTTGCACGACGCGGGCGTGAAACCCCTCGGCCTCGCGCTCGATGCGCCGACCCTGGGCGTCAAAGCCGGTGTAACGGATGCGGGCGAAACGCGGCACGACGCCGCGCAGGCCGGGTACCGACAAGCAGCCTTCCCAGCCTTCTTCCAGCACCTCATCAAGCGCCTCAATGTGCGGATTGACGAGCACGGTCTCTGGCACCGGCGGCGCGTCCGGGTAGCGCTGGTTCTCGGAGAACCCGAAGATCACGACCGCCAAATCAACGCCGATCTGCGGCGCGGCCAGCCCCGCGCCTTGCGCGGCGCGCATCGTGTCGAACATGTCGCCGATCAAGGTATCCAACTCTTTTGTGTTGAACGCCTGAACCGGCTGGGCCACGCTCAGCAGGCGTGGGTCGCCCATTCTGAGAATCTCGCGAACCGTCATGCTTGCAGCGCCTCGAATGCTGAAATCACCTCGTGCGGCGCCTGCACCATTTCGATCAGTACACCTTCACCGCCCATCGGAAATTCTTCGTTGCCCTTGGGGTGAATGAAGCAAATGTCGTGGCCCGACGCGCCCTTGCGTATGCCGCCCGGAGCAAAGCGCACGCCGTTCGCCGCGAGCCACTGCACCGCCGCGGCCAGGTCGTCGATCCACAGGCCGATGTGGTTCAACGGTGTCGCGTGAACCGCGGGCTTCTTGTCGATGTCCAGCGGTTGCATCAAGTCGACTTCCACCTTGAACGCACCGTGCCCGAGCTCGCAGATGTCTTCATCGACATTCTCCCGCTCCGAGCGAAACGTTCCCGTCGCCTCCAGACCCAGCTTGTCGACCCACAGCGCGCGCAGCCGCTCCTTGCTCGTGCCGCCGATGGCGACTTGCTGGATTCCCAATACCTTGAACGGCCGCAGGTTCATCGCCATCCTCACTTGAACTCCATGATGACCTGATCGACTGACAGGCTATCACCCTTGTCCGCGGTGACCTTCGCCACCACGACGTCTTGTTGCGCGACGAGTATGTTCTCCATTTTCATCGCCTCGATGACAGCGAGTTTCTCACCGGCGCGAACCGCCTGACCGGCTTTGACGGCCACATCCACCAGCAAACCCGGCATCGGCGAGAGCAGGAACCTGGACAGATCGGGCGCCGCCTTGATCGGCATCAGCGCTTGCAATTCGGCGGCGCGAGGCGACAGCACCCGGGCCTCGATCTGCATGCCGTTGTAGGTGATGCGCAGGTCCAGGCCGTCGCGCTCAACCTGGGCGCTGAACGGCTGGCCGTCGAATTCGCCGTGCACGGCGATGTCGCGCAGCGGGCCGTTGAACGCCAGCGTCGACACCTTGCCCTCAATGCCGATGCGGTACGTTTGGCGCCCATTGCTCACTTTCACCGGCGTGTGCCGGCGTTGCCCATCGGCGGCGGTGTGAACGATGACGAAGTCTTCCCCAAGTTCGAGTTCGTGGCCTGGCATTTGCCCCGAGATGCGCGCCGCGCGCTCGCGGCCGCGCCGATGCGCCGCCGCCGCCAGCGCGAGCAGCAAACGCGGGTCGTCGCTCGCCGCCAGCGCCTTGGAAAACCCATTGGGGTACTGCTCGGCAATGAAGCCCGTGTTGAACTCTCCGCTGGCGAACTTGGGGTGTGCCAACAATGCCGACTGGAACGCGATATTGCTCGAAATTCCGCGGATCACGAAGGCGTTCAGCGCCGCGCGCATGCGCCGGATCGCATCCGCCCGGTCGCTGCCGTGCACGATGAGCTTGGCGATCATCGAGTCATAGTAGATCGGGATTTCGCCGCCCTCCTCGACGCCGGTGTCCACGCGCACGCCGCCGCCTTGCGGCTGGGCCTGCGCTGCGCTCATCGTCTGCGCCGGTGGCTGGAACTTGATGAGCCGGCCTGTCGATGGCAAGAAACCGCGCAACGGATCCTCGGCGTTGATGCGGCATTCCATCGCCCAGCCGCGCCTCGGAACTTGCGCTTGCGTGAAAGCCAGCGCCTCGCCGGCCGCCACGCGAATCATCTGCTCCACCAGGTCCAGCCCCGTGATGCATTCCGTCACCGGGTGCTCAACTTGAAGCCGGGTGTTCATCTCCAGAAAGTAAAAGCTCTGGTCCGCGCTGACGACGAACTCCACCGTGCCGGCGCTTTGGTAATTCACCGCTTTCGCCAGCGCCACCGCCTGCTCGCCCATCGCCTTGCGCGTCGCGTCGCTGATGAAGGGCGACGGTGCCTCTTCAATCACTTTCTGGTGCCGCCGTTGGATCGAACATTCGCGCTCGTGCAGGTAGACGCAGTGGCCGTGCGCGTCGCCCAGCACCTGAATCTCGATGTGGCGCGG
>JANOLJ010000219.1:0-17079 GCA_031419715.1 Burkholderiales bacterium | reverse complement strand
TGCGTCAGCGCGTCCGCGCTCGCCTTCACCTGCACCGCCTTGCCCATCACCTTCATCGCCGACCTCCATCCAATGTTGCAATGAAAGCAGAAGGTACTCAGTTCAAATCGTCAAATCATGCAGATTTGCCGGAGGGACACATGCGACCCGATGCGACTAGCTCGTTGCGCCGGGGCTGTGGCCAGCAAGCACGGCGACGCGACGTGTCGCGCCCTGCGTCGCCGACGCCATCGATTGAATTTCGGCAAGGTACCGGCTCTCTGGGTTTTCCGACCCCAGGATCTCCTGCAACGAGGTCCGCCAGCGCCGCGTGTCCGTCCGAAGGATGCGCTGCTTCACTGCCGCGAGTTGCGTAGGGTGCATCGAAAAATTTCGCAAGCCCATTGCCAAGAGCAACTCGGTGAACGCCGGGTCCCCCGCCATTTCCCCGCACACGCTGACACCACGACCTGCCACATTCGCCTGATGTATCGTGCTGGCGATCAGCTGCAGCACCGCGGGGTGCCAAGGGTCGTAGAGATGCGCCACCGCCTCGTCGGCTCGATCAATCGCCAGGGTGTACTGGATCAGGTCGTTCGTGCCGATCGAGACGAAGTCAAAATACTTCAGAAAAAGAGGCAGAACCAACGCGGCAGCGGGCACTTCGATCATGGCGCCAACCCGCACATCGGTGTAAGCCTTGCCGGCTTCATTCAATTGTTGCTTGGCCCGCGCCAATGCCTCCAGCGTGTGGCGCACCTCGTTGATGTGCGCGACCATGGGAATGAGCAACTGGACCTTGCCAAAGGCACTGGCTCGCAGGATCGCGCGCAGCTGCTGACGGAACATTCCGGGCTCTGACAAGCTCCAGCGAATCGCCCGCAATCCAAGAGCAGGGTTCAACGCATGCTCGTGGCGCAACTCGTTGACGGACATCCGATCCATGGGCTTGTCCGCCCCGATGTCGACAGTGCGAATCGTGACCGGCAAACCATTCATGGCCTGCACGGCCGCACGATAGGCCTCGAACTGCTCATCTTCGCCCGGCAGTTCGCCAGAACGATTCATGAACAGGAATTCACTGCGAAACAAGCCTATTCCGACCGCCCCGGCAGCCATTGCCGCGACCGCATCCGCCGGCAGTTCGATATTGGCTTGCAGTTCGACTGTTTCGCCGTCGAGCGTGACCGCAGGCGTGTGACGAAGGCGCGACAACCGTTCGCGCTCGACCCCACTTTGCCTCTGCCGAAATCGGTACTCCTCAAGGAGGATCGGCGAGGGATTGACGATGACGACACCGGCATCGCCGTCGATCACCACCCAATCGTCCTGCCTGATGATCCGGCTTGCCTCGCGCGCCCCGACCACCGCCGGAATATCCATGCTGCGCGCCACGATGGCCGTATGCGAAGTCCGCCCTCCGACGTCAGTGATGAATCCGATGAATACGCTGCCCTTGAACTGCAACATATCGGCCGGCGCGACGTCGTTGGCCACCAGGATGAGCGGGCCATCACCGCCGAACGCGCCCGCCTCACCGCCCTCTCGGCGTCCCGCATCGGGTGCGGCGCTGCGTACCATGGCCCGCAGCATGCGTTCCACCACTTGTTCGAGGTCGGCCTTGCGCTCACGCAGGTAGTCGTCCTCCATGTCGTCGAACTGCCGGGCCAGCACTTCAAGCTGCGCGGACAACGCCCACTCGGCGTTGTAATGGCGCGCCTCGATCCAATGTTTGGTGGCGGTGGTGAGCGCGTCGTCGTGCAACAACATCAAATGCACGTCGAGCAATGCAGAGAGCTCGCCCGGCGCATCTGCGGGCAGGGCCCGCTGCAGCGAGATCAACTCCTCAGCGACGATGTCGCGGGCCTGCTTCAAACGCGCAACTTCGGATTCAACGCGATCCACGTCGATGAAATAGTGAGCCACATCGACTCGGCTCGATGCCACCAGAACCGCTCGACCGATCGCCACGCCCCGCGACACCGGAAGACCGAAGAGTTGGATGCTCATGGGGCTGATGCTAGCAGCGCAAGTTTGTAGGTTCGAGCAGCATGGCTGAAAGATTGCTCGCAGGCCCCATGGCACCAAGCCGAGAACCTCGCAAATTATTCGCTCTCGCCAAACTTGCCTTTGATCAGAGCGACAAGGTCACCCAATGCCGCCGCCTCGTCCACTCCGTCAGCTTCGATCTCGACTTCGCTTCCCAGCCCCGCGGCGAGCATCATGACGCCCATGATGCTCTTGGCATTGACGCGCCGGTCCTTGCGCGTCAGGTGAATCTCGCACTGAAAGCGCCCCGCCAGTTTGGTGAGCTTGGCCGACGCGCGTGCATGCAGCCCAAGCTTGTTGCTAATCGTGATGTTCGTCTTGATCATTCGCGCCCACGCTCGATGCCGCCACTGCCGCCCCCGCGCCAACCACCTGAAACACCCCCTGAGTTGCCCCGTCCATCGCCCTGTCTGCGACGGAGGCGAGCGACTCACTGGCGTAGCACAACGCGCGCCAAAGCATGGGCACGTTGACCCCCGCGATGACTCGGACCTGTCCGCCCTGCGCCAAACGCTGCGCCACGTTGCAAGGTGTGGCGCCGAAGACATCGGTGAAGATGAGCGCGTCGGGGTCACGCACCCGCTGCAGCATGGCTCGCGCGGCAGCTTCGACGCTCTCGATGTCGTCGCCCGGGTCGACGTCCAGAGCCTCGATCGAGCCCGCGCACTCGGGATAGGCATGCTCGGCCACCGCTTTCAGCGACGACGCCAATGGCGCATGGGCAATGATCATCAATCCCGGCATGGGCGAATTATCGGCACTTCGGCTTGCTTCGCTGCGCAGCAATGCTGACGCTGTCGTCAAACCCGAGAAACCACACGTAGGCCGCCGCGCAGCATGCGGCGAAGAGAGCGAACGCCCCCTGAAACGCGCTGACAGTGGGCCAACCCGCAGCGCGCAAGCCATCGATCGTCAGTCCGATCGCCCATTGAACGCAAAACACGCCAGCGAACACCACCAGGTTGTAGGCTGACAAAGCTCGACCCGCCGACTCTGCCGGGAACGCGAGACCCAGCGCTGGCTGAGACAGGGACACAAAAGTACTCAGCGTGCAAAAGAGAACCCACACCCAAGCTACCGCATCCCGGCCCAGCACAACCGCCAGCGCGAGCACGGCCAAGCTCGCGGGCAGCCCCAGTGCAATCAGGCGGTGCGCCGTCCAGCCTTGCCGGTACAGACGCGGAACGGCAAGGCCCCACGCCATGAAGCTCAGCAGCATGCCCACGTTGACAACAAACAACCCGCGGGCCGACTGTTCCGGCGTCCAGCCGCAGACCTGAACCAGCCACGGGCCCGCCCAAAGCGACTGAATCGCGATCATTCCTCCGTACTGAAAAAAACCGATCGGCGCGAAGCGCAGAAACGTACGGTGCCGAAAGACCGCACCATAGCCGTGGGGCCCTGCGGCGTGCAAGCGTGGCTGGCGTGACTCGGCAGGCACCACGACGCCGATCACGAGCATGGAGATCGCCAGCGTCACAGCGACGCACCAGAACAGCCCTCGCCAACCGAGATCGGGCAGCAACCACTGGACCTGGCAGGGTCGAGGCGACCATGCCCAGGCTGCCGGTCATCAGCATCCAGGAGGTGGCGCGAATTTGCGCATCCGCCCGAAAGTAATTGCGGAATGTTGTCATCGGCGCCATGAGGCACGCGGACACGCCCACGCCGATCAGGCCACGCGCCAGAGTCAACTCAAGAAAATTTCTGGCCAGAGCAAAGGCGATGCAACCCAATACCGCCAGCGCAAGGAAACCTAACAGCACGCGCCGCGGCCCGAATCGATCCAGCGCGCTTCCCATCGGAAGCTGCATGGCGGCAAACCCCAGGAAGTAGGCGCCCGCGAGCAACCCCAGGTCGCCCGAATTCAGGCCAAGCTCAAGGCTGAATTGCGGCGCCAGCGTCGCGACAACACCACGAAGCAGCGCCGAGAAAAAGTAGGCGAACGCAAAACTCAGGAACACCGCGACGGCAATGCGCCGCGTGAAATGCGTTGAAATCTCGACGGGCATCACCGCGAGCATCTCCCGTGGGCCTGCCACAGGATGCCCATCGCGAGAATCAACCGCCTTCAATGATCACCGCTCATTCCAACTTCAAGCCGGAAAAGAACATCTCTGACAGCTCGGGGTCGATTTGCACGCCGAAAACCGTGGCCTGGTAAACCCGCAAACCCTTTGCGAAGACAACCACGGTGGCATCAACGGGCGCACCTTGCGCGGACACGCCGCGCAAGGTCACGCGCATCGCGTTCTCGTGGGGTGTCATGCCGAGCACTTGCAGTGGAGAAGTCTGAACCTGGGTGGCGGAGAAATTGGCCGCTGCCGTGGTACGCAGTGCGAGCAACGCAGCCCCCATCTGGTTCGGATGCTCAAGCTCTGTGACCGCGAGCGCCCAGGTTTCTTTGCCGCCGTTGCACACGTTCAAGCGCATGGGTAGGCGCATCCCGGCAAGATCGGCCGTGCGCGCGTGCTGTTGCGGTCGGCACGGAAACAGCGCGACGATCGCCGCGCCCTCAGGGCGCACTTCGCGCCAATCGTAGGTCGGCGTGCACCCCAGCGCGGCAATGACTCCCGCGCTGACCCACAGGGCCCTGCGGCCGCGCACCTCATCGGCCCCGGCCGAAGCATCACCCACCATCGCTACGTCTTGCCCGACTTCCGGGCCGCTTGCTTCGCCGCGACCTTCGCGCTCTTGGCAAGCAGCGCGTCAAGGTTGGACTCGATTTCCGCTTCGATCGTCTTGCTGAAGGCCCCGACCAGAAAGCCGAGCTTGGCGTGCAGGTCAAAGTGATCGGAGGCAACGACCAAGGTTCCATTCACTCCCGCGCGGGTGAACTCCACGGTGTCGCTGGTTTCGCCTTCGAGCACGGTGCACTCCATGTCGAAGCGCTTCTCCACGTCTTCGGCCCAGGCCCAGGCGACCTCGCGCGCCTTTGCCAAGCCGAGTTTGTGAGTGCGGTGGATGCGGATGTCGGCCATGGTTCAATCTCCTGAAAGCGCAGTCAATGCGGCGCGGCGGTCCTGTTTCGGCAGCGCCGCGAGGCGCCGAACTTCGTTGTAGAAGCGCGGGAAGTCGCGCCCCTGGCGCTCGAACATCTGCTCGAAGGCCGGCACGAGATCGCCGTAAGCCGCAAGCACGCCGAATGACGCATTGTTGGCCCGCGAGAACCAAGCGTCATACCCCGCGAAACCGCCCCAGCTCTCGGTCTTGAGCTGCTCGTAGTCGATGCGCAATTGCGCCATGGCCGCGGCTTTCGCGCTGCGTTTGTCGTGGTCCGGCGCCGTGCTGGCATAGAGCGCGCGCAGGCGCTCGCGATACCTCTGCGTCAACGTGCGGAACTGAACCCGCCGTGCGTCGAAGCGCAGGTACTCGTCGCGCGCCGCACCGCGCTGATCGGCGCTCATCCAGCGCGAACCACCGATTCGCTCCACCGCGGTGGCGAATGATTCGTTGAATACCGTGTCATCCGCGGCGTAAACCACCTGGTGCGCCAGCTCATGAAACATGAGCCGTGCCAGCTCGCCTTGCGGATAGTGAATGAAGGTGTTGAGCAGCGGATCGGCCATCGCATCGAAGGGCAGCTTGCCGAGCGTCGAGTACGCGGGCACACCGTAAACCGCCACCTCCAGGCCGCGCGCGCGCAGTTCCACCGCGTAGCTCTCGGCAGCAGCCTGATCGAAGTAACCACGGTAGCTCACGCAGCCGACCACGAGGAAGCACCAGGTTTCCAACGTCAGGCTCAGCTCGGGCGCCGCCACCACGTTCCACACTGCTGCTGGACGCTGCAAGTCGGCGTATCGGCGGTAGCTCGCGTTGTCCGGCAGGGCGAGTTCCGTGACTGCGTAGTCACGGATTTCCTGACTGAGCACGAGGCGTTGTTTGAGCTTTGCATCAGTTTGCGCATCGTCCATCCACTGCGAGACCGGGCGGGCGCGCTGCAGCAAATCGAGGTGGCCGTTCACCGACTGCGCGTAGTACGCCACCGCGCTGCAGCCCGATGTTGCGCACACCACCGCAGCCACCAACAAGCCACCCGCGAGCCCCACCCCTGCCATAGCCGCAACGACCCGCGCCCAGCGCCTCACGATGCCGCAACGCGCGGCGCCGTGAGGGGCATTGGCGCCACGTCCACCAGGCAGTCGTAGAAGCTGGGGGCGCGGCCGATGTCGGTGAGGCGCTGATGGGTGAGCTCGTTCACATTCGTGCCATCCGCGCCGAGCTTGCGCCACCAGATGCCCAGGCCGTTCACAACTCCCGGCCGGGCACGCGGGCTGAGCACTGCCTTGCATTGCGTGCTGCCGCGTTCATTGAACACGCACACCTGCTGCCCCGAGGTGATGCCGCGCGCCTGGGCATCAAGCGCATGGATTTCCAGCACCGGCTCGGCTTCAATGTCGCGCAGGCTTTTCACGTTGACGAACGTCGAGTTGAGAAAATTGCGCGCTGGCGGGGAGATCATCGCCAGGGGAAATTTTTGCGCCAGCTCCGGCGCGCTGAACGCGCACTCATAGTTCGGCACATGGTCAGGCACGCCAAACTGCGGCGAGTCGATCATGCACTTGCCGCTCGGTGTCGCGAAGCCGCCATCGGCAAGTGGCGCATCGGGCAGCGCCAGCTTGACCCAGCCGCGCTCGCGCAGGGCAGCGAAGTCGACTTTGTCGTTCAGCGCGCAACGCGCCAGGGTCTCGTCGCTGTCAAGAAAACAGGGTTCGTCAAAGCCCATGTGCTGCGCCAGATCTCGGAAGATCTGCGTGTTGGGCCGCGCTTCACCCACAGGCGCGACCGCCGGCTCGTTGAACACAACGTAGGTGTGCCCATAGCTGAAGTGCACGTCGAGGTGTTCCAACTGCGTTGTCGCGGGCAGCACATAGTCGGCATGGTCGGCCGTGTCGGTCAAAAAGTGTTCGAGGACCACGGTAAACAAATCATCACGCGCGAAGCCCCGCACCACTTTGGGCGATTCTGGCGCTACGGCGACCGGGTTGCTGTTGTAGACAATCAGCGCTTCGATCCCCGGCCCGAATTTCGCGCCGCTCGGCAACAGCTCATCTGACTTGCGCAGCAAGTCATCGCCAATCGTACTCATGTTGATCGTGCGCGGCTGGCGCGCACCGCGCAGGTCGGGGCGCAGCAGCGCCGCGTCATTGCGCACTGGGTTGAACCAGCCTGACGCCGACAGCAGCATGCCACCTGCCGCATGGCGCCACGCGCCGATCAGGCACGGCAGGATCGCCACGAGACGCACCGCGTTGCCACCACCCCGAACGCGCTGCATGCCGTAGTTCAGGCGGATCGCTGCGGGGCCCAAGGTGCCGTAGTCCCGCGCCAAGGAACGCACCTCGTCGGCGCTGATGCCGCACACTTGCGCCACGCGATCCGCTGGCCATTGCAGCGCACGCTCACGAAGCGCAGGCCAGCCTTCGGTGTGCTGCTCGATGTAATCGTGATCGAGCCAATCGTGGGTGATCAGCTCGTGCATGATGCCCAGCGCCAGCGCACCGTCCGTGCCCGGCAGCAGGGCGATGTGGGCGTGGCACTTGTCGGCCGTTTCCGTTTTGCGCGGGTCGATGCAGATCAGCTTCGCGCCATTGCGCCTGGCTTCCTGCGCGAAAGTCCAGAAATGCAGGTTCGAGGCGATCGAATTGCTGCCCCAGATCACGATCAACTTGCTTTGCGCATAGTGCTCCAGATGCATACCGATCTTGGCACCATAAGTGGCTGCAAGCGCTTCCCCGCCGGCTGACGAGCAAATGGTTCGGTCGAGCAGCGACGCACCAAGGCGATTGAAGAACCGCGCCGCCATGCTTTCCCCCTGCACCAGGCCCATCGTGCCGGCGTAGCTGTAGGGAACGATGGCCTGAGCGGCGTCCGGCCCGCGCTCGGCAATGGCGCGCAGCCGCGAGGCAATGTCGCTCAGCGCCTCGTCCCAGCCCACCGGTGCGAACTTTCCGCTGCCCTTCGGGCCGATGCGCTTGAGCGGCGTCAGCACCCGTTCAGGATGATAGGTGCGTTCGGCGTAGCGCGAAACCTTGGTGCACAAGGCGCCATGGGTCGGCGGATGGTCCGGGTCACCCTGAACCTTGATCGCCCGCCCGTCCTGGACGGTGATGCGCAGCGCACAGGTGTCGGGGCAGTCGTGTGGGCAGGCGCCACGAATGAAGCTGGTGTTCACGGCCGAATGATTGCACATGCGGGGCGGGATTGCCCGGCTCGGCGGGTGGAGCGCTGCCGAGTAAACTGCGTCGCACCCATCGTTCAAAGCGCCCGTTGCGCCGCGTCGCGGCGATCCCGGGCGCACGGAGCAAGCGCATGAAAATGATCGAGTCCATCCTTGCCGACGCCGCGGCCATTGCCGCCGTGCGACGTGACATCCACGCCCACCCCGAACTGTGCTTCCAGGAAAAGCGCACTTCGGACGTGATCGCCAAACAGCTCACCGACTGGGGCATTCCCGTTCACCGCGGCCTGGGTGGCACCGGCGTCGTGGCGATTCTGAAGAACGGCACGAGCAGCCGCGCCGTGGGCCTGCGCGCCGACATTGACGCGCTGCCGATGACGGAACACAACAAGTTCGCCCACGCGAGCCAGCACCCGGGGAAGATGCACGCCTGCGGCCACGACGGCCACACCGCGATGCTGCTCGCTGCGGCGAAACACCTCTCGAAGCACCGCAACTATGACGGCACGGTCTACCTCATCTTTCAACCGGCAGAGGAAGGCGGCGGCGGCGCGCGCGAGATGATCAAAGACGGCATCTTCACCAAGTTTCCGATGGACGCGGTGTTCGGCGCCCACAACGGGCCGGGCATGGCGGCGGGGCAATTCGCGCTCAAGACCGGACCAAGCTTTGCAAGCAGCAACGAGTTCAAGGTGGTCATCCGTGGGAAGGGCTCGCACGCCGCGTTGCCGCACAACGGCATCGACCCGGTTCAAGTGGCGTGCCAGATGGTGCAGGCGTTCCAGACCATCATCACGCGCAACAAACGGCCCATCGACGCCGGCGTGATCTCGGTGACGATGATCCACGCTGGCGAGGCGACCAATGTGATCGCCGACTCATGCGAAATCCAGGGGACGGTGCGCACCTTCACGCTCGACGTGCTCGACCTGATCGAAAGGCGCATGAAAGAGGTCGCCGAGCACACCTGCGCCGCATTCGGCGCGGGCTGCGAGTTCGAGTTCCACCGCAACTACCCGCCGACGATCAACCACGCCGCCGAGACCGACTTCGCGCGCAAGGTGATGATCGACATGGTGGGCCCCGCCAACGTGCAAGAGTTCGAGCCGACGATGGGCGCCGAGGACTTCAGCTACTTTCTGCTGGAGAAACCCGGCTGCTACTTCCTCATCGGCAACGGCGACGGCAGCCACCGCGAAGGTGGGCACGGCATGGGCCCGTGCATGCTGCACAACCCGAGCTACGACTTCAATGACGACCTGATTCCCTTGGGCGGCACGCTCTGGGTACGGCTGGCCGAGGCCTGGCTGGCGCAGGCGCGCTGAGCGGCGCGATGCACGGCGCCGCCCACTTCGCGCAAAGCTACGCCCAAGCGCGCGGCAAGTTCCTCGGTGCCGTCGAAGCGGCAGGCCTGGACGTCGAATCGCATGCGCACCCGATGCGCGGGCGCGATGGCGAGCCACTGGCGATGGACGTCGTGCTCGAAGGCGCGAAGGGCGCGCGCTCGCTGCTCATTCTCAGCAGCGCCTGCCACGGCGTGGAGGGTTACTGCGGCTCGGGCGTGCAGGTCAGCCTGTTGCACGACGCGGCGTGGCACGCCGCCGTGCGCGCCAGCAACGTTGCCGTGCTCTACATCCACGCGCTCAACCCCTACGGTTTTTCCTGGTGGCGGCGCACGACGCAGGAAAACGTCGACCTGAACCGCAATTTCCACGACTTTTCCAAGCCCCTGCCGACAAACCCGCGCTATGGCGAGATCGCCCATCTGCTCGTGCCGGCCACCTGGCCGCCGAGCGACGAAGTGAACACGGGAGTCTCGCGTTTCATGGCCGCCCACGGCCAACGCGGGTTCCAGGAAGCGGTGTCGGGCGGGCAGTATGAGTATCCGCAGGGGCTGTTCTTCGGTGGCCACAACCCGACCTGGAGCCATGTGACGCTGCGCCATGTGTTGCAGGAGCATGGCAAGCGCTGCGAGCGCCTGGTGTGGATCGATTTGCACACGGGGCTGGGGCCGAACGGTGTTGCCGAGTTGATCTCGGCGTGCCGCGACGACGATGCGGCAGCGCTGCGTCGCGCCCGTGCCTGGTGGGGCCCGGGCGTGACTTCGCTGGCCGACGGCACGTCTGTGTCGGCCCCGCTCGAAGGCCTGATGTGGCAGGCGGCGTATCAGGAGTGTGCGCAGGCGCAGTACACCGGCATGGCGATGGAGTACGGCACCGTGCCCATGCTTGACGTCATGGACGCGCTGCGCGCCGACCAGTGGCTGGAGAACCATCCCGAAGCCGATGAAGCCACCGCGCGGGCGATCAAGCAGCAGCTGCGCGATGCGTTTTATACCGACACCGACGCCTGGAAAGAACAGGTGCTCGTGCAGGCGCACGACGCCGCGCGCAAGGCGCTGGCCGGGCTCGCCAGCGCAGCGCCGCCACCGCCGCGTTGATCGAGCAGCGCGGCAAGTGTGCAACGGCTGACTCCCGCGGTCCTCAGGTCAAACCCAGCGCCGCCAACTCGCCCTCGCATTGCCGGGCGTCGCGGAAGTGGATCGCCTGCCAACCCGCGCCGCGCGCGGCACCGATGTTCTTCTGCACGTCGTCGATGAACACCGGCGCCGTGGCGCCAACGCCGAATGCCGCGTGGGCATGCGCGAAGATCGCCGGATCGGGCTTGATGAGCCGCACCCGGGCCGAGAACACGCCTTGCCGAAACAGACCGAAGAAGTCATGCGTCGCTTCGAGGTGGCGCGCGTAAGGTTCCGGCATGTTGGACAGAAAATAAAGCTCCCGGCCGCGCGCGTGCAGCCGGCGCAGCAGCGCTACGCTGGCCGCCAGGGGTTGCAGTTCTTCAGGGATGGCGTCGATGATGCGGCGCACGTCGCGCACCTCGATGCCGGTGCGCCGCGCGATGCGCTCCGCCAGCGGCGCCGCGCCCAGCATGCCTCGATCGAACTCGCCCCAATCGCCGCCAAAGCCCTCGAAGAATTCTCGCGTCAACGCCTGTGCCTCGTCTGGAGTGGCCGCGCGGTCGGGCAACAGGCGTGCCATGAACTCATGCGGCTGCCAGCGCAGCAACACGCCGCCGAGATCAAAAACGATCTTCATCGCGCGCGCACAAGCCGCAGCAAGCCGGCGGTGGATGCATCCAGGCCAACAGCGTCACCACTGGCCAAGCGTGGCAGCAGCGCGTTGCACAGCGCCTTGCCCAGCTCCACACCCCACTGATCGAAACTGTTGATGCCCCAGATCGCGCCGCTGGTGAAGACGCGGTGCTCATACATCGCGAGCAGCGCGCCGAGTGAACGCGGCGTGAGCCGCTCCAGCAGCAGCGTCGTGCTCGGCCGGTTGCCGGGGAAAGTGCGGTGCCGCGCGAGGACTTGTGCATCAATGGCCCGCGACGCGGTAGGCGCGCTCTCCAACAACGCCTGCTCCGCCGTCTTACCGAGCATCAAGGCCTGCGCCTGCGCCAGGCCATTCGCCAACAGCATCGCGTGTTGATCCGCAAGATCGTGCGCCGCGTGTTTCACAAGGATGATCTCCACCGGGATCACATCGGTTCCCTGGTGCAGCATCTGGAAGTAGGCGTGCTGGCCGTTCGTTCCGGGCTCGCCCCAGACGACCGGGCTGGTGGCGTAGGGCAAAGCCTCGCCGTCCAAGTCGACGCGCTTGCCGTTGCTCTCCATCTCAAGCTGCTGAAGATAGGCCGGCAGGCGCCTCAGCCCCTGGTGGTAGGGCGCGACGCTGCGGCTCGTGAAACCGTGGAAATTCCGGTACCAGACGTCGAGCAGGCCGAGCTGCAACGGCAAGTTCTTCGCTGCCGGCGCGTGCGCGAAGTGCTGATCCATGGCGTGGGCGCCCGCGAGCAATGCGTGAAAGTTCTCGGCGCCAATCGCCAGCGCGATCGGCAACCCGATCGCCGACCACAGCGAGTAGCGCCCACCCACCCAGTCCCAAAAGCCGAATGTGGTGGTGATGCCGAACTGGGCCGCGGCCTGCACATTTGTCGTCGTCGCGACGAAGTGTTGGGCGATGTCGCGCTGCGTCATGCCGCCGCGCAGGAACCAGGCTTTGGCGGCGCGCGCGTTGGCCATCGTTTCCTGCGTCGTGAACGTCTTGCTCGCGACCACGAACAGGGTTTGCGCCGGATCGAGCTTGTTCAGCACCGGCGCGATGTCGTGCCCGTCCACATTGGCGACGAAGTGGAACGTCAACTCGGGGTGGGCGAATTCGACGAGCGCCGGCACGGCCATCTGCGCGCCGAGGTCGCTGCCGCCGATGCCGATGTTCACGACATGGCGAATGCCGCTTCTCGACGTGTCGCGCACGCTCTGCGCATAGGAGAGCATCGCATCGAGCACCTCATGCACCTCGTCGCTGAACGGGCCGTGCCCGCGCGGCGCCCGCAGCGCGGTGTGCAGCACGGCGCGGCCTTCGGTGGTGTTGATTGGTGCCCCGGTGAACATCGCATCGCGCTGGGCCAGCACGCCGCATTCGCGCGCCAGATCGAGCAGGAACTTTCGCGTCGCCGTGTCCAGCAGATTTTTCGACAAGTCGGCAAAGACTTCTGGCGCTTCGATGCTGAACGCGTCGAATCGGCCCGCTTCGCGCGCGAATGCCTCGCTGAGCAACAGGTCTTGTCCATGCGCCTGGAAGTGGCCGGCCAGCGCCGCCCAGGCGGAGGTGCGGTCGCAGCGTGGATGTTTCATGGCGCTCCTCGAATTAATGTTTCGTTGCAGGACGGATTGTCGGCGCATCCCCGCCCGATTCGTGCTCGCCCATTGGCGCGCGGAGCTGCACAATGGCGCCGCGGCGCACGGTGTCGCACCCGCAAGATCCCACACCCCAAGCCACGAACGTCCCGCGTCTCTGCCAATGATGGAGCATTCATCGTGCGCCTGACCACGCTGCCCGCCAGCTCGCCGCTGCGCTCGCGGATCAGCGCGCTTACCCGAACCGACGAGGTGGAGCTGCTGCCCGGCCTCGTCGATCAAGCCACACTGACGAGCGCGCAAGCGCAGGCCACACAAGAGCTCGCGCTGCGCATCGCGCGCGGCGTGCGCGAACGCAGCCACGCGGGCGGGCGCGCCGGCATCGTGCAGGGCCTGCTCCAGGAGTTCGCGCTCAGCTCGCAAGAGGGCGTGGCGCTGATGTGCCTGGCCGAGGCGCTGCTGCGCATTCCCGATGACGCCACGCGCGACGCACTCATCCGCGACAAGATCGCCCAAGGCAACTGGGAGCAGCACCTGGGTCGCAGCCCATCGGTGTTCGTCAACGCCGCCGCATGGGGCCTGCTGCTCACCGGCAAGCTGGTCGCCACGCACAGCGACAGTGGGCTCACCTCGACGTTGCGCCGCGTTGTCGCGCGCGGCGGCGAACCGCTGGTTCGCAAGGGTGTGGACATGGCGATGCGCATGATGGGCGAGCAGTTCGTCACCGGTGAAACGATTCAAGAGGCGCTCGCCCACGCGCGCGAGCGCGAGGCTCAGGGCTTCCGCTATTCCTATGACATGCTGGGCGAGGCCGCGCTCACGGCCAGCGACGCACAGCGCTACCTCAATGCCTACGAGGGCGCGATCCAGGCGATCGGCGCGGCGTCTGCCGGGCGCGGCATCGTGCAGGGCCCGGGCATCTCGATCAAGCTGTCCGCTTTGCACCCGCGTTATGCGCGTGCCAAGGTCGAGCGCGTGCTGGCCGAGTTGTACCCACGCCTGATGCAACTGACGTTGCTCGCGCGGCGCCACGACATCGGCCTGAACATTGACGCGGAAGAGTCCGAGCGGCTGGAGATCTCGCTCGACCTGCTGGAGCGCCTGTGTTTCGAGCCCTCTTTCGCGGGATGGAACGGCATCGGCTTCGTCATCCAGGCGTACCAGAAGCGTTGCCCGGCGGTGGTGGACTTTCTCATCGACCTGGCACGCCGGAGCCACCATCGCCTGATGGTGCGGCTGGTGAAGGGCGCGTACTGGGACAGCGAAATCAAGCGCGCGCAGATCGATGGCCTCGCCGGCTATCCGGTCTACACGCGCAAGTGCCACACCGATGTCGCCTACATCGCCTGCGCGCGCCAATTGCTCGCCGCGCCCGACGCCGTGTTCCCCCAATTCGCCACCCACAACGCGCACACGCTGGCCGCCGTGCATGCGCTGGCCGGGCCCGACGACGACCCGGCGCAATACGAGTTCCAGTGCCTGCACGGCATGGGCGAGCCGTTGTATGAGCAAGTGGTGGGCTCGGTCGACGCGGGCAAGCTCGATCGCCCGTGCCGCATTTACGCGCCGGTGGGCACGCACGAGACGCTGCTCGCCTACCTGGTG
This sequence comes from Burkholderiales bacterium, assembly GCA_031419715.1. GTDB lineage: Bacteria > Pseudomonadota > Gammaproteobacteria > Burkholderiales > Burkholderiaceae_C > JAEMQF01. Next base: position 2,563 of record JANOLJ010000219.1, on the reverse strand, counting down.
CGTCGCCTGCTGGAAAACGGCGCGAACACCTCGTTCGTGAACCGCATCGCTGACCCGAACCTCGCCCTGGAAGACCTGGTTCAAGACCCCGTGCAGGCGGTGGAGGCACTTGCCCAGCGTGCCGAAGGCGGCGCCGCCGCGCTCGGCGCGCCGCACCCGGCGATCCCCTTGCCGCGCAACATGCATGGCCCCGCGCGCGCCAACTCGCGCGGCCTGGACCTGGCGGACGAGGCCACGCTCGCGGCGCTGACTCAGGCGTTCGCCGACGCCGCGCAAGCAACGTGGCGCGCCGAGCCCATGCTCGACGCCAGCGCGTCTGATGGCGCATGGCTGCCCGTGACGAACCCCGCGATGCACGCTGACGTGGTCGGTCAGGTGCGCGAGGCGACGCTCGCGGACGTACACGAAGCCGTGACAGCGGCTGCGCGCGCCGCGCCAACCTGGGCCGCGGTGCCGCCCGCCGAGCGCGCCGCGTTGCTCGACGGCGCCGCCGATCGCCTCGAAGCGCAGACGCTGAGCCTGATTCCGCTGCTCGTGCGCGAGGCCGGCAAGACCTGCGCCAACGCCGTCGCCGAAGTTCGTGAGGCAGTCGACTTTCTACGCTACTACGCCGCTGAAGTGCGGCGCGATTTCGACAACACGAGCCATGTGCCGCTCGGGCCGGTGGTGTGTATCAGCCCGTGGAACTTTCCGCTCGCCATCTTCACCGGCCAGATCGCCGCCGCACTGGCCGCCGGGAACGTGGTGCTGGCCAAACCCGCCGAGCAGACGCCGCTCGTCGCCGCCGCGGCCGTGCGCGCCTTGCTCGACGCCGGAGTGCCGCGCGGCGCGCTGCACTTGCTGCCGGGGCGCGGCGAGACCATCGGCGCGGCATTGGTTGCCGACCCACGCGTGAACGGCGTCATGTTCACCGGTTCGACCGAAGTCGCGCGCCTGCTGCAACGCACGCTGATCAAGCGCCTCACACAGCGCGGGCAGATTGTGCCGCTCATCGCCGAGACCGGCGGCCAGAACGCGATGGTGGTCGATTCGTCGGCGCTGGTCGAACAGGCAGTGGCGGACATCGTCTCTTCAGCCTTCGACAGCGCCGGCCAGCGCTGCTCGGCGCTGCGCCTGCTGTGCGTGCAACACGACGTGGCCGAGCGGCTGCTTGAGATGCTGCAAGGCGCTGTCGAGCAACTTCAGATCGGCGATCCGCGGTTGCTGGCCGTGGACGTGGGGCCGGTGATCGACGCGCAGGCCCAGGCGTCGATCGAGCGCCATGTGCAAGCCATGCAGGCACTCGGCCGGCGCGTCTGGCGCGCGCAGCAGCCACTGCCTCTACCCGGCGACGGCACGTTTGTCGCGCCCACGCTGATCGAACTGAACAGCGTGGCCGATCTCGGTGCCGAGGTCTTCGGCCCCGTGCTGCACATCCTGCGCTACCCGCGCGAGCATCTCGCGCAGACGCTGGAGCAAATTAACGCCACCGGCTATGGCCTGACGCAAGGCGTGCACACCCGCATTGACGAAACCGTGGCGCAAGTGGTGGGCGCGTCGCGCGCCGGGAACATTTACGTGAATCGCAACATCGTCGGCGCCGTCGTGGGTGTGCAGCCTTTCGGCGGCGAGGGTTTGTCCGGCACGGGGCCGAAGGCCGGCGGGCCGCTGTACCTGCTGCGCCTGCTGGCGGATCGGCCGGTGCAGGCGGCGCGCCTGGCAGTGGCCCACGCCAACACACTTGCCAGCGCCCAGCACGCGCCCAGCCACGGCACGTCACGCCTGCTGGTGCGCGGCCTGGTCGACGAACAAGACCAGACGGACTCGGCCGAAGCCATGGCGGCGCTGCGTGCTTGGGCGCTTGCACACGCCATGCCGCTGCTCGCCGCGCAATGCGATCAGGCCGTCGCGGACTCGCCCGTCGGCGCCTGGCACACCCTGCCCGGCCCCACCGGCGAAGCCAATCTCTACACGGTGTTGCCGCGCGCGGCGGTGCTGTGCCTCGCCGACGCCGACGCCGACCTCCTGGCGCAACTCGCCGCCGTACTCGCCGTGGGCAGCCGCGCCGTCTGGCCGATGCCTACATGGCGCTTGCGCGAGCGCCTGCCGCCGCAGGTGCGCGAGCGCATCTCGCTGGCGCAAGATTGGTCGCAGCCTGCGGTTCACTTCGACGCCGTGCTTCAGCATGGCACGCCAGTGCAACTGATGGCAACCAATGCCGCGGTCGCGGCACGACCCGGGCCACTCATAGGCCTGAGCGCCATGGCGCCGGGCGATCCACGCGTGCCGCTGGAGCGGCTCGTGATTGAGCGTTCGCTGAGCATCAACACAGCAGCCGCGGGCGGCAATGCGAGCCTGATGACGATAGGCTGACACCTCAGCGTCACAGCCTCACAGCGGTTCGGGCCGCGAGAGCGGTATGAAGTGCTCAGGGCCGCATGCGTTCAACCTATTTTCCTCAGTTGACCGGCTGCGACTTGGCGCAAACGTAGACTTGGCGCGGGTTTGATCTCGACACGAGGAGGCACCCGATGGGTGAGCACAAATTGGCGCCGGTCAAGGCGGTGAACGTGGTGGCTGCGGC
>JANOLJ010000218.1:0-1916 GCA_031419715.1 Burkholderiales bacterium | reverse complement strand
TGGAAGTTACCGATGCCGATGCGCACGCGGCGCTGGTACTCGTCACCGATCCCCGCGGGCGCTTCTTCCTCGGCCCATGCGGCGGGTTCGTACACCAAGCGGTGGCGCGCTGCGGAAACATTCATCGCCACGCAGAAGTCGTCGCAGATCGTGTCGGGCGCGAGCGGTTTCCACAGGCTGCGCCGGATCGCATAGATCGCGCCGTTGGCGCCGAGCAAACCGTTGATTCGTGCTTCGAAGAATTTCAGGAACTGCTCGACACGCCAGTACAGACTGTCCTGGTTGTCCCCTGCCACACCGATCAGGCGCAGCTCACCGCTGACCCCGCCCACGCCAGACTCGGAGAAGTGGGCCACGAGTCTGCGCAACGCCAAGCGATCAAAGAACGTGTTCGCATCCGAGAACACCAAGATCGGTTCCGAGCCGCGCTGGACCAGGTCGTTGAGCACGGTGGCCTTGCCGCGGTTCTTCTCGAACACGAAGGCATGGATGCGCGGATCCGTTTGCGCCGCCAGAATCGCCCCGGTGGCGTCGCGGCTGCCATCGGAGCCGATATACGCACGCAACAAGTGAGGCGGGTAATCCAGCGCCAGAAGGTTGTCGATGCGCTGGCGTATGTGCCGCTCTTCATTGAAGGCCGAGATGACAATGCCGATTTCGGGGAGCGCCGCGTCGCTTTCGGTGCGCCGGTCGCGCTTGGCCAGCACGTACTTTGCGTCGCGCAGGCCCTGCGCAGCCGATGCCACCAGGGCCAAGAGCAAGGGATAGAGCGCGTACGAATACAGCACCGCGCCGATGCACACCAGGGCGAGGATTTCGGGTGCGGTCATTTGCGCGGACGCCACTTCATTGCGGCTTGTAGCCTGGACGCGGGATTGCGAAGTCCCGGTATTTTCCGGGGTCGCCCCCTAGGCCCGCCTCGGCCGCCTTGATGATGTTGTAGGTTTCGCGCGCGCTCACGTAGTGCAAGACCCACTCACGGCCGTCGTTGTAGCGCTTCTCAAGGTGCGTGAAAGCCTCTCCCATGGGCGCTCCGAGCAATGTGTCCATGTCGCGCTCTTGCGTGCCATGGGTGTGGACCTTGACGAAAATCCACTCCGGACGACCTTCCACGTGAATTCCGGTGTCGACCCAGGCGTCCACCCGCTTCGGCGTGGGCGGGCTGCTGGTGCGAACGTCGCCGTTTTCGATGCGCGGCATGACGCCAAACTTGCGGCTGTGCCACATCAGCCCGAGTGGCCCCTGCACGATCATCATGTCGCCCGACGCCGCGCGCCCCACTCCCACACGCACCCCCGTGTCATGCGATTTGGGCTGCAGCGGATCGTCGGTGGCGTAGTAGATCTTGTTCACGGTACTCGTCTGGCACGGACTCGGCGCTGCAGGCAGGGTGTAGTCGGCATAGCACCCTTCTTCGCGAAGCACGATCAATTCGTTGTTGACGCCGCAATTCGTCCCGGCCGGGTGGCAGTTGTCGAGCGCCCAGTCGCCGTGGATGAACGCCCAGCGTGGCTGGCCGGTGGCGGCGTCGCGTGGCAGTGCGTCGTGTCGGGTCGCGAGCAACTCTGTGAATCGATGCAGCTTTTCGCGCAACCCCGCCTCGGTGTCGTTGTCGTGGTGCAGATGGATTTCCATCTCGCCCAGCCCGAGTCGGCACAGATCGACCAGCGCGTCCAGGTGCTCGGGCCGGTACTCTTCCTCCGGGTAGAAGAAAGTGTGGATCGGGGCGCGGCCGTCGGCATCGCGATGCCCTTCGCACAGCTTGGGGTATTCGCTGCGCCAGCGCGCCACACGCGCGCATTCGGTGGCATAGCTGGGCTGCGCCCAGCCCGGCTCGTAGTGATCGACGAAGCAGAACATCAAGTGCTTGGTCACCCCGTCGGCCGGCCGCTGGCGCCAGTCTTGGCGCAAGTAGG
>JANOLJ010000217.1:0-4146 GCA_031419715.1 Burkholderiales bacterium | reverse complement strand
CGGCCTCGATGTTGGCAGTGTCGAGGCGGGAAAGGCTTTTGCCAACGGGGTGAGACTTTGCACGCTTGCCACATCGCTCGGCGGCGGACTACCCCGGCCATCCCAATTCGCTTCAAGCTCTTCGAGTCGATTGAGATGGGCCGTCTCTGCGAGCAGAGCCGCAGACCCGCTACCCCGTTGCAAGAATGAAGTTCGATAGCTAGCGGCCGTCACGCTTCCGGGGTTGATGAAGGACCGCCACATTGAATCAGACCAGGCAAGCGTTTCACTCATGAAATCATCTCCCGTGTCTTGTCCGTAATGCTTAGCTCAAACACTTCGTTCTTTGCTGCATTGAGCGTGTCCAGTATCGACCACACTTCTGCCGAGTTCGCATCCATAGCCCTGGTAACGAACAAGTCGAAATCGAGCACAAGCGCAGTTCCACGCTCTTGCGGTGCATTTGCTACGTTGACGAGCGCTTGGCTGCCCTCGAGCACGTGGTTCAACGGAAGCTGAAGCTGCATGAAGAATGCCTTCACCGGCCCGAATGGACCTACTGGAATGCTCGGAGTGAAGCTGGTGTACTGCCCTACGTTGGCATCCGGAAGTTGAAGCTTGTTGATCACTCGCACAGCGCAACGGGTAACACGGCGCGCACCTGTGACTTCCAAGAAGACGCTCCATGCGCTCTGAGCCTCGGTGCGGAAGCCTTCCCAGTGAGTGTATGGGGCCATGTGGCTCAGCGTGAAGCCTGCGAGTTGTACCTGTAGCACGCGATCGCCGGACTTGGTTTGTAGTCGGACGCCGACCTCTTCTTGTGCGGTGTGGAACTCGGCCTCGGCGTCGCCGGTGTTCATGAACCCCATCTCAATAGTTCGAATGGGAAGCCGAACAGTGAAGCAATCTTGGAGTCGTCGCTCAAGTTCAGCAAAGACGCTGACCGATAGCCCCTCTGGTGTCTCGATCCGAAGATCGATCACCGCTTCTGCAATGGGAGCGCGGGAGTAGTGGCGAGGCATGGGTGCGCAGAGGGCTGCCAACACTATAGCCTGAGGACCGGAAAGGCCACGCGGCCAAGCTGGTAGGCCTTTCGACCTCTAGGAGCACACGCGAACCGGAGCCCTTTCTTGGCCAACAGTCGCGCCGCCGTCGCGCGCGGTCTTGGTGCCGGCGAGGTCGTCGGCCTGGATCGCGCACGCCCACCGCGTAGGCCACGACGTTCACCACAATGAACATATGCACGAGGCCACCGTTCGCCTGGCCGACTTGGCAACCCACGGCGCCCCGGCATCGCCGAACTGCAGCACCGAGTCGAGCCCGCCCCCGTGCTGATCCCGATTCACTTCATGCACCACGGGCCCTAAGATGCCCCATCGAATCAGGAAGGTCAGATCCCGGCCGACCCGAGCCTTCGAGGAGACAACACCATGAGGAAGTTTTGGGTCGCGCTCGCGCTCAGTGCGCTTGCTGCGCCTGCCGCCTTCTCCCAGCAAGGCCAGGTCAACATCATCTGTTCGGTGCAGGCCGACTGGTGCAACCTGATCCAGACTGTGTTCACCCGGTCCACCGGTATCAAGGTCAACATGACGCTCAAGGGCTCGGGCGAGGCGCTGGCGCAGTTGATCGCCGAGAGGGCGAACCCGAAGACCGACGTCTGGTTCGGCGGCACGGGGGATCCGCATCTGCAGGCTGCCGAGCAAGACCTGTCGCTCGAACACAAGTCGCCGACGCTGAAAGCCCTGCACGGCTGGGCGCAGGCGCAGGCCGCGCAGTCGGGCCACAAGACGGTGGGCATCTACTCCGGGCCGCTCGGCTTTGGCTACAACACGGAGTTGATCGCGAAGAAGAAGCTCGGTGTGCCCAAGACCTGGGCCGACCTGCTCAAGCCCGAGTACAAGGGCGAGATTCAGGTGGCGAACCCGGCGAGCAGCGGCACCGCGTACACGATGGTCGCGACACTCGTGCAACTGATGGGCGAAGACAAGGCCTTCGACTACATGAAGGCGCTGCACAAGAACATCAGCCAGTACACGCGCAGCGGCACCGGGCCGATCAAGAACGTGGCGCGCGGCGAGGCGAGTGTCTCGATCAGCTTTGTCCACGACGGCCCGGGCGAAAAGCTGCAAGGCTTTCCGGTCGAGACCGTCACTCCCGCCGAGGGCACGGGCGCCGAAATCGGCTCGATGAGCATCGTCAAGGGCGCGCGCAACTTGGAGCAGGCCAAGGCGTTCTACGAATGGGCGCTCACGCCGCAGGCACAGCAGTTCGGCGCTGCCGCCAAGCAGTACCAGTTGCCGTCGAATCGCGCCACGCCGGTGGACGCGAATGTGCCCGACTTCAAGAAGATCAAGTTCATCAAGTACGACTACGCAAAGTATGGCGAGAGCACCGAGCGCAAGCGCCTGATCTCGAAGTGGGAAAAGGAAGTCAACGCGTTGCCGCGGTGACACCGTGAGTCGCAGGCGGCGGTGGCGGGCCCGGCCGTGAGCGCCGCAAGCCGCCACGCGTCGCGCTCGGTCGGCGGCTGGCTGGTTTTGGGTTTGCTGGCGTTCGTGCTGCTGCCTTGGTACCTGCCGACCGATAAGTCGGTGCTGCAGTCGCTGCCGGGTGTATTCGGCGCCGCCGACACCGCGAGCGGGGCGGTGCAGGCGCTGCGCCACGGCAAGCCGTGGTTGTGGTTTGGCCTCGCCGGATTGGGCGTGGCGGCGTTGGGATGGCGCTTGTCGCCTGGCGTTCTGGCCGGCCGGGTGATCGTGTTCGGCGCCGTCGTCGGCCTTGGCGGGCTGTTGGCGAGCGGCTTTGCGATCGGCGCGTCAGGCTGGTCTTACGCGTGGCTCGAGCAGGCGATGGGCAAGCTGGGTGCAGGCCAGTTCGGCGTCGGCCTGGGCGGGGCGCTGCTGCTTTGGGCGCTGTTGATGCTGCTCGGCGCCGGTCTGGCGCGCCTGGGTTACTTTCGCGGCGATGCGTTCGTGGCCGCTGCGGCGGTCGGCTGCGCGGCGCTGCTGCTTCTGTTCATCGCACTGCCCGTGCTGAAGGCGCTCAGCGGTGCATTCTTCAACGATGCCGGCGCTATGTCGATCGCGAGCCTGACCGAGCGCATCGCCAACGAGCGCATCTGGGGCGTCGCCTGCGTGACGAGCAGCGCCCGCTGCGGCGCCGCCTGGAACACACTCGTGCTCGCGCTGTGCACGGCGGCGGGCACGACGCTGCTGGGCACGCTGATCGCGCTGCTCGCCGAGCGCGGGCAGCGCCGCCTGGCCAGGCCGCTCAATGTGCTCGCGCTGTTGCCCATCATCACGCCGCCGTTCGTTGTCGGCCTGGGGCTGATTCTGCTGTTCGGCCGCTCCGGCGTCGTGAACCAGTTTCTCGAATGGGCTTTCGGTATCACGCCGTCGCGCTGGTTCTATGGCGGCTTCGGCGTGTTCCTCGCCCAGTTGTTCGCGTTCACGCCGATCGCCTTCATGATCATGCGCGGCGTCGTGCAAGGCATCGCGCCGTCGCTCGAAGAAGCGGCGCAGACACTGCGGGCGAACCGGCACCAGACCTTCATGACGGTGACGCTGCCGCTGCTCAAGCCGGGCCTGGCGAACGCCTTCCTCGTCGGCTTCATCGAAAGCATGGCCGACTTCGGGAATCCGATCGTCGTGGGCGGGCAGTTCGCCGTGCTGTCCACGGAAATCTTCTTCGCCATCGTCGGCGCGCAGTTCGACCAGGGGCGTGCCGCTTCGCTGGCCCTGATCCTCACCGCGTTCGCGCTGGCGGTGTTCGTCGCGCAGCGCACTTTGCTGGGCCGAAGCTCGTTCACCACGCTGTCGGGCAAGGGCGATGCCGGCGTGCCGATGGAGCTGCCCGTGGGCGTGCGCTGCGTGATCCATGGCGTCGCGCTGCCGTGGCTGGCGTTCACACTGATCGTCTATGTGTTCGCGATCGCCGGTGGCTTCGTGCAGACCTGGGGGCGCGACTACACGCCCACGCTGCGCCACTTCGCGACCGCGTTCGACGTGCAATGGGGCGGGTTCGGCGTCGTCTGGGCAGGCACGGCGTGGAATTCGCTGTTCACCACGTTGAAGCTGTCGGCGCTCGCCGCGCCGCTGTGCGCCGCGCTCGGGTTGCTCATCGCCTGGCTGCTCGCGCGCACGAGTTTTCGCGGCCAGGGGGCATTCG
>JANOLJ010000216.1:0-5927 GCA_031419715.1 Burkholderiales bacterium | reverse complement strand
GGTTGCTCTGGGCAGTGCTGATCGCTGGCGTCGCGGGCATGGGTTTCATGGTCTGGCGTTTGGCGCGCGGCGCGATGCGGCCCTGAGAAGCAGCGGCACCCGCGTTCGTGCGACGCTGCTACGGGTTGCGACCGACTTGTGTGCCGGGCAACGCGACGATCCCTGCTTGCCCATACAAATTCGGCGGATTCCGCCCGCAATGCACGGCGCGCGCATCGCCACCTCGCGGGGCACCCTCGCGCACACAAACTTTGTGCCGATGATGGTTGGTCGCCTTGCAAGGCACATGCGCGACGTGCGCAGTCAGACTCAAAGGGGATGTCATGTCGTCACGCAGGAATGTTTGTCCCAGCATGGGCGCACTTTGTTCATGGCTTGCGGCGTTGCTGGTCGCGGCGTGCGGTGGGGCCGGGGGCGGCAGCAGCAGCGATTCCGGCTGGTACTACCACTTCGTTTGCAATGGCGACTCGCAGTGCCAGCAACTCAATTTCACGCCCAACAACGCATTCTCCGGCACTTCGAGCCAAGGCCCCGGGGCTGGCGGCCAAGCCGGTTGCAACGGCCTGATGAACTTCGGCAGGATCAACTGGAATATTCCCCCCGCCCAGCAATGGTGCGACAACTCACCGAGCATTGGCACCCCGCCCGCCCCACTGGCATCAATTACTGGCGTTTCGCCGACCAGTGGCGAGCCGGGAACGCCGATCACGATCACGGGCAGCAGTTTCCCGATCGGTGGCGTGGGAATCACCGTGACGGTCGGCGGCGTGGTCGCGACGATCGGCAGTAGCTCGAGTACGCAACTGACGATCACGGTTCCCGCACTGGGCAGCGGAAGTTACCCGATCACCGTCACCACTTCGGGAGGAACCGCAACCGCGTCGCAGTCCTTTGCCGTCATCGCACCGATCCCGATCGGCAATGCATCGATCAAGAAGATCGCGGCCGGCGTTGACCACACCTGCGCGATTCTCGCCAATGACACGGTGAGTTGTTGGGGGGCCAACCAATCCGGCCAGCTCGGAGGTGGCACGACGGCGGGCACGACGGCTGCGGTGGCGGTTGCGGGAGTCAGCAGCGCGATCGACATCAGCGCCGGCAACGCCTTCTCATGTGCCGTGGTCGCAGCCGCACCCGGCGCAGCGTCGGGATCCGTGATGTGCTGGGGCGACGGAGCGCTTGGGCAACTCGGCAACAATGCTTTCGCCGATTCGCCGGCTCCGGTTGCGGTGAATTCGTTGAGCGCCGTCACGCAAATTTCCGGCAGAGCACGCCATGCCTGCGCGTTGCTGGCCAACGGTCAGGTCATGTGCTGGGGCGACGGAGGCTGGGGTCAGCTCGGCAATGGCGCAGCCGCCAACTCGGCAGTTCCGGTGGCGGTGCAGAGCATCGGACCGGACAACTACGCCGTCGTCAACTCGCAGACCGGCGAGCCGGCATCAACCAAGGCGTTTCAGGTCAGCACCGGCAACTCACACACCTGTGCGCGGATTTCAACGTCCAATGGATCAGCCGGTTTGGGAGTCAAGTGTTGGGGCGCAAGCAATTTTGGCGAGACGGGTAGCGGCGGGCCCTTTAGCCAAGTCGGGCAGATTCGCGAGCCCAATGGGCCAGGCCCGAACCCGCAGCGTGTCATCAACCTGACCAATGCCGCGCACATCGCTGCCGGTGGCGGTCACACTTGCACGATTCTGACAACCGGAGCCGCGAGGTGTTGGGGATATGGCGATCAGGGGCAGTTGGGCAACGGCGCCTTCCTGCGATCGAGCACGCCGGTAGCTGTTTCGGGATTGTCCGGCGCCACCCATGCCTCCGCAGGCGGCCTTTTCTCCTGCGCATCGGCAAACGGCGCGCTGAATTGCTGGGGGGCCGGTGGTCTATTGGGCAATGGCGGGACGTCGAGCACTGCGACGCCGGTGGCGGTCACGGCCATTGGACCCGGCGCCTATGACCCAGCCACGCTGACAGGTGGCAACCTGGAAACGTGCATGAAGCGGACCGACGGAACGGCGTTTTGTTTCCCGTGACGCCCGGGACTTCAAGGCCCGAGATCAAACTGCAGCCCGACCGACGGGCCCGAGAAGCGCAAGCGGAAATCGGAGCTGGAAGACAGTGTGTCGCCGTGGACTTCCCAGCCCACATAGCCGATGCGCGCCGTGACGTTGCTCGCCAGCGCCTGATTCAAAAACACCTCGGCGCGGCTGGCACGGTTCACGCCCAATCGCGACGACGCAAACTCGGTGGCGCGCAGTTGCATGCTGGTGCCGCTGCCGGTGCGCCTGACCACACCCACGCCACCCTGCACGCCTCGCGTGGAGAAACGCTCCGACGCCTGCAGCGGCGAAGGCGACGTCGTGGTGAGATCAACCGCCGCATGGGCGACGCCGGCCAGAACCTCCAAGCCGACGGCCCCTTCACCGAAAAGCCTGCGCCAGCGCCATGCGACGTCGGCGTAGGTGAAGGTGAAATTGTGGCGCAGTTGTTGCGGCGCGGGGAAGTCCTGGCCGCCCAGGCGAATGGGCAAATCGGCCGCGCTGAGGGTCTGCGAATCGCTGCCTTTGCCACGCGTCGCCTCGACCTCGATGCCGTGGCCGCTTTGCGGGCGCGACGGTGCGTCCACGCCCTTGCCGAAGTTGAAACTGGCCTTGAGGTTGGGCAAGAAGGCGCTCTGGTCGCGTGCCTCGATTCGCGTTGTTGATTCGCAGCCGGTCAGCGCCAACAAAGCGACTGCGGTGCATGCCATGCCGATGGATTTCATGATGTCCCCATGGAAGTGAGGTGCAGCGCTGCGTACTTGGCGGGGTCTTGGCGAAACGTCGTGGTGCAGCCGTCGCAGCAGAAATAGTAGTTCACTCCTTGATAGGCCTCGACGTGTTTCGCCTCTGCGATGCTCACCGCCATGCCGCACACGGGGTTGATGAACTTTCCTGGTGCCGCTTCTGCGCTTTCAACCTGGGCGGGTGGGCCCGGCTCGGCACCGGCGGGGAGAGTCACCCGGCCGCGCAACAGCGCGAGTACGCCGACCATCGCCACCAAGGCGATCTCACCCGGCGTCTTGGCGCCAGCGTCAGGCCCGGCGGGCGAGAGCAGCTTGCCGAGCTGCGCCTGCGTGATGCCGCGCATGCGCATCACGGCGCGCAGCTTGTCGGCCTTGCGCCGGCTGGCGATCAGCAGCACATGGTTCGCACCACTGCGCAGCGCCGTCTCCAACGCGGCCTCGTCACCCTGGCCTTGGGTGGCGACGAGCACGATCGGCGCTTCGCCTGGCGATGCGGCAAGCCTGATGCGCAGCCGCTGCGCGAGAAAGCGCGCCTCGTCGGCGGCAGGCGTGTCGCCGAGGATGCACAGCGCATCCGACGCGCTGTACGGTTGAACAAAGAGTTCGATGCTGCCGTTGCTCGCGCACGCCATCGCGTGGTGTTCCACGTCTTCTTCGGTCAGCACTTCGTCGTTGCTGATGCGCACGAGTTTGGGCTGGCCCTTGGCGATCGCGGCGCGCGCGGCCTCAACCACGACACCTTTCGCGCAACCGCCGCCAATCCAGCCGTGCAGCGTGCCATCCGCGAGCACGATCGCCTGGGCGCCCACATACGCCGAGGTCGGCGCAACGGCGCGCACCACGGTCACGAGGGCATAGGCCTCGCCTTTGGCGTTGAGCTCGCGCGCGAGGTCGAGCAACTGATCGTTGTTCATCGCAGGCTTTCGATGATGTGCGGCAACATGCGTTCCAGGTCCATGAGGTCGGCTCCCGGCGCCAGCAGATCGAGGTGCGGCAACGCCGCCTGCATGCCTTGCGATTCTGGGGTGAAGCCGGGTTGATTCAACAAGGGATTGAGCCACACGACGCGCCGCGCCCGCTGCCGCAGCGCCGCCAGCGACGCCGCCAACTGCCGCGGCTCACCGGTATCGTAGCCGTCACTGACGATGATGACGCCGGTGCGCGAATGCACGAGGCGCGCACCGGCATCGCGATTGAAATCTTGCAGGCACTGCCCGATGCGCGTGCCTCCGCCCCAACCCGCGGCGAGCAGGTGCATGCGCTCCTGGGAGCGCCACGGATCGGGGTCGCGCAGCGCTTCAATCACACCCGTGATGCGCGTGTGGAAGATGAAGCAGTGCACGTCGGCGAGCTCAGTGCAAAGCGCGCGCGCCAGGCGCAAGTAGAAAAAGCTGTACAGGCTCATCGAGCGGCTCACGTCGAGCAGCAACACGAGTCTCGGCCGCACCCGGCGGCGCCGCTTCCACGCCAGGCGCAACGGCGTGCCGCCGCAGGCGACACTTGCGCGTATCGTGCTTTGCAGGTCGATGCGCCGCCCCTGATGCGACGCCGCTTCGCGGCGCAGTTGCAGATGCTTCAGGCGGCGCGCGAAGCGGCGCATCAGCGCCTCGATGTCGCGCGCGTCGTCGGCCTTGTTCAGGTCGCGAAAGTCGGTCGATGCGAGCAATTCCTCGCGGCTCGCGCCATGGCGCGCGGCGCCGCTGTCGGCGTCGTCTGAAACACCGTGGCCTGCGCCTTCGCCGGGCTCGCTCGCGGCGCCGCCCCGGTCGCCCTGCGCGACATTGCGCGCCGCGGCGGTCACCCCATCGCTCGTGACGAACGCCGACTTGTTGGGCGGCAGGAAATAGGCGTCGAAGAGTGCGTCGAAGCGCCGCCACTCGTCGCCACGCCCGCACAACAAGGCCTTCAGGCTCCAGTGCAGCACTTGCCGGTCGAATGCACCGGTGCGCAGCGCCGTGTCGACCACGCGCACCGAATCCGCGCCACCGAGCGCAAACCCGTTGCTGCGCAAGAAACCGGCGAACCCGGTGATGCGCGCGCGCAATGTGGCACCAGGCTCAGCGCCCGGCGGCAGCGCCACTGCCGGCGCCGCGAGAGGCCCGGACCCCGAACCTGCAGGATGCGCGATCACACCACTCAACACGCCGCGGCAAGGCGCGCGACGACGTCGGTCGTGAACGCGGTGCGGTCGGCGCGTGTCTTGATGAGGGCGCTCAATGTTTCCATGATGCGCGTCGCGCCGTCGTCGGCTAGCGTCGTGATTCCCAGGCGCAGCAGTGCGGCCGCCCAGTCGAGCGTTTCCGCGACACCCGGCTTTTTTTGCAACTCCATGCGCCGCACGCTTTGCACGAATTCAACGATCTGGCGCGCGAGTTCACGCTCCGCCTGCGGCACCTTGATGTTGACGATCGCCAGTTCCTTGTCGAACGCCGGGTAGTCGATGTACTGATACAGGCAGCGCCGCCGCAGCGCGTCGGACAGCTCGCGCGTGCCATTGCTGGTAATGATGACGATCGGCTTGCTCACCGCGCGCAGCGTGCCGAGTTCGGGAATCGACATCTGGTAGTCGGACAGCAGCTCAAGCAGGTAGGCTTCGAAGGCTTCGTCGGCGCGGTCGACTTCGTCGATCAACAGCACCGGCGGCACATCGCAACTGATCGCCTCCAGCAGCGGGCGCTTCAGCAGGTAGCGCTCGGAGAAGATGTCCTGCTCCTTGAGCGCCGCCGAGCGCTCGTCGTTCTCAAGCAACTTGATCGCCAGCAACTGCCGCTGGTAGTTCCATTCGTACATCGCCGAATGCACGTCGAGGCCTTCGTAGCATTGCAGTCGAATGAGTTTTGTTGCGCGCAGCGTCGCCAGCGCCTTGGCGATTTCCGTCTTGCCCACGCCAGCGTCGCCCTCCAGCAGCAGCGGCCGGCCAAGGTCAAGCATGAGCAGCAGCGCGCTAGCAAGCGAGGGTTCGGCGATATAGCCCGCGCCTTGCAGTTGACGCTGCAAGGCGAACACCTCGTCGATGCGTTGCGCCGGCGGATTCAAGCGGCCTTCTTGCCGAGCAGGCCGCGCAGCCAGTCCTTGATGACGGTCCACATCAGCGCGAGGCCGTTCAGTTCTTGCGGCACTGCCGCCGCCGCTGCCGCCGCACCAGAAG
>JANOLJ010000215.1:0-12629 GCA_031419715.1 Burkholderiales bacterium | reverse complement strand
CGGCGTGATTTCCTGGCCGTACTTTTTGTTGTACGAGGGCATGAGCTCGCTGATGACGAGCAGGCCCTCCCACCCCACCTGCGCCACGGCGGCGGACTGCGGCAGCAGCGAGGTCTGGTAGTTCACGTCGAGCATGCGGGCGGTGTTCTCCGCGCGCTCCATATAGCGGGCCATCCAGTAGAGGTGATCGGCGGTGCGCGACAGCATGGCACTCTACGCCTCGAGGACCCAGGTGTCCTTGGTGCCGCCGCCCTGCGATGAATTGACGACGAGCGAGCCCTCCTTGAGCGCCACGCGCGTCAGTCCGCCGCTGACGATCTGAACCGTCTTGCCGGAAAGCACGAACGGCCGCAGGTCAATGTGGCGCGGCGCGATTCCACTTTCGACGAAGGTCGGGCACGTCGACAGGCTGAGTGTCGGCTGGGCGACGTAATTGGCGGGGTTCGCGAGCAGCGCTGCCTTGAAGTCGGCGATCTCGGCCTGCGTCGCGGCCGGTCCGACGAGCATGCCGTAGCCGCCCGCGCCGTGCACTTCCTTCACGACCAGTTCGCCCAGGTGGTCGCACACGTACTTCAAGTCGTCGGGCGAGCGGCAAAGGTAGGTCGGCACGTTGGCAAGAATGGGTTTCTCGCCGAGATAGAACTCGATCATCTTCGGCACATAGGGATAGATCGACTTGTCGTCTGCTACGCCGGTGCCGATGGCGTTGCACAGCGTCACGTTGCCGGCGCGGTAGGCGCCGAGCAGCCCGGCGCAGCCCAGCGTCGATTCGGGCCGAAACGCCGCAGGGTCGAGAAAGTCGTCGTCGACACGCCGATAGATCACATCAACGCGCTTGGGCCCCTGCGTGGTTCGCATGAAGACAAAACCGTCGTCGACGAACAGGTCCTGGCCTTCGACCAACTCCACGCCCATTTGCTGGGCCAGGAAGGCGTGCTCGAAGTAGGCGCTGTTGTACATGCCGGGCGTCAGCAGTATGACGGTGGGATCGTTTGCCGTGGCCGGCGCCACCGCGCGCAGCGTCTCGAGCAGCAGATCCGGGTAATGCGCCACCGGCTCGACCCGGTGCAGGCTGAACAGCTCGGGGAACAGCCGCATCATCATCTTGCGGTTTTCCAGCATGTAGCTCACGCCGCTG
Organism: Burkholderiales bacterium; assembly: GCA_031419715.1. GTDB lineage: Bacteria > Pseudomonadota > Gammaproteobacteria > Burkholderiales > Burkholderiaceae_C > JAEMQF01. The sequence continues at coordinate 11,491 of JANOLJ010000215.1, read as the reverse complement.
GGAACGCGCAGGTTGTCTTCGAGAACGTAGTAGCTGCCGCTGCCGTCGGGGTTCGCGGCGCGCACGATGTCGATGCCCGCGATGTGCGAGTACGCGCCGCACGGCACATCGACATGCATCATTTCGGGGCGGAACTGGGCGTTGTTGAGCACCTGCTCCGCCGGGACGATGCCGGCCTTGAGGATGTCTTGCCCATGGTAGACGTCATGAATGAACCGATTCAGTGCGCTCACGCGCTGCCGCAAGCCGCGCTCCAACTCCTGCCATTCCTGGGCCGGGATGACGCGGGGAATCAGGTCGAAGGGGATGAGCCGCTCGGTTCCCGAGCCGTTTTCATCTTTCGCGCCGTACACGGCAAACGTGATGCCGACGCGACGGAAGATCACTTCTGCTTCTTCGCGGCGCGAGCGGATCACGTCGCCGGGTTGCTCGGCGAGCCAGCGCTGATAGCTGCGGTAGTGATCACGCACGGCGTCAGCGTCGGCGTTGGTGTGCATCTCGTCAAAGCTGACTCTCATGCGGCGGGCTCCTGAGGGCTCATCACGGGATAGCAACTTCCAGACCAGAGGTCACCGATTCGGTGCGGTCGTGGCCTGCGGCCTAGACGATTTTCTCCCCCGGATGCGTGATCTTGCGCATCGCCTCATAGCGCGGCGATGCGCTGCGCAACGGGTGTGCGCTCAGACTGCCGTCCCAGTGAGGGTCTTCGATCGATTCGAAAACCTGCCGCAGCTTTTGCCCCCAGCTGCCGCGGATCATGTGGAAGTAGGGGTTGTGTTCATCGATGCAAACGATCTTCTGCGTCTCGAAACGTTCGCGTTCGTACACCAGCAGGTCGAGCGGCAAACCGACCGACAGGTTCGACTTCAGGGTGGAGTCCATCGACACGAGGGCACACTTTGCCGCCTCATCCAGCGGTGTGGCGGGGGTGAGCATGCGGTCGAGCACCGGCTTGCCGTACTTTGATTCACCGATCTGGAAGTAGCACGTCTCGCGTGTCGCCTCGATGAAATTGCCCGCCGCATAAACAAGGAACAGGCGCATCGCTTCGCCGCGGATCTGGCCACCGAAGATCATCGTCGCGTTGAAGTCCATGCCCGATTGCTTGAGCGACGGGCCGTCCTGATCGTAGACACGGCGCACCGCGCTGCCGAGCACGCGCACCGCGTCGAACATGCTGGTCGCGTTCCAGATCGTCAGCGGCGGGCCCTCGTCGTTCTCCAGTTTTTCGACCTGCAGGATTTCCCGCACCGACTGCGAGATCGACAGGTTGCCGGAAGACAGCATCACCATCAGCCGGTCGCCCGGCTTCTCATAGACCATCATCTTGCGAAAGGTGCTGATCTGGTCCAGGCCCGCGTTGGTGCGCGAGTCGGAGAGGAAAACCAGGCCGGCGTCGAGCTTGATGCCGATGCAATAGGTCATGTCGTCATTCTCAGCGTGGGGCTTCAAGTCGTGGTACTTCAAGTCGTGGTGCTTCAAGTACTACAGGCTGATTTTGCTGCCTGCGGCGGCCAGCACCAACATGCCACGCGCGCCGACCGCGAGTGGGGTGTCACCCTGGCCCTGCCAAGACGCCGCGCCACGCGGGTGGGTTGTGTCGAGCACGGCCTGCCAGACGCCACTGGGCAGCATGAATTGCGCGGCGGCGGCGCTGCCGTTGATGAGCCACAACAGCGGCGCCGCGGCGCGCCCCGGCTTGCCGATCAGGCAGGCCAGCGTTTGCCGGCCGGGCTCACGCCATTCTTCGCCGTGCAGCGGCTTGGCGTCGGTGTGCAACCAGGTCAGGTCGTGCAAGCCCTTGGCGTCGGTCAATCCGTCGTACCAGCGGTTGCCGAGCGGCAAGGCCTGACGCCGCAGCGCGAGCACGCGCTGCGTGAAGGCGAGCAGATCGGTGTCGATCCGGTCCCAGTCGATCCAGGTGGTCTCGTTGTCCTGGCAGTAGGGGTTGTTGTTGCCGCGCTGCGTATGGCCGAGCTCGTCTCCCGCCGCGAGCATCGGCGTGCCTTGCGCGAGCAGCGCGGTGGCCAGCAGCGCGCGTTGCAGGCGGGCGCGTTGCTCGTTCACCGCCGGGTTGTCGCTCGGGCCTTCGACACCGCTGTTGTGGTTGTGGTTGTGGCCATGGCCGTCGCGGTTGTTCTCGCCGTTGGCCTGGTTGTGCTTTTGGCCGTAGCTCACCAGGTCGCGCAGGGTATAGCCGTCGTGCGAGACGACGTAGTTCACCGATTCGGCCGGCATGCGGCCCTGCGTCTGAAAGGTGGCTGAGGACGCACAGAGCCGCTGCGCGAACTCGCCCCGGGTGCTGCCATGCTCGACCCAGAAGCTTCGCATCGTGTCGCGAAAGTGGTCGTTCCACTCCAGCCAGCCGTGCGGGAAGCCGCCGAGCTGGTAGCCGCCGGGTCCGACGTCCCACGGCTCGGCGATCATCTTCAGGCGCGAGAGCAAAGGGTCTTGCGCGATCGCGGTGAAGAATTGGGCGCGTTTGTCGAAGCCATGGTCGGTGCGGCCGAGCACAGGCGCGAGGTCGAAGCGAAACCCGTCGTCGTGCATCTCGCCCGCCCAATAGCGCAGGCTGTCCATCACGAGTTGCAGCACGCGCGGCTGGCGCAGGTCGAGCGTATTGCCGCAGCCGGTGTGGTTTTCGTAACTCGCACGGTGCCCGCTTTGCAAGCGGTAGTACAGCGCGTTGTCGAGGCCGCGGAAACTCAACGTGGGGCCGTGTTCGTCGCTCTCGGCCGTGTGGTTATAAACGACGTCCAAAATCACTTCGATGCCGGCCTGGTGCAGGCGTTTCACCATCGCGCGGAACTCGTCGCGTGGGCTCAGGCCCGACGCGCCGCTCGCCAGGCGCGGCTCGGCGCTGAAGAAGCCGATCGTGTTGTAGCCCCAATAGTTCGACAGACCCATCTTGCTCAAGCGCTGCTCGTCCACGCGCTGCTGCACCGGCAGCAGGTTGACGGCGGAGACGCCGAGTTTCTTCAGGTGCGCGATTGCCGCGTCGTGCGCGACGCCGGCGTAGGTGCCGCGCAGGGCCTCGGGCACGTCACGATGCAGTTTCGTGTAACCCTTGACGTGCAGCTCATAGAGCACGGTGTCGACCAGCGGCGTGTGCGGATGCGCGTCATCGCCCCAGTCGTAGGTGTTGTCGACGACCCGCGCCTTCAGCGCGAACGCGCCGTTGTCGCAGCCGTCGGGGTGGTGCGGGTGCTGCGCATCGGCGCCGAAGTGCTCGGCGCGCCATTCAAGGTGGCCGACGATCTCACGCGCATACGGGTCGAGCAGCAGCTTGTGGGCGTTGAAGCGCTGGCCGCGCTCGGGCCGCCACGGCCCGTGGGCGCGATAGCCGTAGACCAGCCCCGGTGCGCCGCTCGGGAGATAACCGTGCCACACGTCGTGACTGTGCCCCGTCAAGGGCGTGCGCGCAAGCTCGACCTTGCCTTGCGCATCGAACACGCACAACTCGATGGACTTCGCGTGCGCCGAGACGACGGCGAAGTTGACGCCCTGGCCGTCCCAGGTGGCGCCCAGGGGCCAGGGCCGGCCGGGTTGCAGCGGGCTCACGCTTGACGGGTCGAGGCTGCGTCAGCGCCCGAGCGGCGCGACATTCCAGATCTCGCTCGCGTAAGCGCGGATCGTCCGGTCGGAGGAAAAACTGCCCATGCCCGCGACGTTGGCGATGGCGCGCGCCGCCCATTGCGCCGGCGTGCGGAACAAGGTGTCGACGCGCTCCTGCGTCTGCACATAGGCGGCATAGTCGGCGAGCAGCAGATAGTGGTCACCGCCCCAGAGCAGCGAGTCGACCAGCCCGCGATAGCGCGTCGGCTCATCGGCGCAGAAGGCGCCGCCGCCGATGGCGTCGAGCACGGCTTTCAACGCCGGGTTGCTCTCGTAAATGCGCATCGGTTGATAGCCGCTTTTGCGCAGCGCCGCAACCTCCGGGGTGCGCAGGCCGAAGATGAAGATGTTGTCGTCGCCCACGTTCTGCCGGATCTCGATGTTCGCGCCGTCGTCGGTGCCTATCGTCAGCGCGCCGTTCAGCGCGAGTTTCATGTTGCCGGTGCCCGAGGCTTCGGTGCCGGCGGTGGAAATCTGCTCCGACAGGTCGGCCCCGGGCATGATGAGCTCGGCCACCGACACCCCATAGTTTGGAATGAACGCGACCTTCAGGCGCCCGGCGATGCGCGGGTCATTGTTGACGACGCTCGCCACGTCGTGGATCAAGCGGATGATCGTCTTGGCCATGTGATAGCTCGACGCCGCCTTGCCGGCGAAGATGCAACTGCGCGGCACCCAATCTTTGTCCGGCGCCGCGAGCATGGCGTGGTAGCGCGTCACCACGTGCAGCATGTTGAGCAACTGGCGCTTGTATTCATGGATGCGCTTGACCTGCACGTCGAACAGGCTTTGCGGGTCGAGCGCGATGCCGGTGTTGTGCCGCACATGCTCCGCCAGGCGCAGCTTGTTGGCGTGCTTGATGCGCAGGAACTCGTCTTTGAAGGCGCCGCTGCCCTGGTTTTCTTTCAGGCGCGCCAGTTGATCGAGATCGAGCCGCCAGGCGTTGCCCAGGGTTTGATCCAGCAGCGCGGCCAGGCCGGGATTGGCCTGCGCCAGCCAGCGCCGCGGCGTCACGCCGTTCGTCATGTTGACGAAGCGCCCTGGCCACAGGCTCGCGAAGTCGGCAAAGATTGTCTTCACCAGCAGCTCCGAGTGCAGCGCCGACACGCCGTTCACCTTGTGGCTGCCGATCACCGACAAGTGCGCCATGCGCACGCGGCGCTCGCCGTTTTCGTCGATCAATGAAATCCGCGCAAGCAGACCCGGGTCACCCGGGCGTTGTACGGCGGCGTAGTCGAGCATCTCCTGGTTGATGCGGAAGATGATCTCCAAGTGGCGCGGCAACACATGCTGGATCAGCCCGACCGGCCAGGTTTCCAGCGCCTCGGGCATCAGCGTGTGGTTCGTGTAGGAGAAGATGCGCTGGCACATTGCCCACGCCGGCTGCCACGCCAGGCCGTGCTCGTCGCACAGCAGCCGCATCAGTTCGGCCACGCCGATGGCAGGGTGGGTGTCGTTCAGATGAATCGCCACCTTGTCGGCCAGGTTCGCCAGCGTGGCGTGCTCTTCGAGGTGACGCACCACGATGTCCTGCAGTGACGCGGCAACAAAGAAGTACTCCTGCCGCAGGCGCAGCTCGCGCCCGGCCGGCGTGCTGTCGTTCGGGTAGAGCACCCAGGAAATGTTTTCGTATTCGTTCTTGATGCCCGCGGCGCGCGCATAGTCACCGGTGTTGAATGCGTGCAGGTCGATATGCGCGGGAGCCTGCGCCTTCCACAGCCGCAGCGTGCTCACCTTGGTGGTGCCGTGGCCGGGAATCACCATGTCGCAGGCCTTGGCCGCCACTTCGCCAGCGGCGCGCCAAGTCGCCTTAGCCCCGATGTGCTCGACCCAGCCGCCAAAGCGCACCGCGTAGGTCAGGCCACTGCGCGGAAACTCCCAGGCCGTGCCATTTTCCAGCCAGGGGTCGGGGTACTCGATCTGGCAGCCATTCTGGATTTCCTGCGCGAACATGCCGTATTCGTAGCGGATGCCGTAGCCGAACGAGGGCAGGCCGAGAGTGGCCATCGAATCGAGAAAGCACGCCGCCAAGCGCCCCAGGCCGCCGTTGCCCAGGGCGGCGTCGGGCTCGCAATCGGCCACGTCTTCGAGTCGTTTCGCATGCGCCGCCATACCTTGCGTGGCGGCCTGATTGAGATCGAGCGCGCCGAGCGCGTTGCCCAGCGTGCGGCCGATGAGAAATTCCATCGATAGGTAGTACACCCGGCGCGCCTTGGCGGCGGATTCCATGGTCTGCGTGGCGACCCAGCGTTTGGAGAGCTGTTGCCGCGCCACCTGCGAGACCGCCTGCATCAGCTCGGCGGGACTGGCCTGCGCCGGGTTCACACCGACGGTTTGCAGCAGGTGCTCTTCGATCGCCGCGGCAACCGGCGTGGGCGTTGGGGAAACAGGTTTCACCGGTGTTCCTTTTCTCGTCTTTTCGCGAGCCCGAAATGTACAACCAGAGCGCACGCTTCGCGGCAGCGGCATCGATGCGTAGGCGTTTGGCGCCAGAATGTCGGCACGCCGTGTGCTGATGCAGGGCAAACGGAAGGAACGAGATGAGCATCACTGACCCCTCCCTGAATATCGACCGCCGCAAGCGCATCGTGGCTCTCGTGCTGGCCGGCGGGCGCGGCAGCCGGTTGAAGAACCTCACGGACCGGCGCGCCAAGCCCGCGGTGTATTTCGGCGGCAAGTTCCGCATCGTTGACTTCGCGCTGTCGAACTGCCTGAACTCCGGAATCCGGCGCATCGGCGTGATCACGCAATACAAGTCGCACAGCCTGCTGCGCCATTTGCAGCGCGGCTGGGCGTTCCTGCGCGGCGAGAAGAATGAGTTTGTCGACCTGCTGCCGGCGCAGCAACGCACCGACGAGGAACATTGGTACCGCGGCACGGCCGACGCGGTGTTCCAGAACGTCGACATCCTGGAGGGCTACCAGGCGGATTACATCGTCGTGCTCGCGGGCGACCATGTCTACAAAATGAACTATTCGCTGATGCTCGCCGACCATGTGGCCAAGGGCCGGCCGTGCACGGTGGCGTGTATCGGGGTGCCGCGCGAGCAGGCCAGCGCGTTCGGCGTGATGTCGGTGGACGCGGCGTGGAAGATTCTCGACTTCGTCGAAAAACCCGCCGATCCGCCGCCGATGCCCGGCCAGCCCGACAAGGCGCTGGCGAGCATGGGCATCTATGTGTTCGACGCGCAACATCTTTACGACGAACTCGCGCGCGACATCGCCGACCCGAACTCAAGCCACGATTTCGGCAAGGACATCATTCCCAAACTGGTTCGCGAAGGCAAGGCGTCGGCCCATCCTTTCGCACTCAGTTGTGTCAGCGACAAACCCGCCGAAGAACCGTACTGGCGCGACGTAGGAACGATCGACGCCTACTGGGACGCCAACATCGACCTCACCGCCACCGTGCCGATGCTGAACCTGTACGACACGAGCTGGCCGATCTGGACCTACCAGCCGCAGCTTCCCCCCGCCAAGTTCGTGCACAACACCGACACCCGGCGCGGCATGGCGGTTGAGTCCATGGTCTCGGGCGGGTCCATCATCTCCGGCCATGTGTTCCGCTCGGTGCTGTTTTCCAGCGTGCGCGTGCACTCGTATTCGAGCGTCAACTGGTCAGTGCTGTTGCCCTCGGTCCAGGTCGGGCGCGGCGCTCGCCTGAACCGCACCGTCATCGACCACGGTTGCGAGATTCCCGATGGCATGGTGATCGGCGAAGACGCGGAAGCCGACGCGGCGCGCTTCGAGCGCAGCGAGAACGGCATCACGCTCGTGACGCGCGACATGCTGGCGCGCCTGTCCCGAGCCGCATGAAAGTCCTGCAAGTCGCGGCCGAAGTCTTCCCCCTCGTCAAGACCGGGGGGTTGGCCGATGTCGTGGGGGCCTTGCCGCGTGCCTTGATCGACGCAGGCGCCGACGTGCGCCTGCTGCTGCCGGGGCTGCCCGCGATCCTCGACGCCGTGCTGCACCAGAGAACCGTGCTCGAGATCGGCCCGATGTTCGGTGCCCTGCGCATCAGCGTGCGCTGCGGCCAATTGCCATACAGCCATGTGCCGGTCTATGTGATCGATTCGCCCTACCTTTACCGGCGTGGCGGCGGGCCCTATGAAGACGCGGCAGGCATCGAGTGGAGCGACAACCTTCAGCGTTTTGCGCTGCTCGGCTGGGTCGCGGCGCATCTCGCGGCGGGCGAGATCGACGCGCAATGGACGCCGCAGATCGTGCACGCCCACGACTGGCACGCGGCGATGGCCTGCGCCTACATGGCCGCGCACCCGGGAACGACGGCGCAAAGTGTCTACACCGTGCACAACCTGGCCTACCAGGGCTTGTTCGCGCCGGGCGACTTCGGGCAGCTCGGTCTGCCCTCGGCGATTTGGGCCTCCCACGGCATCGAATTCCACGGCCGCATCTCGTTCATGAAAGCCGGGTTGAAGTACGCGAGACGCATCACGACGGTGAGCCCGACTTACGCCAGCGAGATCGGCACGAACGAGTTCGGCTGCGGGCTGGACGGTGTGATCCGCGGCCGCGCGGGTGATGCGTCGGGCATCCTGAACGGCGTGGATCGCGACGTCTGGAATCCGGCCACCGATACGGCACTGGCTGCGTGCTACTCGGCTGCCGAGCTGGCAGGCAAGGCGCGCTGCCGCAGCGCGCTGCGCGCCGAACTTGGCCTGGTGGATTCGACCGATGCACCGTTGTTTGGCGTCGTGAGCCGTCTCAGCGGCCAAAAAGGCCTTGACCTGGTGCTCGCTGCCTTGCCCGCGCTGCTGCAAATGGGCGGCCAGTTCTGCCTGCAGGGCAGTGGCGACGCCGCACTCGAAGCCGCGTTCAGCGCGGCCGCGCGGGCGCATCCGGGCAAAGTGGCGGTGCGCATCGGCTACGACGAAGCGCTGGCGCACCGCTTGATTGCCGGCGCCGATGCGCTGCTCGTGCCATCGCGCTTCGAGCCCTGCGGCCTGACCCAGCTCTATGCGCTGCGCTATGGCAGCGTGCCGGTAGTGCGGCGCGTCGGTGGCCTGGCCGATACGGTGGTGAACGAGACAGCGCAAACCCTGGCCGCCGACCGGGCCACGGGTTTCACCTTCGACGCCGCGACCCCGGCGGCGCTGGAGGTGGCCCTGCAGCGTGCCGTACTCGCGTTTCGCACCGCGGCGGTGTGGCGGCAGCTCATGCTGCGCGGCATGGCGCAAGATTTCTCATGGCGCGAGGCGGCGAGCCGCTACCTCGCGCTGTACGACGAAATGTTGTCCAAGGCGCAAGGGGTCGCAGCCACACTCAAATAGTTCACCCCGGTTGCGCAGCTGCGCCGTTCGACGTGGTGCCTCCACCACGGGAACCTGCGATGCTGAACCACCGATTGCCTCTTGCAAGAGTGTCTTCCACGGGCCTGTGCCGTACCAGGCTGATCGGCACCACGCTGGCGTTTGCCGCGCTGACGTTCTGCACATTTTCAGCCCGCGCCGTAGCTGCGCATCCGAGCACGGCAGAAGTGAGCACGCTGGCCGCCTACCGCAGCGAAGCGGAACTGACGCAAGCACTTTCGCGCTGGCGCGGCCAGGCGGAAAAACTGCGGGGCGAGGCCCGGCGCAGCAAGGCCGAGGGCGATGGCGGGCTGAACGCGCAGCCGCAAGCGATGGCGCCGTCTGCCATGGCCAAGAGTGCCGACGCCGCCACTGGCGCGGCGGCCGCGGAGTCGATCACGAACGTGCAAACGGCGGGCGTGGACGAAGGCGGCATCGTCAAGCGCGCTGGCGACCACCTCGTGATCCTGCGTCGCGGGCGCCTGTTCACGGTGCGTGTGGATGGCGACGCGCTGCACGCCACGACCATGGTCGACGCCTACGCGCCCGGAGCCAACCCGCAGGGTGCCTGGTATGACGAACTGCTGATCGCCGATTCGACCGTCGTCGTCATCGGCTACAGCTATGCGCGCGGCGGCACCGAGATCGGCCTGTTTGACCTGGGCCGCGACGGCGCACTCAGCTACCGCGCGACGTATCACTTGCGCAGCTTCGACTACTACTCGTCGCGCAACTACGCGAGCCGGCTCATCGGGCGCAAGCTCGTGTTTTACACGCCCACGCTGTTGCATCCCTGGGGGCAGCAACCGCTGCATCTGTTCCCTGGCGTGCGGCGTTGGCAGGGCCAGGCCGCGCCAGGGGACTTCAAGCGCGTCTTGCCGGCGACGCGCGTGTACCGAACGGACGACGACTTCGACCCGCGGCAACCCCTGGCGCTGCACAGCGTGACCTCGTGCGAACTGGGTGCCGCCGAGCTGAACTGCGAATCGACGGCGGTGCTGGGCCCGGCGGGCCGCGTGTTCTATGTGTCGCAGGGGTCGGTGTACGTGTGGACGAGCGCGTCGCGCGGCAGTGTGTCGCCACACCCCTATCCGCAACTGCAGCGGCCGGCGGGCCAATCATGGTCGGCAGTGTTTCGCATTCCCCTGGACGGTAGCGCGCCGAGTGGGCTGAAGACGGCCGGTGTGCCGATCGACCAGATGTCGTTTCTTGAAGACGATCAGGGGCACCTGAACGTGCTGCTGCGCGAGCACGGCGCCGGTGAGGGCATGTGGGGCAGCGAGCACACACGCGGCGCGATGGCGCTGCTGCGCGTGCCGCTGACCGCGTTTGGCGATGGCTGCGGCGCCGCGCAGCGCGAGCACTACCGCGCGCTGCCCGGCGTGCCGGGGCACGCAGTGCAGAACCGCTTTGTCGGTGACTGGTTGTTGTGGGGCGGCGCAGGCGCTCGCCATCACAACGTGCCGGGCGGCCGCGAGAGCGCAACGGCCTGGGCACTGCGCTACGCTCACCCGGGCGAAGCGGTCGCGCTTGCGGCCGAGCATGGCGTGGAACGCATCGAAGCGATGGGTGCCGATGCGGTGTTGATCGGCAATGCCGGCAACGACCTGCGTTTCAGCAGCGTGCGCCTGACCCGCGGCGGCGCGCAGCTGGCCGGTCACTATCAGCAACGCGGCGCGAGACAGGGCGAGACGCGCACGCACGGCTTCTTCTATCGGCCCACCTCGGGCGGCGACGGGCTGCTCGGGCTGCCGGTGTTGAGCGCTTCCAGCGGCCGTCAATCGGAAGAGTTCGGCAGCGCCCACGGCTCGGCCGGCGTGCTGTTCCTGCGGCAATCCGACCTCAGCTTCACCGCGCTGGGCGAGCTGCACGCGCAGCCGGCAGCGGCACGCGACGACTTCTGCCAGGCCTCGTGCGTTGATTGGTATGGCAACGTGCGGCCGATTTTCCTCGGCTCGCGGGTCTTTGCATTGCTCGGCTATGAACTGGTCGAAGGCGAGTTGACGCCCCAGGGCGCGCGCGAGCGCATCGACGAGCGGCGCCGCATCAGCTTCGCGCCGCATGCGCCGTTGCGCAACGGGCGATACTCGCCGTTCAACTGACACCGTCGCTGCGACGGCACACACCGCGCGTTCGCCGCGCTGGGCGAGGAAACGCCAAGGAATGCCAAGGAAACGCCATGGAAATCCGCAACCCTCACGAATCCGACTTCAACTCCGCCGCGGTGCGCGGCTTGCGCGCCGATCTGGCCGTGGCGTTGCGCGCCGCGTCACTTCACGGCTTGAGCGAAGGCGTCTGCAACCATTTCAGCGTCGAGTTGCCAGACGCGTCGGGGCGCTTCTTGCTGAACCCGAGGGGTCTGCTGTGGAGCGAAGTCGGCGCCGACGACATCGTGATGATCGACGTGCACGGCAACAAGCTCGCCGGGCGCCACGCCGTCGAGCCCACTGCGATGTTCATCCACGCCGCGATCCACCGCATCGCGCGCAAGGCCTGCGTGATGCATACCCACATGCCCCACGCGACGGCGCTCACGCTCACGGTGGACCGGGCGCTGGACACGACGCT
>JANOLJ010000214.1:0-3025 GCA_031419715.1 Burkholderiales bacterium | reverse complement strand
GCGCGCTGCCGCGCGCGCTCGGCGCGGAGTCGGCTGATGAGCGCACGAAGTTCGGCCAAATCGCGCGCCTGTTTAAGGAGTACCTCATGCGGCGCAACGGCTTTTCGGGCCGCGCGGATGCGTACGCGCTCGCCCGCGAAGCTCGCCTAGAAGGGCCTCTGTTTGTGTACGGTTTCTGGTCGCCGTCCGAGGTGCAGGCGGCGCCTACCGTCACCGCCTCCGACGCGGGCAGCGTGCCGGTTTCGGCGATGGCCTCGCCAGAGGCCCTCGTCAGCTTCCAGCAGGGCCTGGCGGTCGACGATCGCATCGAGCCGCTCAGCCTGCAGCAGCTGCTGCCGCCCCTGAGCGACACCACTGAGCCCATGGCGGTCGGCCGTTTAGGGCCTGGCCCGACCTCCAACCCATCAACAAATTTCCTCGAAAGAATTGCCATGAACTTCAAATCGACAGCCGTCGCGCTCGCCCTGGTGGCGGGTGCAGGCTTGGCTTCGGCACAGGAAGACCCGTCGCCCATCACCGTAACCTTGACGCCAACCGTCGGAGGCATGTTTGGCGGCTCGTTCATGCAGACGGTGTCGGGCATTTTCGTCGACACGTTTGCCATCTCTCCGGGGCCGTTCACGGGGATAGTGTCTGTGAGCCTGGATGCACCGGACTCGGTCAGCTTTTTTGCTGCCATTCTGGGCGATCAGACCTTCAGCTTCCTGCCGGAAAACGAAGCCACGAACGATTTCAGATTCACCGCCATGCTGAACAACGTCAGCCCACTGACGCTCACGGTGCTCGGATTCGCGGGGGCGACTGGCTTCGACGACAACGGTGTCGAGACCGGACAAGGGCTGACGCCCTCTTCGGCGAGCTACACACTCGGGATCTCGGTTGCCGCGATCCCCGAGCCAGAAACTTACGCCCTCATGTTGGCCGGCCTGGCCTTCGTGGGAGGTTGGTCACGGCGCAGGCGCGGATAGCTCACCGTGTCAGGAACGAAGCGTTAGCACGCCCAGTTTTTGAAGCACCTGAATTGATAAGCAAGCCAGAAAAATCGCGCTGGTTTGAACCCTCGCCCCGCCGCGCCTGCGAGCAACCATGCGACATAGACCCCGCCGCGCGTGCGTGCAGCAAAACGCCGCGCCTGCCGCTTTCGATTCTTGGCCGAGTGACGAGCGTCAACCATGCCGCGAGCTGGAAATCTTCATGCCCAAACTTCGATTACGAGTCTGAATGTCTCGCGCCACGATCAAGGTGACAGCGGACGGCCAGGACGCCGCTATGCGTGCCGGGCCAAACCGGCTTCAGCGCCGCGCCCAGCGATCGACGCCGTGCTGCACACGCTCCCAGGCGCTTCGGTCGAACTCGACGGTGGCGAACAGGTTGTCCTTGTCGGGACGGGTGAGCCGCGCGGTATCGGCCAGGTGCCCGAGATCGGGTCGCATCACGTCGACACATCCCGCAAGGTCAGTGAAGCGCGCGTCGAGGCGTTGAAACAAGATGGCGCGCCGAAGGTCGGTCGCCTTGAATGAACTCTCCTCGACGGCGCGCACAAAGATTCGAGCGGCGCCCTCGCCGAGCAGTTGGACACAGAACTCGCGACGCCACCCGGCCAGGCTCTGCGCCGGCGTAATCTGCGGGAAGTCGGATTCGATTTGCAACGTGGCCATGCTGGATTGTTTGCGATCAGGCGCTCAGCTAGTCGGCTTTCGCCACACACTGGCCAGCCATGGCTGCTGTTCGATCGGCGCATCCGTTGGACGATAGAAGTGCGCCAGTTCCACAAATCCGGCAGCGCTGACATGGCCGTGCCAGGTTGGCCAATCGTAGAAGACGCCATAGCGCTCGCCGTTCCAGCCTTCTTGACCGGCGCCGCGGGGGTTCGAGCTGAAAAGCACACCACCCGGCTTCAACGTCGCGTGCAATTCTCCGAGGATCCGCGGCAACTCCTGGCTGGGAATGTGGAACAGCATCGCGTTGGCGAACACGCCGTCGAAGTGGCTGCTGGGCAAGCTCAGGTCCAGGAAGCTCTGCTCGAGCACCTTGCATCCGCTGCTCGTACGCGCCATCGCGGCCAGTTGTGGCGAGCCCTCCAGGCCAATCGCACAATGACCGAGCGCCTTGGAGATCCTGAGGTCGCGCCCGGGCCCGCACCCGAAATCCAGCAGATCGAACGGCGGCGCCGCGTTGATGTGCACCAACAGTGCATCGATGTTCTGGCTCACGTCGTGATCGCGCGTGCCATCCCAGTACGCCTGGGCGCGCTGGTCGTAGTGCGCCAGCGTTCGTGCGGCGATTCGATGCAGATCTACTGGAGTCAGGGGCATGCCTGATCATTCAATGCAGCTGACGGTTCCAAAAGCGAACACGCGGAGTCGGCACACTCGGCCAACGTGGGCCTCCTACGAAAAAGGCGGAGCGTGACTAAGGCGCCCCGCGCAGCGACGCCAGCCGTGCAGCGGCTTCCCTTTTGCCCAAGGTCCTGAGGGCCGCGATGCCGGGCAAATGCTTGGCTCGAGGACGGGCTTTGCCGTCCTCCCATTTGTAGATGGACTGACCCGACGCGCCCACCAAAAGCCCACAGTCATGAGCTGACAGCGCAAGCCGCTGCCGCTGTGACGTCAAGCCCTTCGCACTGAACCGCAGCGTACGCGAAGACACCTCGTTCGCTGCGACCGGCGCAGTTTTCGCAGTGGCCTTGCTCAGGCGGCGCAGTTCCTGCTCCAGCACTTGAGTACGCCGCTTGAGCGCGGCGATGTCTGCGCGGTACGCGTTTACGGCCTTCTTGAGGCCCAGGGTTTCGCCGCGCACTTCTTTGCGGGCGACGCGAGAGATTTCGCTTTTGAGCGCGGATGCAATGTTTGGCATAGGGTGCAATTGTGCAGCGACGCCTGGTTGGGGCTCGCCAGTCGGCCAGGTGCAGCTCCCCGCGGCACATGTGGTGAGCTGATCGCGAAACCAGTCTGCTATTGGAGCCGTTTCGTCGAGACGCGCAGCACGACGGGTCGAAGAATGGTCCTTCCCCATGATCCGCATT
>JANOLJ010000213.1:0-1613 GCA_031419715.1 Burkholderiales bacterium | reverse complement strand
TCATGCGACGCGAGTCGAAGGGCTGTGTTGTCCCGATGCACGCCGAGGTGAAGGTCGGCACTCTGGCGGGGGTGCTTCGCCAAGCAGAGATCTCGCCCGACGAGTTCATCATTGCATTGCGCGGATGACGGTTTTCAAGCCATGAAGATTCGCTACTTCGAAGACACGGACACGCTCCTTATTGAACTGAAGCCCGGCAGCGTGGCTGAAACGCGAGATCTCAACGAGAACACGTTGCTGGATCTCGACGCACAGGGCCAAGTACTGGCCATCACGCTGGAGCACGCCACTGCACGAACCGAGCTCAGCAGCTTTTCGTTCGACCGCGTGGCGGCTTGACGAACGCCGACTTCGTGAGCAAGGAGGAGACGATTGACTGACGGACACGCCGATCGCTCGCTCGACCTTGGCAGCCTGCGCTCTGCCGTGCAGGCGCTTTCGAACGCCGTGGACTCGGTCTCGTCCGCCGAGTTCGCCGTGGCTGACGTGCGCTGGCGCGACACCCTCATTGCCACGCGCAACCATGGCTGAACTTCATTTACTCCCGGCGCAGGCCGACTTCGTGCGGCGCGCCCTCGGCAGCCACCTGCCGCGCGGTGCGCGGGTGCGCGTGTTCGGGTCACGCGCCACCGGCCGCGGGCTCAAACCGCATTCCGACCTCGACTTGCTGATCGACAGCCCCGTCGAACTGCCGCTTGCGGCCCTGGGCAAGCTTCGGGAAGCGCTCGCCGAGTCGAACCTGCCGTTCTCGGTTGACCTGCTCGACCGCGTTGACGCCAGCACCGAATTTCTGTCGCGGCTCGAGCGCGAGGGGATGATTGAACTGGGCTTGCTGCCGACCGAGCACACCTGAAGGTGAGCTTCAAGTCTCAAACATCATGCGCTTGACCCCCGATCAAACCGAAACCATCCGGCAACGCATCCGCAGTTGCATGGGGCCGCACGCACGCATATGGCTTTTTGGCTCGCGTGTGGACGACAGCCGCCGCGGTGGGGACGTGGATATCTACGTGGAACCCGAGTCGGCGCCCAGCCTGCAATCCCGCCTGATGTGCAAGAGCGCGCTGGCCGATGCATTGGACCTCAACGTCGATCTCATCGTGCAACAGCCAGGGCGCGATCTGCCTATCTACCGGATCGCCAGGCACAGTGGGGTGCCACTGTGACGAAGCACCTGGAACACGCCACTTCACGAGCGGCGCTTAGCAGCTTTTCGTTCGACCGCGTGGTGGCCTGACAAACTACATGCTGCCATGCGCCTGAGTGCCGCCCAAACCCAAACGATCCTGCACTGCGTGCGCCAGCAGTTCGGTGCTGACGCGCGGGTGATGTTGTTTGGTTCCAGGCTGGACGATGGGGCCCGCGGCGGCGACGTGGACCAGCTGGTGGAGAGCGAAGCACCGCCGACGCTGCGCCAGCGGGCCCTGACCACCATGGCGATCGAGCGAGCACTGAACCTGCCGGTCGATATCGTTGCAATGCAGCGCGGCACGGCAGGCAGCGCCTTTGCGCGCATTGCTCGCGGCCGTGCACAGCCGTTGGAGAGCCCATCATGAACACCCGCCCGCTGGTCGCAGAGCCGGCTGGCGAACCAGTGCTGCGAGAGGCACTCG
>JANOLJ010000212.1:0-1582 GCA_031419715.1 Burkholderiales bacterium | reverse complement strand
CGCCGCGGCGCTGCAGGTGGGCCGTTGCGGCACTTTGTCCGAGGGCCAGGCATTCGAGATCGAGGGAGCGCAGGCCGCGCCGAAACTCGGCATCGTTGAAGTACTCGGTGTCGGCGAGCACGGCGTGGCGTGGCGCGCCGGCTTCGAGCAGGTGTTCCAACTGGGCCAGTGCGATCGCCGGCCGACTCGTGTACGCCAGGCTTTCGGGAACGCCGGCTTTAGCGCAGCGCGCGGCATCGTCGGCCCAGGCGCGCGGCAGGTACAGGCGCCAGGCCAGCGGCAGGCTGGCGCGCCGGCTCGCCAGCGACACGCTCACCGCGAGTTGGCAGGTATCGAGCCGGCGCTGCGTCTTGCAGTGCTGGCGCGCCACGCCGACCATGTGGCTGCCGTGTCGCGACAGGCTGGTATCGCCAACGAACCACCAGCCACCGGCGCTGAAATCCATCTTCGGCACGAGCCACTGCGCAACCCGCGCCAACAGCAAGGCATCGGACCACGCCGAATCGGCGACGAAGTGATGCAACGACTCGTGCAGCGAACGCGTATTGCGCGGGTCCAGGTGCGCCGCCATCGGCTCCACGCTCTTGCGGGCCAGCGGCGCGAGCAGCCCGGCGCAGTAGCCGCGCAGACCGGCCTCGCGATCTCGATGTTTCAAGGCCGGTGTCAGGTGGTCCAGGTAGCGCTCGAACTGCCTCAACTGCGACGTCATGGCGCGGCGCAATCCCGCTCGGGAGGGTGCATCGGCCGGGGAACGGGCGGGTGGACGGCCCGGCGAACCGGATCGCCTCTAGGGGGGGGCTCGGCCGCGGTGGTGGCAATCGGCAGCAGATCGAATTCGCCGGAGCGAACCCGAACGTCGCGCAAGCATTGCAAAAGCAAAGTCATCGGCAACTCCTACGCTGAACGGGCCGAATGCGATGGGCAATGCATAGGTCGCCGCCGGGGCATTCGCCCAGCGGCGACGCTAAGGGGCTCACGGCCGCGTGGCTGGCTGGGCGGGCAACGCCGCCGTCACGGTGGTCGCCGTGGGGGTACGCGTCGCGGCGGCGGTTGTCGCAGCGGGGGCTGTGAGTGCCGCGGTCTTCGGCGTGCCCGCTGAGTCAACACGCGCGACCACGGCGGCAATGGACGGACCGGTGACGTTCAGCAGCGGCGCCGGGAAGAAGCCGATCGCGAGGATCAACACCGCCACGCCAGAGACGGCCAGGGTCTCGGAGCGGTTCAGGTCGGGCATCGAGGCGATTTTGTGGCTGCCCACCGGGCCGAAGAAGGCGCGCTCGTAGTACCAGAGGAAGTAGCCCGCACTGATGATGACACCGATGACGGCGACGCTGGCAAGCATCCAGTCGGCGCGAAAGGCGCCGAGCATCACGAGGAATTCGCCGACGAAGCCGCTCGTGCCGGGCACGCCGATGGACGCCAGGCCGATGACGAAAAAGGCGACCGCGAGCCGCGGCACATGCCGGCTCAGGCCACCAAAGGCCGACAAGTCGGTCGAGCCGGTACGCCGCAGCAACGCGCCGGTGAGGAACATCAGCGCGGTGGCGCTCAGGCCCACGTTGAGCATCATGACCAGCGCACC
>JANOLJ010000211.1:0-14951 GCA_031419715.1 Burkholderiales bacterium | reverse complement strand
TGCTTCGTCTCCTCACGCCTACCGCGTTTTTATACATCATCGCGGTCATCGCCCTGCTGCTTTGCTACGAGCTTGCCATACGGTACCTGTTCGGCCGCTGGCTGCGCCGCGGAAGAGGCGTGCCGGTGGCGCTGCGGTATCTGAACGCATTCGTCGAAACGAGCGTTCCCAGCATCCTGATCCTGCTCGTGTCGCGCGAAATCAATCCGCTGTACGTGCTGCAGAGCCCGCTCGGCCATCTCTACGCGGTCTTCATCGTGCTCACCACGCTGCGCTTGGATTTTCGGCTGTCCGTCTTTACCGGGCTGGTCGCCGCGCTGGAATACGTGGCCCTGGCGTTCGCCCACCTCGGGGTGGGCGGCGCTGGCGTTGGTATGGGCGGCGCCATCGCCGCGGCAGGCTCGCCGCTTGAGTTGCCGCAGTTCTACGTGGCCAAGGGCACGATGCTCGCGCTCGCCGGACTCGCGGCGGGCTTCGTCGCGTACCAGCTCAGGCGCCGCGTCGGCAACGCCTACCGGACGCTGCAGGAACGCCAGCGCGTGCTGAGCGCCTTCGGCCAGCAGGTTTCGCCCGCCATCGCGCAGGCGCTGCTCAACGCGGGCCCGGAGATCGAGAGCACGAGCTCGTTCGTGTGCGTCATGTTCATGGATATTCGCAATTTCACACCGCTGGTGGAGAAGAAGTCGCCAGCGGAAATCGTCGCGTTGCAGAACGTCGTCTTCGCCGAGGCGGTCGACGTCGTGAACCGCAATCACGGCATCATCAACCAGTTTCTCGGCGACGGCTTCATGGCCACGTTCGGCGCGCCCCTCACAAGCGACCGCGACTGCGCGAATGCGCTTGCCGCGGCGCGCGGGCTGATTGCCGGTATCCGGCGGCTCGGGGAATCCGGCCGGATTGCGCCGATCACGATCGGCATCGGCCTGCACGCTGGGGAGGTGGTCTCCGGCAACATCGGCTCCGCATTGCGCAAGCAGTATTCGATCACCGGCAACGTTGTGATCCTGGCGTCGCGCATCGAGCAGTTGAACAAGACCTATGGATCGCAAATCCTGGCGTCCGGTGAAGTGCTCGCGGCCGCCGGAGAGGAGACCGCGGCAGCTGCTTCGCTTGGCCCAGTCAAGGTCAAAGGCCGGGAGCAGCCTATCGAGTTGTTCCGCCTTGCCTGAGGAGACGTTGATGGTCGCTGTCAGGCGCCAATCCGGCGATGATCCCGGTCGAGCAGGCGAACGTCTACGAGTTCGTCGTGAATCTGCGCACCGCGCGCATACTCGGCGTCGAGCTGCCGCAACCATCATGCCGCAAGCCACGAGGGTGATCGAATGACAGTTCGCAGCCACTTCATCGCTGGGGCTTCGTTGGCAGCCTGCCTTGCACCCTTCACCGCGCTCGCTCAGCGCGCGCAGAAGATGCCGCGCATCGCACTCCTGTTCAACAATACCCTGGTCGCCGATTCGAGCGGGCCCGACTCTATTGATCCCAATGTGCGGGCCTTCGTGCATGGCCTGCGCGACCTGGGCTGGGTCGACCGGCGCAGCGTCGGGTTGGCGTGGTTTGCGTGCGCAGCCGCACTCGTGGCACCGCTGTCACAGCGCAGTGCGCTGGCGCAGCAGCCGGCCAAGATCAAGCGCATCGGCTGGCTGGGCAGCGTGCCGCCGGTGACGCCCGAGGCAGCGGCCCTGGTGGAGGCGTTTGACCTTGAGTTGCAACGCCTGGGCTGGACCGAGGGCCGCGACGTCGTGTTCGAGCGTCGCTACTTCGAAGGTGTAGTCGATCGATTGCCGCGGCTCGCGCGCGAACTGATCGAGCAGCGCGTCGACGTGATCTTGGCGACCGGCATTGGAGCGCTCGCCGCAAAGCAGGCGACGCAGACGATTCCAATCGTTTTCGTCGCGGTTCCCGACCCCGTGGCGATGGGCATGGTGGCGAGCCTGGCGCGGCCCGGCGGCAACGTGACAGGCCTGTCCAGCCAGAGCCCCGAACTGGTCGGCAAACGGCTGCATCTGCTCAAGGAAACGGTTCCGCGAATCGTACGCGTCGCCTACCTGACTGATGGACCCGATTCGAACTTGACGACCCTGGAATTGAGCCCAGCCGCTGCCGTGCTCGGCATTGAGTTGTTGCCCGCCAAGGCGCAGCGCGCGGAAGACCTCGTCGCCGCGTTCGTCGCGGGCAAGCAGGCCGATGCCTGGTTCGTCCCCGACAGGGCGATGCACTTCGCGCAACGCCAGGCCATCGTCGAACTCGTCGCGCAGCAGCGCAAGCCCGCGATCTACCCGCACACCGTGTTTACGGAGGCAGGCGGCCTGATGTCGTACGCGGTCGACCTGAAGGACCAGTACCGTCGCGCCGCGGGTTATGTCGACCAGGTGCTGCGCGGGGCAAAGCCGGCCGATCTGCCGGTTCAACAGCCGGTCAAGTTCGAGTTCGTGATGAACCTGAAAACCGCCAAGGCGCTCGGCCTCACAATCCCGCAAAGCGTGCTGCTGCGTGCCGATGAGGTGATTCGATGATGAAGCGCAAGACCTTCATGACCGGGTTGGCCGTCGGGCTGTTCGCCCCAATTCGTCTGCCAGCGCAGACAGCGGGCAAGGTTGTGAGGATCGGCTGGCTGACCCCGACCGACGCAACGGATCCCGTGGCCCTGCTGCGATTGGAGACAATGCGCACGGCTTTGCGCGATTTGGGCTGGGTCGAGGGCAAGAACCTCATCATCGAAGTTCGCCACGCGGGTGTGAATCCGCAGCGCCAACGCGAACTCGCCGCCGAACTCAACGCGCTGCCCGTGGCGCTGATCGTTTCGACGGGGGGCACCACCACGATTCGCGCGGCGCGTGACGCCGCGCCCGGCCTGCCCGTGGTCATGATCAACGCAGGCGACCCGCTGGGTTCGGGCTTCGTCGCCAGCCTGGCCCGGCCAGGCGGCAACCTGACCGGCACCTCGGCGGCCGGCGAAGAAATACTCGCCAAGCAGGTCGAACTGCTGTCGGCGGCCGTGCCGCACGTCAAGCGCATCAGCGTGCTGATGAACAGCGCCAACCCGGCCAACGGCTTCTTCTTCGCGGCCATGTCGACACGCGCCGGAAAGTTGGGCCTGCGACTCGATCGCATCGAGGTCACGACGGCGGGCGAGTTGGACGCAGCGATCGCGCGCTCTGCGGGCGGCGCGCTGCTGGTTGTGGGTGACCCAATGTTCTTCCAGAACCGCGCGCGCATCCTCGAACAGACACTTCGCGCCAAGATACCCTCGATGTTCGGCGGCCGGCCCTACGTCGTGGACGGTGGGCTGATGTCCTACCTTTCACCGAACGAGTGGCACTGGCGCAAGGCAGCTATCTACATCGACAAAATTCTCAAGGGCGCCAAACCCGCCGATCTGCCGGTGGAGCAGCCGACCCAGTTCGAGCTGTTGATCAACGTGAAGACCGCCAAGGCGCTCGGCCTCACGATTCCATCCAGCGTGCTGCTGCGCGCCGACGAGGTGATCGAATGATGGACCGGCTCAGCATCGTTCAAGCGTTGAGCAACCGCCCCGGTTCGAATTCGCCGTCAACCTCAGAATGGCCAAAGCGCTGGGCTTGACGATTCCGTACACGGTGATGCCGCGCGCGACCGAGGGAATTGATTGATGGATCGCCGCACATTGATCGGCGTGGTGGCAGCGCGCATCGGTGTCGCGACAGGCTTCGCTGTGGCGCCAACCTGGGCGGCGACTGCCCAGGTGGCTTCGCCGCACGCGATCGATATCCCGCCCTGGTTCACCGAGAGTTTTCTGGATTTCAAGGACGAGGCGGCCGCGGCGGCGCGGGAGGGAAAACGTTTGCTGCTGTACTTCGGCCAAGACGGCTGCCCGTACTGCCGCGAGCTGATGACGAACAGCTTCAGCCAGAAGCCAATCGTCGACAAGGCACGCAAGCACTTCGTCGCGATCGCGCTGAACCTGTTCGGCGACCGCGAGGTGACTTGGATCGACGGCCGGCGCATGAGCGAGAAGGACTTCGCGCGCCTGCTGAAGGTGCAGTTCACTCCCACCTTGCTGTTCATCGACGGCGCCGGCCGCATCGTCGCGCGGCTGAACGGCTACCACCCGCCGCAGCGTTTGAGCGCGGTGCTCGACTATGTGGCCGGCGGCATGGACAGCCGCCTGTCGCTGAGTGAGCATTTCGCCGGCCTTCCCGCCGACACGGCCCGACCGTCGCTGAACGAACAGCCCTTCTTCATGAAGCCGCCGTTCGACCTGACGCGCCGCTCCGGTGGCCGGCCGCTCGCGGTGATTTTTGAGAGCCGGTCGTGCCAGGCTTGCGACGAGATGCACGTGCAGGGCCTGAAGCGCGCCGAAGTGCGCGCGCAATTGCCCAAGTTCGACATCGCCCGCTTCGCGGTGAACGACCCCACCGAGGTGATCACGCCGTCTGGCCAGCGCCGCGGCGCTGCCGCCTGGGCACGCGAACTCGGTGTGATCTACACGCCGAGCTGGGTGTTCTTCGACGCCGCGGCGCGCGAGGTGTTTCGCATCGACGGCTACCTGCGCCCATTCCACCTCGCCACCTCGCTCGAATACGTGGCCAGCGGCGCTTATCGCGCCGAGCCTGAGTTTCAGCGCTACATCCGCGCCAAGGCCGATCGCCTGCGTGCCGCGGGCAAGCCGGTGGAACTTTGGAAGTAGGCGCGACTCGGCCTCTCGCATCCGGCTCGTGCGGCAAGGCGGCGTGGCGCGCGACATCGAGGACCGTCGGATACGATCCAACTCTTCCTGCGCCGTGGTGAAATCACTCTTGTGGGTAGCACGCGCTACTCTTCTCGGTAGTGGACGCCGCGAACACCGCCCGCGCCTAATCGCCGATCACGCAAGGACAGCGCGAGTTCATCCCTACGGCGCGTCGCGCCACTGATACCCTGGTCCCCTGATGGCGCATCCACCGCTGCACGATCCCCTCAAAGACCCGCACGCGCAGGCGGCGCGCGAGACGCGCACGACCACCTGCTACATGTGCGCCTGCCGCTGCGGCATCCGCGTGCACCTGCGCGACGGCAAGATCCGCTACATCGACGGCAACCCCGCGCATCCCATCAACCAGGGCGTGATCTGCGCGAAGGGCGCGTCCGGCGCAATGAAGCAGTACTCCCCGGCGCGTTTGCTCAAACCCCTGAAGCGCAAGGCCGGTACCGAGCGCGGCGCGGGTGACTTCGAGGAAATCGAGTGGGAAGAAGCCTTCGCCACACTCACCGAGCGCCTGGGGAAAATTCGCGCCACCGACCCGAAGAAGTTCGCGCTGTTCACCGGGCGCGACCAGATGCAGGCGCTCACCGGCCTTTTCGCGCGCCAGTTCGGTACGCCCAACTACGCCGCGCACGGCGGCTTTTGTTCGGTGAACATGGCCGCCGGAATGATCTACACGATCGGCGGTTCGTTCTGGGAGTTCGGCGGCCCGGACCTGGACCGCGCCAAGTTGTTCGTCATGATCGGAACCGCCGAGGACCACCACTCGAACCCGATGAAGATCGCGATTGCCAAGTTCAAGCGCGACGGCGGGCGGTTCGTCTCGATCAATCCGGTGCGCACCGGCTACTCGGCGATTGCCGACGAATGGGTGCCCATCCGCCCCGGCACCGACGGCGCGTTTCTGCTCGCGGTGATCCACGAGATTCTTGCGAAAGGCCTGTACGACCGCGACTTCGTCGTCCAGTATTCGAATGCCGGCGAACTGGTGAACCTGGACCCGAACGAAGACGAGTTCGGCATGTTCGTGCGCACCGAAATTCCCCACGAAGAAGCGTGCTACGACCCGCAGAACAAGCTCTGGTGGGACCGGCATACGAACAGGGCCGTGATCTCGCACGCGCCCGGCGCCGACCCATCGCTCGTGGGCGAATTCAAGCTCAAGAACGGCACGCCCGTGAAGCCGGCGTTCCAGTTGCTGCAAGACCGCGTCAAGGACTACACGCCGCAGTGGGCAGCGCAGATCACCGGAATTCCAGCCGACACAATTCGCCGCCTCGCGCATGAAATGGGCGTGACCGCGCGCGACCAGAAGATCGAGCTGCCGATCGCCTGGACCGACGCTTGGGGCAAGGAGCACGACACGGTGACGGGCAACCCGGTGGCGTTCCACGCGATGCGCGGCCTGGCGGCGCACTCGAACGGCTTTCAGACGGTGCGCGCCCTGGGCATTTTGATGTCGCTGCTGGGCACCATCGACCGGCCCGGCGGCTTTCGCCACAAGGCGCCGTTCCCGCGGCCCATTCCACCTTGCGCGCGCACGCCGAACGACCAACGTGCGGTGCAACCTAACCGACCACTCGATGGCATGGCGCTGGGCTGGCCAGCCGACCCGGACGACCTGTTCGTCAACGACGACGGCAGCCCGGTTCGCATCGACAAAGCGTTTTCCTGGGAGTACCCGCTCTCCGTGCACGGGCTGATGCACAACGTGATCACCAACGCCTGGCGCGGCGACCCGTACCGCATCGACACCCTGCTCATCTTCATGGCCAACATGGCGTGGAACTCGACGATGAACACGCAGGCCGTGCGCGAGATGCTGAACGACAAGCATGAAGATGGCGACTACAAGATTCCGTTCCTCGTCGTCGCCGACGCGTTCCACTCCGAGACGACGGCGTTCGCCGATTTGATCTTGCCCGACACCACCTACCTCGAGCGCCACGACGTGATGTCGATGCTCGACCGGCCAATCTCCGAGTTCAGCGGCCCGGTCGACTCGGTGCGCATTCCGGTGCTGCCGGTGACGGGCGCCTGCACGCCGTTCCAGGAAGTGCTGATCGAGCTCGGCACGCGGCTCAAGCTGCCGACCTTCGTGACGAAGGAGGGGCGGCGCAAGTACCGCGACTACCCGGACTTCATCGTCAACTGGGAAACTGAAGCAGGCTCGGGCATCGGCTTTCTCTCGGGCTGGCGGGGAAAAAGCGGCGAGAAGTTCCTGATCGGCGAGCCCAACCCGCGCCAGTGGGAAATGTACGAACAGAACAACTGCGTCTACCACCATGAGTTGCCGCGCAGCTTTCAGTACATGCGCAATTGGAACCAGGGTTACCTGGAGTGGTCGCGCGCGAACCGCATCACACGTTATGCGGAGCCGATCCTGATCCACATCTACTCCGAGGTGCTGCAGCACTTTCGCAGCGCGGCGCAGGGCAAGGGCCTGACGCGCAAGCCGCCGGAACATCTGAAGAAACGCATCGCCACCTACTTCGACCCGCTGCCGTTCTACTACGAGCCGCTCGAAGCGCATGTGACCGACAAGCACAAGTACCCGCTCGCGGCGATCACGCAGCGGCCGATGGCGATGTACCACTCGTGGGATTCGCAGAACGCCTGGCTGCGCCAGAGCCACGCGCACAACGTGTTATTCGTCAACGCGCAGACCGCCGCCGCGCTGGGCATTGCCGACAAAGACTGGATCTGGGTCGAGTCGCAATGGGGCAAGGTGCGCTGCCAGGCTGGGCTGTCCAATGCCGTGGAGCCTGGCACGGTGTGGACCTGGAACGCGATCGGCAAGGCCTCGGGCGCGTGGAACCTCGAACCCGGCGCGAACGAGTCGCGCCGCGGCTTCTTGCTGAACCACCTGATTTCGGAAGAGCTTCCCGCAGAGCATGGTGCGACGAGGATTTCCAACTCCGACCCCATCACCGGCCAGGCCGGCTGGTACGACGTGCGGGTGCGCATCTTCCGTTGCGACGACCAGGCGAATGAGGTCAGCCAACCGCAGTTCGAGCCGATGAAGCTCTACCCTGGAATGGCAAAGCGCCCGGGCCCGCTCGCCGCCCTGGGTCGCGCAGTGGCGCGTTTGACGGGAGTGGAGAAATGAGTGCCGTGCAACTTGCCCTCGTGATCGACCTGAACGTCTGCGTCGGCTGCCAGGCCTGCGTGACGAGCTGCAAGGAATGGAACACCCAAGGCGCGGCGGGGCCGCTGTCGGACGACAACCCCTATGGCACTGATCCGAGCGGCACCTTCTTCAACCGCGTGCAAACCTTCGAGATCGGCGAATTTCCGAACACGGAAACCGTGCACTTCCCGAAGTCTTGCCTGCACTGCGAAGACCCGCCCTGCGTGCCGGTGTGCCCGACCGGCGCGTCGTACAAGCGCGAGAGCGACGGCATCGTGCTCGTCGACTACGACAAATGCATAGGCTGCAAATACTGCGCCTGGGCCTGCCCCTACGGCGCGCGCGAACTCGACGCGCAGCAGAAGGTGATGAAGAAGTGCACCCTGTGCGTGGACCGCATCTACGACAAGCTGCTGCCCGAGGCCGAGCGCAAACCGGCGTGCGTGATGGCGTGCCCGACCTCGGCGCGCATCTTCGGCGACATCCACGACCCCGCGTCCGACGCGTCGCGCGCGATCCGCGAACAGGGCGGCTATGCGCTGATGCCCGAGTGGGGCACGAAGCCGGCCAACCACTACCTGCCGCGCCGGCCGACGCGAATTCGCATTCATCAAGACGAACTCGTGCGCGCCGACAATCCGCTGCGCATTGACGGGCATCTGCCCAAACCTGCGGCGGATGCGCCGACGCTCGACGACGCCACCACCTGGTGAGCCGAGCCCGCAAGCTTTGACGCCATGAACCCCGCCATCTCCGTCATCCTGCTCACTACGCTGATCGGCGTCGGCCAGGGCTTGTTCCTCGCCCTGTTCAGCGCGCAGAGCCACGCGCTCGTCGGCCTGCTGCCGCGCACCGACGACCGTGCCTTTCTTGTCCAGGGCAGCGCCATTGCGCTGCTGTTCCTGGCGGCCGGGTTGGTTGCGTCGTTCTTCCACCTCGGCCGGCCCGAACGCGCCTGGCGCACTGCGGCGATGTGGCGCACCTCGTGGTTGTCGCGCGAAGTGATCGTATTGCCCGGCTTCATGCTCGCGGTCGCCGCATACGGCGCGGTGCACGGCCTGGGCTGGAACCCTGTGATCGTGACGTTAGGTCAGGGCGCGGCGCTGGACGCCGGCGTCGCGCTCGGCGTGGCGGCCACAGTGCTCGCGTTCGCACTGTTCGTGTGCACCGCGATGATCTACGCCTGCCTGCCCTTCCTGGCCGAGTGGCACTCGCCGCTCACCTTGCTCAACTACACGCTGCTCGGCGGGGCCTCGGGCTTCACGCTGGCCTCGAGCCTGGCGGCGGGCTTGACCTCGGGCTTGACCGCGGGCTTGACCATAACGAGCGCACCGCACCTGGTGCCTTTCTTCGCCGGCTGGGCGATCGCGCTGACCGTGCTCGCCGCACTCGGGCGATTCGCCTCGCTGTGGCGCAACGCGCGGCTCAAGCCGAAGTCGACGCCGCAATCCGCCATCGGGGTCAAGCACCCGAACGTGGTGCAGAAGTCGCAAGGCTTCATGGGCAGCTCGTTCAATACGCGTGAGTTCTTCCACCACCGTGGCGCGGGCACACTGCGCGGCGTGAAGTGGGCCTTCCTGCTGCTGACCTTTGCACTGCCCCTGCCCTGCCTCGCTCTGGGGCTGCGCGACGCATCGCTCGGCTGGTTAGGCGTGGCCTTCGCCGTGCAATATCTCGGGCTGCTCGCCGAGCGCTGGTTCTTCTTCGCCCAGGCGAACCACCCGCAAAACCTGTATTACCAGGCGGTGTCGTGACGGTGGGCAGCAGTTCGAAACGCGACGCGCTGCTGCTGCGCTTCTTTCCATTCATCGCCTGGTTTCCGGTGAGTGCGGTCGTGCTGCGTGGCGACGTGATCGCCGGCATCACCGGTGCCCTGGTGCTGGTGCCCAAGGCGATGGCGTATGCCCAGCTCTCCGGCCTGCCGGTGCACTTTGGCCTGTACGTCGCCTTCGTTCCGGCGATCCTGGGGGCGCTGTGGGGTTCGTCGCGCCAGCTCGCCACCGGGCCGGTGGCGGTGATCTCGCTGATGACGGCCGCCGCGCTCACGCCGCTGGCGGTGCCGTTCTCCGAGCACTACATCGAGCTGGCCTTGCTGCTCACGCTGATGGTCGGAGTCATCCAGTTCGCGCTCGGCGCGCTCAAGCTCGGCACGATCGTCAACTTCGTCTCGCACCCGGTGATCCTGGGTTTCATGAACGCCGCGGCGATCATCATCGCGCTGTCGCAGCTCGATCTGCTGCTGGGCATTCCCAAGAGCCGAAGCGATTCGTTCCTGAAAGACGTGTGGGACATGCTCGGCCACCTACCGCAGACCCACTGGCCCACGCTCGCGATGTCGGCGTTCGCGCTCGCGCTGATCCTCGTGCTGAAGCGCATTGCGCCGATTTCGAAGTTGAGTGTGCTGATCGCCGTGGGCCTGACGATTGCGGTGAGCGCGCTCATCGGCTACGAGCAGAAGGCGGGCGCGCGCATCGAGCAGATCGCCGATGCACGCTTGCGCGAACTCGCGGCGGGTTACGACCGCGACGAGCAACGTATTCGCGATCTGAATGCACGCACCACCGAGCAGGCGGCGCGGCTGCGCGTGCTGGAGAAAAGCGATAGCCGCGCCGCGGCGTTGCTGCGCCACGAACTGCACCTGAGCCAACTCGACGCCACCGACGCCGCGCTCGACAACAAGGAGCGGCTGCGCGAGATCGGCGCGGCCACCTTCGAACTCAGCCCACCCGCCGCTGCCGGCGCCACGCCGACGCTCCACCTCGCGGGCCAGGCAACGCCGCAAACCCAGACCGACGGCCGGCAATGGCGCATCAAGAGCATCGGCAACGGCGAACTCAAACTTGCCGGCGGCGGCGACGTTGTCGGCACGATTCCGCAAGGCCTGCCCGCGCTGCGCATGCCACGCATCACGCTCGATGCGCTGGGGTCGCTGCTGTCGGTGGCGATCGTGATCGCGCTCGTCGGCTTCATGGAGTCGATCGCGATGGCCAAGGCGCTCGCCGCCAAGACGCACCAGCGGCTCGACCCGAACCAGGAGCTGATCGGCCAGGGCGTGGCCAACCTGGGCGGCGCGTTCTTCCAGTCGTATCCGGCGTGCGGTTCGTTCACCGGCTCGGCGATCAACCTGCAAGCCGGCGCGCAGACCGGCTTCGCGATGCTGTTCAATGGCCTGTTCGTGGTGGCGACGCTGCTGTTCCTCACGCCCCTGCTCTACCACCTGCCCAAGGCGACGCTGGCGGTGATCATCCTGCTCGCGGTGACGAGCCTGCTCACGCCGGCCGCGCTCAAACACACCTGGCGCGCAAGCCGTGCCGACGGCATGGTGGCGCTCATCACCTTCAGCGTGACCCTGCTCGCCGCGCCGCACCTGGACAAAGGCATCCTCATCGGCGCCGCGCTCGCGGTGCTGCTGTACTTGCTGCGCACGATGAAGCCGCGCGTCGCCGAACTCGGCCGCCACGCGGACGGCGCGCTGCGCGACATCGCCGTGTACCCCGACCTGCCCACCAGCGCCGACGTGATTGCGCTGCGCTACGACGATGCCCTGTACTTCGCGAACGCCGCGTTCTTCGAGGAAGCGGTGCTCGAGGCGCTGGCGCGCAAGCCGCAGGCCAAGGTGCTGCTCGTCGTGAGCGGGGGCATCAACCAGATCGACGCTTCCGGCGAAGAGGTGGTGCGCCACCTCGTGGAGAGGCTGCGCGGCAGCGGCATCACGGTCGTCTTCAGCGGCCTGAAAAAACAGGTGCTCGACGTGCTGCACGCCACCGGCCTGGCCGAGCTGATTGGCGCGCAGCACATTTTTCCGAACGAAGACCAGGCGCTGGCCGCGATCTACCGCCAGCTCGGCCGCGAGACGCGCGGCGAACTGCAAGCGCCCGAGCCCACCGTGGCGGCTGCGCCGTGAGCGCCGTGAGCGCTGCGGTGCTCGCCAAGCGCTGGCTGCCCTGGCGCGCATGGCGGCCGATGGTGACGCGCGAATCCATGCGGCATGACGCATCCGCCGCGCTGATCGGCGCGGTGATCGTGCTGCCGCAGGGTGTGGCGTTCGCGACGATCGCCGGCCTGCCGCCGCAGTACGGCTTGTATGCGGCGATGGTGCCTGCGGTTGTGGCGGCGCTGTGGGGTTCGAGCCGGCAACTCGTGACGGGCCCGACGACGGCGATTTCAGTGCTGGTTCTCGCCGTGCTCAGCCCACTGGCCGAACCCGGCAGCGAGCGCTATATCGGCATGGTGCTTGCGCTCAGTCTGCTGGCCGGGTTGATGCAATTGGGCATGGGGCTGGCGCGACTGGGTGCGCTGGTGAACTTCATCTCGCACACGGTGATTGTCGGTTTTACCGCGGGCGCGGCCTGCCTGATCGCGGCGAGCCAGCTCAAGAATTTCCTGGGTCTGGAGGTGCCGCGCGGCGCGATGTTCCATGAGACTGTCCTGTTCGCTGCCAGCCATCTCGGGCAGGCGCATGTGTGGGTCGCGCTGGTCGGTGCCGCGACGCTGGCCAGCGGCTTGTTGGCGCGGCGATTTATTTCCCGCGTGCCCCACATGCTGGTGGCGTTGCTGGTGGGCAGTCTCGTCGCGGCAGGGTTGAACCAGTGGCTCGGCGCATCGCGCACCGGCATCGAGACCGTGGGCACGCTGGTGGCCGTGCTGCCACCACTGTCGATGCCCGATCTGTCATTCACCACGCTGCAGGCGCTGCTGTTTCCGGCCGCCGCGGTGGCGGTGATCGGCCTGACCGAGGCGGTGGCCGTCGCGCGTGCGCTGGCGGTGCACACCGGCCAGCGGCTCGACAGCGACCAGGAGTTCATCGGCCAGGGCCTCGCGAACATCGCGGGCAGCTTTTTCTCGGCGTATCCGTCCAGCGGTTCGTTCAACCGCAGCGGCCTGAATCAGGAAGCCGGCGCACGCACGCCGCTGGCCGCCGCAATGTCAGCCGTGTTCCTGCTCGCCATCGCGCTGCTCGCTGCGCCGCTGGCCGCTCACCTGCCGGTGGCGGCGCTGGCCGCGGTGCTGTTCATCGTGGCGTGGGGGCTGATCGACTGGCACCAGATCGGGCAGATTGCGCGGCGCCATCCGCGCGAGCGCATCGTGCTGCTGGCCACCTGGATCGGAGTGCTGGTGGACCTGGAAAAGGGGCTGTTCGTCGGCGTCGTGATCTCGTTGCTGTTCTACCTGTACCGCACGTCGCAGCCGGCGATCGAGGAGCTGGCACCACCGCGCGCCGAGCTGGGCAACCCGCGGCGCAAGATGGTCGCCGTGGGCGAGGCCGCGCCGGCTTGCCCCCAACTGGCGATGCTGCGCCTGCGCGGCTCAATTTACTTCGGCGCCGTGGAGCATGTGCGCGAGCAGTTTCATCGCGTTGATGAGGCGAATCCGGAACGCAAGTGGCTGCTGCTGCTGGCCCAAGGCGTCAACTTCGTCGATCTGGCCGGCGTGCAGCTCCTGACCGAGGAGGCGCAACGCCGCCGCGCCCTGGGTGGCGGCCTGATGGTCGTTGGCGCGCAACCCGCCGTGCGGCGTATGCTGGAGCGCAGCGAGGCCGTCAGCGTGATCGGCGCGCAGCAGTTGATCGCGCACAAGGGCGACGCCTTGCGCAGCGTCTACCCACAGCTCGACAGCGCGATGTGCAAAGCCTGCACGCTGCGCATCTTCGACGAATGCCAGACCACCCTTCCCGATGGGACGCCGCGCGTTCCTTCGGCTGACTCCAGGAGCACCACCCCATGAGCGACGCCCTCAACTTTCTCATCAAGGCCCGCCCTGAAGCGTTTGCCCACTACTTCGCGTTTCTGAAAGACTGCGGCAAGCACCTCGACCCGAAGACGCGCGACCTGATCTCCGTCATCACCAAGGTACATGCGCAAACCGAACGGGGCTTGCGCCAATATCTCAAACGCGCGCTGCGCGACGGCTGCACGCCGGCCGAAGTGCTGGACGCATTGCTGATGGCGTTCCCGGCACTCGGCCTGGCGAAAATCGTCTGGGCAGTAGACATCATCCTGGCGATGGACCTGCCGGAATTTCGCGCCGCAGGAATGGGCAATGAGCCCGCCTGGCACGACGTAATGGCCGTCACCGACCTCGCTCCAGGCGCCACCGTGCGCACCGAGTGCGACGGCCGCGGCCTGTTCGTGCACCATGGCGCGCAGGCCTGGCAGGTCTTCGACAGCCTATGCCCGCATCAGACGACAAACATTCCGCATCTGGCGCTGCAAGGGACGACGTTGACCTGCCCGAAGCACGAGTGGTCGTTCGACGTGACGAACGGCAAATGCATCGCCAAGGGCGACAGCCCGCTGAAGCGCTGGGAAACCAAGGTCGAGGCCGGGAGACTGCTGGCGCGGTGGTAAACGATGGCGGCGCGATTGCGCTGCATCACCGCGAAGTGCGCGCGCCCGATCGGCCAACACTCGGCGCTACCCGCGCCGCGCCGAGGCGGCGCGGGATTTCAGCGCGCGTGTTCGCGAAACGCTTCGTCCAGGCGTGCGACGAACGCCGCCTTTGCCGGCGCATCGATGAAACTCGCCTCGAAGCTGTTGCGCGCGAGTGTGTAGGCGTGCGCGGCGCCGAGTTGCGGCAGCGCCTCGAAGATCTCAACGAAGTTCTGGTTGATGTAGCCGCCGAAGTACGCTGGGTCATCGGAGTTGACGGTGGCGCACAGGCCCGCTTCCAGCAGCGCCGGCAGGTTGTGCTCGGCGAGCGACTTGAACACACACAGCTTCACGTTGGACAGCGGGCACACCGTGAGCGGCATGCGTTCCTTGGCCAGGCGCGCCACCAGGCCTGCGTCTTCCATGCAGCGCACACCGTGGTCGATGCGTTGCACTTTCAACACGTCGAGCGCGTTGCGGATGTATTCGGGTGGCCCCTCCTCGCCCGCGTGCGCGACGCACTTCAGACCGGCCGCCGCCGCCTTCGCAAAGACGCGTGCGAACTTTTCCGGCGGGTGGCCTCGCTCACTGCTGTCCAGCCCGACGCCGATGAAGTGGCGTTTGTGCGGCAGCGCTTCATCGAGTGTGGCCAGCGCTTCGTCTTCGCTCAGGTGGCGGAGGAAACGTAAGATCAGTTTCGCGCTGATGCCGAGTTCCGCATGCGCGCGCCGGC
>JANOLJ010000210.1:0-6046 GCA_031419715.1 Burkholderiales bacterium | reverse complement strand
CCGAATTGCATGAACCGCTATCACCCGGCCATCAAGCCGGTGGCGCGGGCCAAGCCGGGCCAGTTGATCGTGGTGCACACGCGCGACGCGCTCGACGCGAAGCTGCACCTCAACTCGCTGCCCAAAGACGTGACGGCGATCGACCTGAACCTGGTACACCCGATCACCGGCCCGGTGTACATCGAAGGCGCGCGCCGCGGCGACGTGCTCGCGATCAAGCTGATCGACGTCAAGCCCGACGAGTACGGCTACACCACCATCGTGCCCGGCTTCGGCTTCCTGCGCGACCTGTTCCCGAACCCGTTTATCGCGAACTGGCGCCTGACACGCGTGGACGCCGTGTCGGACCAGGTTCCCGGCGTGCGCATTCCGATGAACGGCTTCATGGGCACCGTGGGCGTGCTGCCGGGTGAACCCGAGGTTGACACCTGGCTGGCCCGCGAAACGGCGCTGGGCGCGGCGGGCGGCGTGGCGCTGCCACCCGAGCCCACCGGCGCGCGGCCGCCCGAAGTGTGCGGCCCGAACGGCAGCCACAAAGCGAAGTGCCTGCGCACGATTCCGCCGCGCGAGAACGGCGGCAACATGGACGTGAAGCAGATGGTCGTCGGCACCACGCTGCTGCTGCCCTGCTTCATCGAAGGCTGCGGCTTCTTCGTCGGCGACGTGCACTATGCGCAGGGCGACGGCGAAGTGGCGGGCACGGCGATCGAGATGGGCGCCGTCGTGACGGTGCAGACCGAGATCCGCCGGGGCATGGGCTCGCTGGTCAAGCAGCCGCAGTTTGAAGGCGGCTCGCAACTCAAGCAGCTTGAGCCTGACGCCTTCCACGCCACCGTGGGCTTTCCGTTCAAGGCGGCCGGGGAAATTCCGCCGACCCACACCTACCTCGACAGCAAGAAAATCGGGCCGCTGACGAACTTGTCGGAAGACATCACGCTGGCGGCGCGCAACTCGCTGATCCAGATGATCGACTGGCTGGTCGCGACCAAGGGCCTGACGAAAGAGCAGGCCTATGTGGTGACGAGCGTCGCCTGCGACTTGCGCATCGGCAACGTCGTCGATGTGCCGAACTATGTGGTCTCGACGATCTGCCCGACGAACATTTTCACGAAGAAGTAGCCACCCCTGCGCGGCGCGGGAGCGCGGGCGACCTCGCTCCCGCTGCGCACCCATCCTGGGAGTTTCATGGAACGACGCAAATTCCTGGTGTCTGGCGCGCTCGGCGTGGCGTCGGCGTGCTGGGCGGTGCGCGCTGCGGCGCATACGCCGTACCGGCAGTGGGACATATTTCGCCAGCGCCATTTGCAGATCCTCACGTCGCGCACCGACCTTGACGGCGACGCGCTGGGCGATGTGTGGGTCGCGCTGCTGCGCGACAAGCTGCCGCTCAGCCACGCCCTGGTGAGCCGGGCGCGCGACACCGTGCGCGTGGCCAGCCTGCTCAAGACCAATCAGGGCAAGCTCGCGATCCTCTCCCTGGCCGACGCCGAGGCGATGTTCACTGGCAAGGCGCCCTACGATGAGTACGCGCCGCTGCCGCTTGAGGTCTTGCTCGACCATGGCGGGCACCTGCTGGTGACGCGCAAAGACCTGCCACTGCACCACGGTTTTCTGATCACGACCACGCTGATGGAACAGGCGCGCACCCTGAACCTCACGGTGCCGGCCGATGGCAGGTTCGGCATGGCCGTGCACGCCGGGGCGCAGGCCTACCTGCGCGGCGAAAAGCCGGAGATGCCACCCGCGTCATGAAGCCCGCAGCGGTCTCGCGCGGCCGCGCCCGCCGCGCGCCCGTGGCCTGGGCCCTGTGCCTGGTCGCGCAGCTTATGGTTTTGCCGCTCACGCTGGCGCGGGCGCACGACGCCATCGGCACCGAGGCGCGAACGAGCTATCTGGCCAAGCTGGGCGAGTTGCACCAGACCGTGCAGTCGACAGCCGCGCCGAGCGTGCGCGCGGCGGCGCACTTTCAGATCGGCGTGACGCTGGATGAAATTCGCGAGCTGCTGAACCAGGACATCGTCAGTCACGGCAAGCCACAAGGCCTGGAGACGGCGCTGCTGATCAAGCAACTCCATGCATCGCCCCACAAGCTGCTGTACTCGAACCAGACGCGGCTCTACCAAGCCAACCTGAGCCCCTACCGCGAGGCGATTGCGCTCGACGCGCGCGGCGCGTTCGTCAATGCGGCGCGCTTCATGATTCTGAAAGGGCACTTCTACGACAGCTTCACCGACGACCCACTGCAGCCGCTCTCGCAAACCCGCGACGAGTTGCTCGCCATGATTGAACTCGGCGAGGCGCTTTACCGCACGCCCACGCCGGGGCTCGACGTCGAGGAGATCGGCTTCGTGCTCGCGATGCACTATTTGCAGGCGCGGCACAGCCGTGCCCTGCCCCGGGACAAGACGAGCCAGCGCTTGGCCGAGTTGTTGCGCGAATTCCGCCTGCGCCATCCGCAAAGCCTGAAACTCGCCACGCTGGAAACGCTCGCGCAATGAGCGCTTGCCAGCGCGGCGAGCCTGCGCCGTGAACCTGTTGCGCCGGCTTTGTTGCCAAGCGAGGCGGCGCACCGCCGCGCTTTGCGTCGGCCTGATCCTGTGCGCCGCCACGGCCAGCGCGCATCAGTCGGGAAACAGTTACCTGACGGTCACTGATGTCGCGGGCAACGTGGCGGTGCAGATCGACTTTTCGGTCAAGGACCTGAACGCGATCCTGCAAATCCCCGCCAGCGAGGCGGCGGTCACATCGGCCGCATTGGCCGCGCACCAGGCGCGGCTGAGCGAGGCCGTGCGGCAGCGGCTCACCCTCGCGGCCGATGGGCAGGCGCTGCAGCTCGACTTCGTGTCGCAGTCGGTGGCCTTGCGCAACGATGGCCTGTACGTGCGCCAAGCGTTCGCCGCGCGCGAATTCCCGTCAGCGACGCGCCAATTCTTGGTGCGCTATGACTTCTTCAACCGCGACGAGACGGTGGCGCGCGCCTACGCCAGGCTGGCGCTCCAAGGCGCCGAGTTTTCTTCCGTGTTCGACGCGCGCCGACCGGTGCAGCGCTTCGCGCTGACGGACACGGCGCGGCTTGCGACGGCGGCGCTGTTCGTGCGCGAAGGCGCGCTGCACATCTGGGGCGGCGCCGACCACCTGCTGTTCTTGCTGTGCCTGCTGCTGCCCGGGCTGGCGCTGGTCGGCACGGCTTGGCCGTTGCGTTGGCCGTCAATCCGCCCGGCGCTGGGGTTCGCGCTGCGCGTCGTGACGGCGTTTACCGTCGCGCACTCCATCACCCTGGGCGCCGCCGCGCTCGACTGGGTGAGCCTGCCCGACCGGTGGGTCGAAGCCGTGATCGCGCTGTCGATCATGGTGTGCGCGGTACTCAATCTTGCCGTGAACGGGCACAAGCACCATGCTCAACTCGCCTTCGGCTTCGGCCTGATCCACGGCTTCGGCTTCGCCAACGGCTTGCGTGAACTCGGCCTGTCGCACGGGCACTTTCTCGAAACGCTGCTCGCCTTCAATGTCGGCGTGGAACTCGGCCAGCTCGCAGTCCTCATCGGCGTGTGCGCGCTGCTCTGGCCCTGGCTGCATCGGCCGGGGCTGCGCGCGCGACTGGCGTTCTGGGGCTCGGCGTTGGCATTGCCGGTCGCCGGGGTTTGGCTGACGCAACGCTTGCTGGGTTGACGGGGCCTGCGGCTGGCGTGACCACCGCCAACGCCCCCACCCGTGACGCGGCCTCTTCCCGAACCCGCGTTTGAATGACAAACTGCGAGCGCGCGGCGGGCCGGCGGAATCCGGCCATTGCGCACGACGGATCATTCGACCCCCACAACCGGAGACAAGCATGAGCGAAACATCGCCGACCACGCAAGTGGCCGACTGGCTGGCCGCACTCGACAAAACCTTGAAGCGCGGCGACGCCGCAGCTGCGGCAGCGCTGTTCAACGACGAGAGCTATTGGCGCGACATGGTGTCGTTCACCTGGAACATCGCCACCGCCGAAGGCAACGCAAAGGTGCGCGAGATGATCGAGCGCGCCGTCTTGCCGGCCAAGCCGAGCAGCTGGCAGATCGAAGGTGAAGCCCTTGAGGCCGGCGGCGTGACGGAAGCGTGGATCCGCTTTGAGACCGAAGTCGCGCGCGGCTACGGCCACCTGCGCCTGATGGGTGGCAAGTGCTGGACGCTGCTGACGACGATGACGGAACTGAAGGGCTTCGAAGAAGCCAAGGGCGAGTCGCGCGACCGCGGCGTGGTGCACGGCGCCGACCCGAAGCGCAAGACCTGGCTTGAGCGCCGCGCGCAAGAAGAAACCGAACTCGGCATCTCGACCCAGCCCTACTGCGTCATCATCGGCGGCGGGCAGGGCGGCATCGGCCTGGGCGCACGCATGCGGCGCCTGGGCATCCCGACCATCATCATCGAAAAGAACCCGCGCCCCGGCGACTCCTGGCGGAACCGCTACAAGAGCTTGTGCCTGCACGACCCGGTGTGGTACGACCACATGCCGTATCTGCCCTTCCCCGACCACTGGCCCGTGTTCGCGCCGAAAGACAAGATCGGCGACTGGCTGGAGATGTACACCAAGGTGATGGAGCTGAACTACTGGAGTTCGACGAAAGCCACGCATGCGCATTACGACGAAGCGAAAAAAGAGTGGAGTGTCGAAGTGGAACGCGGTGGCAAGACGATCACGCTGCGGCCCAAGCACCTGGTGCTCGCCACGGGCATGTCTGCCGTGCCGAACGTGCCGCAACTCCCCGGCGCAGACACCTTTCAGGGTGACCTGCACCACTCGAGCAAACACCCCGGCGCCGAAGGCTACCGCGGCAAGAAATGCGTCGTCATCGGCTCCAACAACTCGGCGCACGACATCTGCGCCGCGCTGTGGGAGGCCGGCGCCGATGTGACGATGGTGCAGCGCTCATCGACCCACATCGCCAAGTCGGATTCGCTGATGGACCTCGCACTCGGCGGCCTGTATTCCGAGGCCGCGGTGAAGGCGGGTGTGACGACTGACAAGGCGGACCTGATCTTCGCCTCGCTGCCGTACAAGATTCTGCACACGCTGCAGATTCCGGTGTATGAAGAAATGGCCAAGCGCGACGCCGACTTCTACAAGCGCCTGGAGCAAGCCGGCTTCATGCTCGACTTCGGCGAAGACGGCTCGGGCCTGTTCGTGAAGTACCTGCGGCGCGGCTCGGGCTACTACATCGACGTCGGCGCGAGCGAACTCGTGGCCGACGGCAAGATCAAGCTCAAGACCGGCGTGGGCGTAGAGCGCATCAAGGAGCGCTCAGTGCAGTTCAGCGACGGCAGCGAACTGCCCGCCGACCTGATCGTGCTCGCCACCGGTTACGGCTCGATGAACGGCTGGGCCGCGCAGCTCATCAGCAAGGATGTGGCAGACAAAGTCGGCAAGTGCTGGGGCCTGGGCTCGAACACGAAGAAAGACCCGGGGCCCTGGGAAGGCGAGCTGCGCAATATGTGGAAGCCCACGCACCAGGAGGCGCTGTGGTTTCACGGCGGCAACCTGCACCAGTCACGCCACTATTCGCAGTTTCTGTCGCTGCAGTTGAAGGCGCGCATGGAGGGCATACCGACGCCGGTGTATGGGATGGGGGCGGTGCATCACGTGGCGTGACGCGACCCCGTGCGCGAGGGCGCCTTCAAGAGGCGCCTTTGCGCAGCTCCTTCCTCAACACCAGCTTCAGCCCCGACCAGGTGGCGTCCACCGCGCACACTTTCACGTCGACCCAACCCATCGGCAGCAGGACTTCGCGAATCACGTCTTCGGTGATGTCGGTCGGCACCTTCGCCGCTTTCTTCGGCCAGGAGATCCACAGCACGGCGTCGGGCTTGAGCAATTTGCGCAAGCGCAGCGCCTCCTTGGCGAGCAGCGCGCGCTCGACGACGAACAAGTGCACGAGTTGGGTGTCGGCCTGCGCGCGCTGCGCGAGCAGCGCGCGCTCGGGCCAGGGCGCGACGATCTCGCGGTACGCGCTGGGCGCATTCAACGCAACCACGCGCATGCCCGGCGCATTGCCGAGTTTCTTTGGCAATG
>JANOLJ010000209.1:0-2002 GCA_031419715.1 Burkholderiales bacterium | reverse complement strand
TCATCACCGTGCCTCGATCGCGGAAATGCTCCACCAGCGCGGCGCGCGTGTCTGCCGTCTTCGAGCCGCTGATGCGGTCACTGCCCTCGTGACGTTTGATCCAGTCGCGGTAGATGGCTTGGGCCCGCGCATCGCTGTTGCTGCCATTGAAGAGCACGATGGCGTCGCCATAAGGGGTTTGCTCGAGCAACGACAACAGGTACGTCTGCGTATGCCGTGATTCGGTGAAGATGATGGCCTTGCGCGGCGCGTGCAACCGGTCGAGTTCCGCGAAGGCTCGCTCCAGGCCCTGCAGCAAGGCTTGGCCCTTGGCGTTGTCGCGGATGCGCCGCGCCAGTTCGACAAACCCGCGCAGCTCAGTCAACTCCGCTGTGATGGCTTGCTTGGCCTGCGCAGCTTCGGCGTCGTCCGACGGCGCATCGGTTTCTTCTGACCACTCATCGGCGGTCTCGTCCAGTGCCTCGAAATCTTGATCGAGCGCGTCGGCGAGGTCCACGGGTTCGGCAGCAGGGGCCAGCAGCTTCTGCAGCCGGTTGGCCATGGTTTCCATCGCGCCGGCTATTGCCTGCGTACTCGAGGCCAGCAACTTCCAAAGCACCATCGAGATCAGGCTGCGTTGGCTGTTGGGCAAGGCTTGAAGCTCTGGCCGTCGCAGATAGTCCGCGACCAGTGCCGAGAGCTGGCGTTCGTCGTCGCTGGGGGTGAACTCCTGCACGATGGCTCGGCGCTGCGTGTAAGAGACGAACTGTTGAACGTCTCTGCGCAAGGTGCGCTTGCACATCGGCGCCAGACGCGACCTCAGGGCGTCGAAACTCTGGGCCCTGCCGATCTGGCCGAACTGGGCGCGAAAACTGTCGAGGTTGCCGAAAACGCGCTCATCGATGAAGCTCACCAGTCCGTAGAGTTCCAGCAGGCTGTTTTGCAGCGGGGTGGCCGCGAGCAGCACCTTGTTGGGTACGCCCTCCAACGCATCACGCAACGTTCGTGCGATCACATTGCTGGGCTTGTAGACGTTGCGCAGACGATGCGCTTCGTCGAGCACGACGAGATCCCACGCAACGCGCTTGATGTCATCGGCCTTCGCGCGCGCGAAGGGGTAGGAACAGATGATCGGCGCCGTGGCATCGAACGGGCTCAGGTTGCCCTGCTTCTTCGCTGCGTTATAGCTCTTCGACTCAAGGATGATCGGTTCGAGCCCGAACTTGTCGAGCAGCTCCTGGTGCCACTGCTTGCGCAGGTTGGCCGGCACGATGATCAGGATTCGCCGCCGGCGTTCTGCCCAGCGCTGCGAAATCACCAGGCCCGCCTCGATGGTCTTGCCCAGGCCCACTTCGTCGGCCAGGATGACGCCTTTTGACAGTGGGTTCTGGCATGCAAACAGCGCCGCTTCTACCTGGTGCGGGTTGAGGTCGACCTGTGCGTCGACCAATGTCGAAGCGAGGGACTCGACGGAGCCGCTGGCTGCCTTACGTTGGAGTACCCATGCCCAATACTGGCGCTGGTGGTGGGTGAGGTTTGCGAGGGGCACTGCTGATTCGAATGGATGTTGGGGGCTCGCACGCGGCTGAATTGTCGCCTTTCCGAAACGCGCGGCGCAGCGGCCGTTCAGTCCAACAGCGAAACCGGCCCAGCGCCTGCCCTGCGTCCCCACTCAATGCGACCGAGCTGCGGTGGCAGGTCCAGATCGAAGGCCAGCCCCGGTGTGTTGACCGCGAGATGCTGCAGACCGCAGCGGCGAATCTGCTCGACGTGGCGCGCATAACTCTGCGGGCCGAAGCTGAAGTCGAAATCGAGCGAGGTCTCGAAGCACAGGCCGTTGGTGCCCTCGCCGTTTTCGTCGGGTGCGATGGCGACGCGGCGCGGCGCGGCGCCGTCGGCGAGGCGGCGCAAATCGTCGGTCTCCAGCAGCGGCAAGTCGCAGGGAATCACGAGCATGCGCGCGGCGTGCACGCGGCGCAACTGCATCTGGGCCTGACGCAAGGCGCCGTTCAATCCCGCGCCT
>JANOLJ010000208.1:0-19500 GCA_031419715.1 Burkholderiales bacterium | reverse complement strand
GCTCGCTGTAGATGTGTGGCGCCTGTCGCTCGGGCAGGCGGCCGAAGATTGCATCGTCGGGAACCTCGGTGCGCGGCTCGAACTGCTGCAGCCATCGCGTGAACGAGCGCAACAGCTTGAGCCGGCGCGCCCAGGTGCGAGGATCGGTGCTGCCGTGGCTGTCGCACCGCGCCCAGTCTGCCATGATCTCCACGGTCAAAGGCCCGCGGTGGTCGACGGCACCGACGTAGCACGCGAAGCTGCGCAAGGCGTAAGCCGACTTGCGCAACTCGAAGCCCAGACGCCGCTTGTCGACCAGATAGCGCTCCACAAGGGTACGTACTGTGGGCGCGCTCATGCTGCGCTCCCCGGCCACGGCAACGCGACCTCGACGAGGTTGCGACTGTCGAGCTTGGCGTAGATGAGCGTCGTATTGAGCGAACGATGGCGCAGCACGTCGGCCACTTCCTTCAGCGAAGAGCCGCCCGCGAGCAGCCGGTTGGCCATCGTGTGGCGCAGCAGGTGGGAGCGGGTGTAGGGCAACCCGGCGCGCGCGTAGGCTTGGCGGATCGTCTTGCGCACCAGGTCCGGGCCGACGGGTTCATCGCGAGGAGCGATGTGACGCACAAAGACTGCGCGATTGCTGGTCCTGGGACGTTCGAACTGGAGGTACGCGGCGATGGCTTCGGCCGTGGTCGCCGGCAGTGGCAACACGTCTTCACGGCGGCTCTTGGTCCGGCGCAATGTGATCGTGCCGGCGCGCCAGTCGATGTCGTCGAGGCTCAGCCGGGCGACCTCACCGCTGCGCAGCCCGAGATCGAGCGCACAGCGCACGATGGCGTCTGCACGGCGCAAAGAGCGGCCCGCTTGGCCGAGCGAGTCGATCAATTGCTTGATCTCTTCGGTGGTCAATGTCTTGGGCAGCGAGGCCAATCGCCAGCTGGCCGGGTACGACACGGCACCGATGAGTCGGTGTACGGCATCGCCAAGCGAA
Source organism: Burkholderiales bacterium (assembly GCA_031419715.1). Classification (GTDB taxonomy): domain Bacteria; phylum Pseudomonadota; class Gammaproteobacteria; order Burkholderiales; family Burkholderiaceae_C; genus JAEMQF01. The sequence goes on along the minus strand of JANOLJ010000208.1, from coordinate 18,527 downwards.
GCGCGATAGCGGAAGTAGCCGCGCAACGCCGCGACTACCGCAGCGGCGCTGGCGGGCTTGCTGTACAGCTTGGCTTGTTGCGCGAAGAAGCGGCGCACATGCTCGGCCTTGATTGCCGAGATGTCGACGGCACCGCTGCCGAAGCGCTGCGACAGCAGCCGCCCGGCGATGCGCAGCGCGGCGCTGCGTGTCTTCGGCGCAAGTCCGCGAACGTGGTTCATTTGCTCGTCGTAGCGACGCAGTTCGTCATCGACCGGCGTGGTGCTCAAGGCTGGCGCAGCGATTGCGCCTTGGGCACGAAGCACCACCAGCAGATGACCCAGCGCGGCGCTGCAGTTGCGTCGATCGCGCTGCACCGGTTCGGCGCAACTGCAGCGCGGAAGGTGCTCATTGAGGAATTCGGCGACGACTGTCTCATCGATGCGCCGAACGCGAATACGACGCTGGCCAAACCATTGCACGAAGTGGGCAACGCCGCCCAGGCAATTGCCGAACGTGCTCGCCGCGCAGGCGCGGTCGATGAGGTACTGCTTGTATGCCTGGCCGTGAGGTGCGAGAGGACCCTCGTCGAGCCAGTTGATGCATCTGATCCGAGGTGGTTGGACTGTAGCCAAAGCGGTCTCCTGAAGTGGGAGGACCACTAGACTCGGATACAAAAGCTATGTCTAGAACATCGCTTGCCGGCCTTTCCAGGAAGTGCGCTGCGCCTGCGTCACGCAGCTTCCCATCGCGGGAACTACGTCTAGTTGAGATCTACGCATAGTGGCCGCGAAGAGCCCGCCACGAAGGGCGGTTTCAGGGCATCGCGAGCGCTGAACTGCGGTGATGCAATGTGGCAAGTCGAGCTCAGGGCGCCCTGCCCTGCGTTAGACGCCCAGGGCGGGCATTCGAGCCGAACAGCCGGGCATCCCAGACGACTGGCTCCGGCGTGCCCGCGACGATCCCGGTGAAATCGGGATGCTGCGGGTTGATGAGAACCTTTCCTTCCCTGCGTGCCACCACCGAAGGAACGACCAGCACCGCCGTTCTCCGCTCGCGAATCCAGGCGTCGCCAAAAGCCCTGGCCACGCGCAGGTCCGCATCATCCCAACCATCGGGAAGAATCGTCTCGTCGTGCTGCTCGACAGACACGGTGGCAGCAATGGCAATCTCGACCGCGACATGTGTCCGCGGCATCCGCCCAATGCCTGCGTGAGCCAGGCACTCCAGCATCGCGCCGGCGTACGAGCGACTGGCATAGATGACACCGAGGCCCGGTGAATTCCAGCGGCCACCAACAAGCGACGCGCCAACCGCGCTGAACGGGTCGAAGCGGCCGTCGGCAATGCGCCATGCCTGCCAGGCCAGCGTCTGCGCTTGCTTGCTGGCCGCCGCCTTCGATCTCGCCCGGACTGGAACCTTACGCGGCGACGCCATGGAACAGCGACCAGAGCAGGTTCTCGACTCGGCGCGCACCGAGTTCGTTCAGGGCCACCTCGATCGGCCGCTTGCCGCCCAGCATGGCGTGGCCGGTGGACAGAAATTCACGCGCGTCGTCGACGTCGTTCCACACATGCCCCGCGGTAGCGATCACGCGCGCCAAGCGCTCCACCCGCTCGCCTTCCTGCGGCTTCAAGTCTTCGCCCCGCCGGTGGAACGTGGCCGACGGGATGACCCGCTGCATCAAGGCTGCCGCGTCGGGCGAAGTGCCATACACATGTCGCGCCACGGCGCCGAGTGAAGCTTTTGGCAGGCCGGCTTCGACCTGTTGATCCAGTTGCTCGATTGAAGTGACCTTGCGTCGCAGGCCCAGCACCTGGGCGATCTTGCTCGGTTCGACGACGGCTGGGTGCATCAAATGCACTCCCAGTTGATAGATTTATGTCTATCAGATGAGCAGCGTGATGCGATTTGCGCCGATGACGGCGACCCGGCATCGCGCCGTCGGTCCAATTGGCCCCGCGGCAAGCACGTCAAGGCCGGAGAATCGCTCGGCCGCGGATGCGCCCGGCTTTGAGGTCCGCGAGCGCCTGGTCGGCGCTGGCCAGAGGCTGCGTCGTCATCGGTAGCGCCGGCAGCTTGCCGGAGCGCGCGATCGCCATCAGCTCGTGCATGTCTTGCAGCGTGCCCACGTAGGAACCGGTGATGGTCACAGACTTCATCGCCACCATGACGGGCAGGATGGCCGTCGAGCCGCCGAACAAGCCCACGCAGACCAGCTTGCCGCCGCGACGCAATGCGCCGAAGCCGAAGGCGAAGCTCGACGCCGCGCCGACGAAATCGATCGCCGCGGCGACGCCGCCGCTGGTGGCCTTCATCAAGGCTTTTCCGACACCGTCTGCGCTCGGGTCGATCAACTCACTGGCACCGGCCTCACGCGCGATGTCCCATTTGCCCTTGTCGATTTCGGCGACGACGATGGCCCCAGTGAACATGTGGCGTGCCAGGCGTATTCCCGACAGGCCCACGCCGCCGGCGCCGATGATGAGCAGCGTATCGCTCGGCACAAGCGGCACCACTTTCTTCAATGCGCCATAAGCGGTCAGGCCCGAGCAGGCATAGGTGCAGGCCTGCTCTTCGGGCAGAGGGTCGAATTCAAGCAGGTAGCGCGGGTGCGGCACCAGCACATGATCGGCGAACCCACCGTCGCGGTGGATGCCGAGCGCACGCGGCGAGCCGCACACCTGTTCATTGCCGGACGCGCAGACCGGGCAGGTGTTGCAACCGATCCACGGAAACACGACGCGCCGGTCACCCACCTTGGCGCCTAGGGCGTCGGGGCCTACGGCCACCACCGTGCCCGCGATTTCATGGCCCAGCGTGCGCGGCAACTGCATCGGGCGCGACATGTCGAGCTTGTTGCCCTCGCCGAGTTCGAAGTAGCCGTCGTGCAGGTGCACGTCGCTGTGGCACACGCCGCAACTGCCCACCTTGACGATGACTTCACTGCCTTGCGGCAAGGGGGTTTCGCGCAACGCCTGCGCGAGGGGTTTGCCGAAGGTTTCGACTTGGTAGCTCAACATGGGGATTGATTCCAGTTCAAGTAAACGCTCAATTGCGCACTTCACACGCGTCACGCCCTGCACACGTTTCAAACGCCACGCGGGAGCGTGCAAGTCACTTGGCTGCCGCCTCGCGTTCGCGCAGCTTGAAACGCTGGATTTTGCCCGTCGCCGTTTTCGGCAGCTCAGTGACGAATTCAATCGCGCGCGGGTACTTGTAGGGAGCGAGCCGGTCTTTGACGAAGGCCTTGAGTTCGTCTTGCGTTGCGGCTTGGCCGGCCTTGAGCACGACAAAGGCCTTGGTCTTGGTCAGGCCCTGCGCGTCGGGCACGCCGATCACCGCCGCTTCGAGCACGGCCGTGTGCTGCACCAGCGTGGCTTCCACCTCGAACGGCGAGACGTAGACGCCGCTCACCTTGAGCATGTCGTCGCCGCGCCCGCCGTAGGTGTAGCTGCCGTCGGCGTTGCGCAGGTATTTGTCGCCGCTCTTGGTCCAGCCGCCCTGAAAGGTTTCGCGAGTCTTGGCACGGTTGCCCCAGTACATGATGGCGCTCGACGGGCCGTGCACATACAAGTCTCCAGGCTCGCCGTCTGCCACCGCATCCCCACCGTCGCCGCGCAACTCGATCTCGTAGCCCGGCACCGGCCAGCCGGTCGTGCCATAGCGCACCTGCTCCGGTCGGTTCGACACGTAGATGTGCAGCATTTCAGTGGAGCCAATGCCGTCGATGATGTCCACTGCGAAGTGGCGTTTGAAGCGTTCCCCCAGATCCGCCGGCAGGGCCTCGCCTGCGCAGGAGACGAGGCGCAGCGCCACGTCACCGCGCGCGGGCAGATTCGGCGCGGCGAGCATGCCGGCAAAGCCGGTGGGCGCGCCGTAAAACACCGTCGGCTTGACGCCGCCCACGCCGCCGAGCCAGCGCTTGAAGGTCGCGTCGGGCGTCGGGCGCTCGGCCATCAGCAGCGTCGTCGCGCCTACGCTCATCGGAAACGTCAGCGCATTGCCCAGGCCATAGGCGAAGAACAGTTTGGCCGCCGAGAAGCAGACGTCGTCTTCGCGCAAGCCGAGCACGCCCTTGCCGTAAAGCTCCGCCGTCCAGTAAGGATTGGCGTGGGTGTGCACCGTGCCCTTGGGGCGGCCAGTGGAGCCTGACGAGTAGAGCCAGAAGCCGGGGTCGTCCGCCGCGGTGGGCGCGGGTTTCGGCGACGGCGGGTGCGCGGCGATGAAGGCGTCGAATTCGGTTTCCCCAGCGTGCAGCGGCGCGATCGGGCGCGACACGATGACGTGTTGCACTTCGTGGTCGCAGCGTGTCATGGCCGCGCTCAACGCCGGCAACAGCGCGCCCGACACCAGCACTGCCTGCGCCCGCGAGTGCTCCAGCATGTAGGCGTAGTCATCGGCGGTCAACAGCGTATTCACGGCCACCGGCACGATGCCGGCGTAGACGGCGCCGAGAAAACTCACCGGCCAGTGGTTGCAGTCGTGCATCAGCAACAGCACACGCTCTTCGCGCTTGATGCCCAGCGCGCGCAACCCGGCGGCGGCGCGGCGCACGCGATCCTCTAGTTCAGCGTAGGTGATCACACCCTGGTCGTCGATGAACGCCCGCCGCGCGCCGCGCGTGGCGTTGCAGTTCAACAGGTGCTGAGCGAAGTTGAAGCGCTCGCCCGGCGGCTGGACTTGCGGCGTAGGGGATGCGGTGCTCATGGCGGGTCTCCGTCGATGTCGCGGTTGCGGCTGCGGCTGCGGTTGCGCTTGGGTATTGTGTGGCGAGCCGTGGCAGCCCTCGCGGCGAGAGCCACCCGATGCTTCGAGTTTGCTTCGAGTGTGATTCGAGCTTTGCGGGCTTGTTCGAATCCGGAAGATGCAGTATTGTGCGTCATCGAAACTTTGGGTCGAACCACCCCATGCCGAGCCCCGTATTGCGCCAACGCCGGCCCGCCACGCCCCCGGCCGCACGTTCGCGCAGCGCCGCTCCGGCCGGTGCGCGCCGCGCGAAAGTGGAGGTCGCAGCCGCGGCCGGCAAGAACGCGTTTCTCACCGCGCTGGGTGAACGCGTGCGCGCGGTGCGCTCGCGGCGCGGCATGACGCGCAAGGCGGTCGCGCTGGCGGCAGGGGTTTCCGAGCGGCACCTGGCGAATTTGGAGTACGGCACCGGCAACGCCTCAATCCTCGTGCTGCTGCAAGTGGCGCAGGCGCTGCAATGTTCGCTGGCCGAGTTGGTTGGCGACGTGACGACTTCGTCACCCGAGTGGCTGTTGTTGCGCGAGCTGCTGGAGCGCAGCAATGACGACACCTTGCGCCGGGTGCGCGTCGCGGTGGGCGCCCTGCTCGGCACGGGCGGTGCGAATGGTGCGGGACAGGCGGCGCGCAGCACCCGGGTGGCGCTGATCGGCCTGCGCGGCGCGGGCAAGTCGACGCTCGGCCAAATGCTCGCCGACGACCTGGGGTTTCCATTCGTTGAACTGAGCCGTGAGATCGAAAAGTTTGCCGGCTGCGGCATCGCCGAGATCCAGGCGCTGTACGGTGTGAATGCCTATCGGCGCTACGAGCGGCGCGCCCTGGAAGAGGCGATCCAGATCTACCCCGAAGCCGTGATCGCCACACCTGGAGGCATGGTGTCCGACGCCGCCACGTTCAACCAGTTGCTGACGCATTGCACGACGGTGTGGCTGCAGGCCGACCCCGAAGACCACATGAAGCGTGTTGCGGCGCAGGGGGACATGCGGCCGATGGCGGCCAGCAAGGAGGCCATGCAAGATTTGAAAGGAATCCTCGCTGGCCGCGCGGCCTTCTATTCCAAGGCAGAGTTCAAGCTCGACACGAGTGCGCAGCCGCTGAAGGCCACTTTCGCCGCGCTGCGAGGCATGGTTCGTCAGGCGTTGCGAACGACCTCGGGTTGAGCCGGAACCCACACGAAGCACAGTGCTTTGTCATTTCCTGTTGATGCACTATGATGCCTGTACTTGATTCCACCAAAATGCACTTTTGTGCATCGTTCGAGAGGACAGCACCATGAGTACCGCGCCGCGCGTCGACTACCAAACCAGCCCTTCTCAGTACAAACACTGGAAGTTGAAGTTCGAAGGCCCGGTCGCCACGCTCGCTGCCGACTTCGACGAAAACGCCGGCCTGCGCCCCGGCTACAAGCTCAAGCTGAACAGCTACGACCTGGGCGTGGACATCGAGCTGAACGACGCGATCAACCGGGTGCGCTTCGAGCACCCGGAGGTGCGCACCGTCGTGCTGACCAGCGCCAAGGAGAAAGTGTTCTGCTCGGGCGCCAACATCTTCATGCTCGGCACTTCCAGCCACGCCTGGAAAGTGAATTTCTGCAAGTTCACGAACGAGACGCGCAATGGTTTCGAAGACTCGTCGAAACACAGCGGCCTGAAGTTCCTTGCCGCGGTGAACGGCGCCTGCGCTGGCGGCGGCTACGAGGTGGCGTTGGCGTGCGACGAGATCATCCTGGTGGATGACCGCTCGAGCGCCGTCAGCCTGCCCGAAGTACCGCTGCTCGGTGTGCTGCCCGGAACCGGTGGCCTGACGCGCGTGACCGACAAGCGCCATGTGCGCCATGACCTAGCCGATTTGTTCTGCACCAGCGTCGAAGGCGTGCGCGGCCAGAAGGCGAAGGACTGGCGGCTCGTTGACGACATCGCCAAGCCACAGGTGTTCGCGCAGAAAGTGCAAGAACGCGCGTTGCAGTTGGCGGCGCAAAGCGATCGCCCGGCGCACGCCAAGGGCGTCGCGTTCACCCCGATCCAGCGCGACATCGAGGCCGACGCGCTGCGCTATGCCCACGTCACCGTGGGAATCGACCGCGCGAAGCGCACCGCCACCCTTACCGTCAAGTCTCCCAGCGGCAAACAGCCGACCGACATCGCCGCCATCGAAGCGCTCGGCGCCGCCTGGTACCCCCTGCAACTGGCGCGCGAACTCGACGACGCGATCCTGTCGATGCGCACGAACGAGCTCGACATCGGCACCTGGCTGATCAAGACAAGCGGCGAAACCGCCGCCGTGCTGGCGCTGGACGCGACGCTGCTTGCCCACAAAAACCATTGGCTGGTGCGCGAGACGATCGGCATGCTGCGCCGCGCCTTCAGCCGCCTCGATGTGTCGTCGCGCAGCCTGTTTGCCTTGGTCGAGCCGGGTTCCTGCTTCGCCGGCACCTTGCTCGAACTGGCGCTTGCGTGCGACCGCACCTACCACCTGGCGCTGCCGGACGACGCGGCACGCGCGCCGAAGATCACGGTGAGTGAAGCCAACTTCAACCTCTACCCCATGGTGACAGGCCAGAGCCGCCTGGGGCGCCAGTTCTACGACGAAGCGCCCGCGCTCGACGCGGTTCGCGCCAAGCTCGGCGTAGCGCTCGACGCCGACGCAGCGTTCGCGCTCGGCCTGGCGACGAGCAAGCCAGACGACATCGACTGGGCTGACGAAGTGCGCATCGCCATCGAGGAGCGCATCGCGATGTCGCCCGACGCGCTGACCGGCATGGAAGCGAACCTGCGCTTCAATGGGCCGGAGAACATGTTCACACGCGTTTTTGGGCGCCTCACCGCCTGGCAGAACTGGATCTTCCAGCGCCCGAATGCCGTGGGCGAAAAAGGCGCGCTCAAGGTTTACGGCAAGGGTGACAAGGCGATGTTCGATTGGAATCGGGTCTGAATTCACGCAGGAACCTCACATCATGACCAGCATCAACTACAGCGAAAAAATCCCCAACAACGTCAACCTCGGCGAAGACCGCACGCTACAACGCGCACTGGAGGGGTGGCAGCCGAACTTCATCAACTGGTGGAGCGAGGTCGGCCCGACTGGCTCAACCGACTACGACGTCTACCTGCGCACCGCCGTCAGCGTGGATCCGCAGGGCTGGGCGCAGTTCGGCTACACGAAGATGCGCGACTATCGCTGGGGCATCTTCCTCAACCCGAGCGACGCCGAACGCAAGATCCATTTCGGCGACCACCTCGGCGAGAAAGCCTGGCAAGACGTGCCCGGCGAGCACCGCGCCAACCTGCGCCGCATCATCGTCACGCAAGGCGACACCGAACCCGCGTCGGTGGAACAGCAGCGCCACCTAGGGTTGACGGCACCGAGCATGTACGACCTGCGCAACCTGTTCCAGATCAACGTGGAAGAAGGGCGACATCTGTGGGCCATGGTGTACCTGCTGCACAAACACTTCGGCCGCGACGGCCGCGAAGAAGCCGAGGCGCTGCTGGAACGCCGCAGCGGCGATGCGAACAACCCGCGCATACTCGGCGCATTCAACGAAGCCACACCCGACTGGCTGGCGTTCTTCATGTTCACCTACTTCACCGACCGTGACGGCAAGTTCCAGTTGTGCGCACTGGCCGAATCCAGTTTCGACCCGCTGGCGCGCACCACCAAGTTCATGCTCACGGAAGAAGCGCACCACATGTTCGTCGGCGAATCGGGCGTGTCGCGCGTGATCCAGCGCACCGCGCAGGCCATCAATGAATTGAAGACCGACGATCCGGCCAAGCTGCGCGCGGCCGGTGTGATCGACCTGGGCACTTTGCAGCGCTATCTGAACTTCCACTTCAGCGTGACGGTAGACCTGTTCGGCGCCGACCAGTCGAGCAACGCCGCAACGTTCTACAGCTCGGGGCTGAAGGGCCGCTTCGAGGAAGGCAAGCGCGGAGACGACCACCTGCTCAAGGGCCAGACCTACCGCGTGCTCGAAGCGCGCGACGGCGCGCTCGTCGAAAAGGAGGTGCCGATGCTGAATGCGCTCAATGAGGTCTTGCGCGACGACTTCATCAAAGACTCGGTCTCCGGAATCGGCCGCTGGAACAAGGTGCTTGAGAAAGCCGGCCTGCCGCACCGCCTGACCGTGCCGCACAAGGCCTTCCATCGCAACATCGGCGCCTTGGCTGGCGTGCGGGTATCGCCCGATGGGCGTGTGCTGTCGCAAGCCGAGTGGGACGCGAACCTGAACCACTGGCTGCCGAGCCGCGAAGACTTCGCCTTCGTCGCCTCGCTGATGGGCCGTGATGTCTAGCCGGGCAAGTTCGCGAACTGGTTCGCTCCGCCAGTGATGGGCATCAACCGGCAGCCTGTCGATTTCGAGTACGTGCGCTTCGCCTGATCGAGCGCGCGCGAAAGAACAGACCCATGGAAACGGCCAGCGCCAGCATCGTCATCAAGCAGCATCTGATCGACCCGGAGATCTGCATCCGCTGCAACACCTGCGAGGCCACTTGCCCGGTGCAAGCCATCACGCACGATTCGCGCAACTATGTCGTCGACGCGGCGAAGTGCAACTTCTGCATGGCCTGCATTTCGCCCTGCCCCACCGGCTCGATCGACAACTGGCGCACGCTGCCGCGCATCATGGCCTACAGCGTCGAGTCGCAACTCACATGGGATGAGTTGCCGCACGAGTTGAGCGTGGATCAACTCGCCGCGCAAGGCATGCAAGGCGATGTGCCTGCAAGTGCGGCCGACGAACCAGCGCCGCTCGCGCCAGCCATCAACCTCGACTCGGCTTTCAACGCCGCCCAGTTTGGCGCGACGCTGCCCCCGTGGTCGGCAGCGCATGCCTACACCAACCTGTACGGGCCGAAGAGCGCCGAAAAGGCAATCGTCGCCACGGTGGTGGGCAACGTGCGCGTCACTGAGGTCGGCAAGGAGTACGACACGCACCACGTCGTGCTTGACTTCGGCGCGATGCCGTTCCCGCTGCTCGAAGGCCAGTCGATCGCAATCATTCCGCCCGGCAGCGACGCCAACGGCCGGGCGCACCACCCGCGCCAGTATTCGATCGCGAGCCCGCGCAATGGCGAGCGGCCGGGCTACAACAACGCGTCGCTGACGATCAAGCGCGTGCTCGAAGACCATCAAGGCCAGCCCGTGCGCGGCGTGGCGAGCAACTACATGTGCGACCTGAAGGTCGGCGACACGGTGCAGGTGATCGGCCCGTTTGGCGCGAGCTTCCTCATGCCCAATCACCCGAAGAGCCATATCGTGATGATCTGCACCGGCACCGGCAGCGCGCCGATGCGCGCGATGACGGAATGGCGGCGCCGCCTGCGCGGCTCGGGCAAGTTCGAGGGCGGCAAGTTGCTGCTGTTCTTCGGCGCGCGCACCAAGGAAGAGTTGCCCTACTTCGGTCCGCTGCAAAGCCTGCCCAAGGATTTCATCGACATCACGCTCGCGTTCAGCCGTGCGCAAGGCCAGCCCAAGCGCTATGTGCAGGACCTGATGCGCGAACGCGCGGCAGATCTGGCACCGTTGCTCGCCGACCCGAACGCCTATTTCTTCGTGTGCGGCCTCAAGGCGATGGAAGAAGGCGTGGTGCTCGCGCTGCGGGATGTCGCCACACAGGCCGGCTTGGACTGGGGGAGCGTAAGCGCTGCGTTGAAAAAAGAGGGTCGCCTGCACCTGGAGACCTACTGAAGCGGATTCGCGTTCGATTGCCTCTGAGAGGCGGTTTGCCATGGGTCCGTTGCTGATCTTCGCTGGAAGCTGCACTTCGGCGCGAACTGCTTGCAGACGTCGAGCAGCGTGGCAGGCAAAGGCGTGGCATGCCCACACTACGCCGACCGACGCGCCGGTGCCCGGTGACCTGGCCTACGCGATTGGCGCCAGCCGGCACAGGCGCGGCGCTATGCTCCGATCTCCCCGCTGCACATTCTCGTCATGACATCTCCAACCCCTGCCCCCTCGAACGCTGCGCTGAATGGCCTGCGCGTCGTCGACCTCTCCCGCGTGCTCGCCGGCCCGCTGTGCGCGCAAATGCTTGCCGACCACGGCGCGCATGTCATCAAGGTCGAGCCGCCCGGCGGCGACGAGACGCGCCAGTTCGGCCCGCCGTTTGACGCCGCTGGCCAAGCCGCCTACTTCGGCGCGCTGAACCGTGGCAAGCGTTCGATCGGCCTGGACCTGTCGCGCCCGGCGGGTCGCGAGGTGGTGGAGAAGTTGATCGACGGTGCCGATGTCCTGATCGAAAACTTCCTGCCCGGCACGATGGAAAAGTGGGGCCTCGGGTTTGAGGCGGTGCTCGCGCCGCGCCACCCTCGGCTGATCTATTGCGGCATCTCCGGCTTCGGCGCCGACGGGCCGCTCGGTGGCCTGCCGGGCTATGACGCCGTGCTGCAGGCGATGTGCGGCGTGATGAGCATCAATGGCACGCCCGATTCCGGGCCGTTGCGCGTCGGCATTCCGGTGGTCGACTTTCTCACCGGCTACAACGCCATGGTGGGCGTGTTGCTCGCGCATGCGGCGCGCGAGCGCAGCGGGCGCGGCCAGCGTGTGGAGGCGACCTTGTTCGACACCGGCTTAAGCATGCTCTTGCCGCACGCTGCGAACTGGATGGCCTCGGGCCAGACTCCGCAACGCCTGGGCAGCGCGCACCCGAATATCTCACCCTATGACCGGTACGCCGCGAGCGACGGCGAGGTGTTCCTCGGCGTCGTCAACGACGGCCAGTTCCAGCGTTTCTGCGCCAGCGTCAACCGCCCCGATCTCGCCGCCGACGCACGCTTCACGAACAACCGCGGGCGCGTGGAGAACCGCCAGGCGCTGCGCACTGAGCTCGAAGGCACGCTGGCAGGCTACAAGGTCGCCGCCCTGTGCGACCAATTGATGCGCAAAGGCGTGCCCGCGGGGGCCGTGAACAGCGTGCCGCAGGCGTTCGCCCAGCCGCACACGGCGCACCGCGCGATGGCGGTGGATCACGACGGCCACCGGTCGCTGGGCATTCCGGTCAAGCTCTCGGCCAACCCCGGCCGGCCTGGCGGCCGGCCACCGCTGTTCAGCGAGCATGCCGATGCGATATTGGCCGAGCTGGGTTACAGCCGCGCGCAAGTCACCGGCTTGCGCAGCGAAGGCGCGGTGCTCGCGCCACGCAGTTGAACCGCGCAAACCACCTCAGCCGGCCCGCTCGTATGGCGTCCCGGCCTTCGTCAGCCGCAAGGCCTATTGCGAGCCCTTGCGCGCGGGCTCAGGGCGAGGTCTGCACGCTGACGATGCGGCCGTTGCGCGAATCGAATTCGCAGCGGTAGTTGAAGGGCACGGCCTGCATGCCCGGTGCGCGCTGCAACGCGCCCAGGCCCGCCAGGCTGGTCTGCGCGTCCGCGGCCGGGCTGAGGCTGCGCGAATCGGCATCGAACGAGATGCGCGCGACGCGCGGATACTTTTGCTTCAAGTCCGCCGCGCTCGCGGCTTCGCAGGCCTCGGGGGAGACGAAAGTCAGGTCGGGCTGCCACGCCGCCTGCGCCTGGCTGCGCTCACCGGTCTCGCGGAACAACACACCCGACGTCGTGCCCGCCTTGGCGTTGTAGGCGCAGCTGTAGGTGAAGCCCTGGCTGCCACTGGCGCGACCGCTGTAGCGGCCCTCGCCACGCAGGCTGGTTTCATCGTCGGCGTTGGGCAGCACCGTGCGCTTGGCGGCAATGAATTGCAACTCCTGCGCCGCCGCGCCGCGCATGCGCTTCACGGTTTCGGCCACTGCGGTCTCGCAGCGCTCGATGGCTTTGGCCGTGTCGGTTTGGGCGAATGCCAGGTTCAAGACCAGCAACAGGGCCAAGGCAACGGCAATGGACACCAGGTGCTGCTTCATTGAGAGGATCCAAACGCTGATGCGATGCATGCGGCAATGGTCTCGCCTTTTGGGTCAGTGCACAAGTCCGCTCCCCTGCAAAGGGGGGTCGTGCAATGACCGGGCCGCGCTGCCCCGACTCGTTGTGTAACAGCCTTGGCTCTCACGCAAACCCTAGGAAAGGTGCGACGGCGACAGTCCGACAATGGATCAGACGCCCGAAACGCCATGTGGGCGCGATCAAATCTAAACATCGGAGACAGAAATCATGCGTACTTCCCGTTTGCGCCCGGCACTGTTCGGCGCGTTGCTGGCGCTCCCTTTGCTGGCCCTTTCGGCGGGCGTGAGCGTGAGGTTTGACCTGACCGACCCAAACGCAAGCCCGTTCCCCAGCGACCGCTTCACCCGACCAGACTGGTCGCAGCGCACCCAGAAGACCGTGCAGTTGCCCAAACCCGACTGCACGGTGCGCCCCTCCGATTGCGCCGACCTCGACGTGATCAACACCTTGGACGGTTTCAACACCCAGCCGCGCATCACGGTGCCGTTCACTGGAGCCATCGACCCCTCCAGCGTGAACAGCACTACCGTGTTCCTGGTCAACCTGGGCGATACCCTGTCCGGCAAGGGCTTTGGTCAGAAGGTGGGCATCAATCAGGTGGCGTGGGACGCGGCTGCCAAAATCCTGATCTTTGAATCGGACGAACTGCTCAACGAGCACTCGCGCTACGTGCTCGTCGTCACCACCGGCGTACGCGATGCCCAGGGCCACCCGATCGAAGCCGGCCGCTTCGCGCGCTTTCAGAAAGACTGGCGCCATGGACGCCACGACCGTGACGACCGCCGCCGCCACGGTGACCGAGACAACGATCGCGACGACGATCGCGCCCTGGAGCGGTATCAGAAGTCCGTCAAGGATGCTCTGCATTCGACCGGCACGCACCGCCGCCAGGTGGCCGCACTGAGCCTGTTCACGACGCAATCGACTACGGCCGACTTGAGCAAGATTCATCGCCAGATCAAGCGCTCGAACCCGGATCCGGCAAGCTTCATGATCGCCAATGGCGGTGCGGCGCGCGCCGTGTTTCCGGTGAGCAGCCTGGCGGGCATCCAGTTCCACAGGCAGACCGGCACGAATACCTTCACCGACTCCTTTGTTCCAACACCGGCGCTGAATGTGATTCCTGGCGCCGTGGCCAGCATTGCATTCGGAACCTTCACCTCCCCGGACTACCAAAATGCGTCGAAGGTGATTCCCGCCACGCCCACGCTGACCGGCACACCCCGGGCGCTGGGCAGCAACCACCTTCTGTTCGAGCTGTTTGTGCCCAGCGGGCCCAAGCCTGCCGGCGGTTGGCCGGTGGCGCTCTTCGGCCACGGATTCACCGACAGCATGTACGGTGCGCCTTGGACGGTAGCGTCGGTTTTTGCGTCTCGTGGCATCGCGACGATGGCGATCAACGTCGTCGGTCACGGCGGCGGCGCGCAAGGCACGCTCAATGTGTTCACCGCGGCCGGCCCGGTGGTCTTGCCCGCGGGCGGACGCGGTTTTGACCAAGACGGCAACGGAGCCATCGATTCCACCGAAGGCGTGAACGCCGTTGCACCACAAACCATCGTCGGCAGCCGCGACGGCCTTCGCCAGACCGTGGTCGACCTGATGCAGTTGGTGCGCCAGATTGAAGTGGGGGTGGATGTCGACGGCGATGGCGCCGCCGATCTCGACAAGAACCGCATTTACTACTCGGGCCAGTCTTTCGGCGGCATTTACGGCACCATCTTTCTCGGCGTGGAAGACGGTATCAAGGCCGGCGCGCCCAATGTGCCGGGCGGTTCGATCACGGAGGTGGCACGCCTGGGCGTGTTCCGCTTCTTGACCGCCGTGGCCCTGGCCACGCGCCAGCCGCAGTTGCTCAACCTCGCCCCGACACCGGGCGTTCCGTTGCCGTTCAACCTTAACTTCAACGAAAACATGCCGCTGCGCGACCTGCCCACGGTGACGAGCAGCGTGCCAGGAGCCGCCGCAATTCAGCAAGTGCTTGAGCGCTTCGAGTGGGTTCAGCAGTCCGGCAATCCGGTGTCCTACGCCTCACGCATTCGTCGCGATCCCCCGCGTGGCCATGCAGCCAAGCCTGTCATCTTCCAGTTCGCCAAAGGCGACGTGACCGTGCCCAACCCCACCACATCGGCGATTCTTCGCGCGGGCCACTTGGCCGACACGGCAACGCTGTTCCGCAACGACTTGGCCGCGGCGGCAGATTCCAACATACCGAAGAATCCGCACACGTTCCTAACGAACATCGGTGCTCCCGCGACAGCGCCGTTCGCCGTCGCGGCGCAGCAGCAGATTGCCATCTTCTTCGCGACGCATGGCATGACTGTCATCGACCCGGATGTGGTGCTCGGATCGTCCGTGTTCGAAACGCCGATCAGCCTGCCGCTTCCCGAAGCGCTGAACTACCTGCCGTAGTCAGCGTCCCGCCGCTGCCTCGATCCCCGAAATGAACCTCGGCCACAAGGCCTCAGGCAAATCGTGGCCCATGCCGTCGATGATGTCGAGCTTGGCGCCGGGGATCTTGCCAGCCAGGTCCTTGCCGGCCGGCAGCGGCACCAGCGTGTCTTCCCGGCCGTGGATCACCCGGGTCGGCACGCGAAGCTCGCGCAGCGCCGCGGAGCGGTCGCCATCAGCGGCGATGGCCATCAGTTGGCGCAGGTTTGCGGTGGGCCGGTAGGAGCGGCGCACCCAGCCTTCAACGCGCTGCGTGATCTCCGCGTCGGATCTCGGGAAGCCTGGGCTGCCGATCAGGCGATACAAGCGCACGTAATAGGCAACGATGGCGGGCAGGTCCGCAGGCTGCTTCGGCCGGGACATCATCGCCGCGCGCACCTTCATTGAGGGGCCGGGCAATTGCCGCGCGCCGCTGCTGGTCATCATCAGCGTCAGGCTCTTCACGCGTTCGCGATGGCGCAGCGCGAGGTGCTGGGCAATCATGCCGCCCATCGACACACCGAACACATGGGCGCTGGGAATGCCCAGCGCGGCGAGCACGCCGGCGCCATCGTCTGCCATGTCGGCCAAGGTGTAGGCGCTCTTGACGTTCATGCCGAGCGAGTACTTGAGAACATCGAGCATGACCTTGGGCACACCCAAGTGCTCGAAACTCTGGCTCAGGCCGATGTCGCGGTTGTCGAAGCGGATCACGCGAAACCCGCGCCGCACCAACGCACCGACCAAACCCTCGGGCCAGGCCACAAGCTGCATGCCCAGGCCCATGATGAGCAGCAGCGGCGTGCCGCTGGCCGAGCCGTGGTCTTGCACTTCGAGCGTGATGCCGTTCGCGCCGATTTGCATGCTGTCAGCCGCCCTCGGGCGCGGCCTGACCGCGGTGGATGCGGAAGAACCAGCGCCGCGATCCCGTGGGTTCGAAGGGCTTCCACTGCCCGACCGGCTGCGCGAGCCGGTCCGCGACGGCGTAGAGCACGGTCGGGTTCATGCCCATGCCGAAGTGGCTCGCGACCACCTCGACGTTCTCTGACATCGGGCTCGCCTCGTTGAGGCTGCAACGCCAGGACACAACGCCGTCACTGCGCGAAAATATCGACGTCGTGGGCACGGGCGGTGGTGTGCGCACTTGCGCCAGCATGGCGGGGTCGTGGGCATCCTGGCCGCTCAACAGTTCGAACAGGCGCCACGCGTTGGTGGCGCGCGGATGGCCGGTGAATGGCGTGCCTAACGTGATCACGCAGCGTACATGGGCCGGCAGCTCCTTGGCCAGCTCGCGCGCGTAGACGCCGCCCAAACTCCAGCCGATCAGACTGACCGGCTGCGCACCGCGCTCGAACAGCGTGCGCACATGGGCGTTGCAACGCTCCAGCACATCGACGTTGGGGCCGAAGTTGAAACCCTCGCCCCACGGATGCGTGGCATAGCCCAGGCGATCAAGAAAATTTCGCAGTGGGCGGGTAGTGAAGTCATTCGCGCCCAGGCCGGGAAACACCACAACGGGATGCCCGTCACCGCGCGGCACTTTGCGCAGCCAGGGGTTGGCGGCGAGCAGGGCCGCCATCTCCAGTGGCGCACGCCCCTCAAGCAACATCAACAGCGCGTTGGGTGCGCGCAGCTTGTCGTGGCGTGTGGGGTTGTCGCGCGTCTGTTGCATGCCGATCGGCCGGCAGTTCAGCGCCGACGCAAGAATACGCGGTCGATGTTAGCTGCTGCCCCGCCGCGCGATTGGGGCTTTCGCCCTAGAGCCGCCAACGCGGCGTCACGGGTGTCGCTGTCGTCGCCGTGGCCGGCAGCGCGGCGAACTCGGCGAATGCGATGCGCAGCTGCTGCGCCAGCTTGCCCACATCGGGCATGGCTTCGGCGCAGGCCATCAAGCCAAAATCGAGCGAGCCGTTGTACGACTGAACGGTGATGTTCAGCGCCAAGCCGTGGGTGACGATGGACGCCGGATAAAAGCTCAGCAGGCGCGCGCCCGCGATGTACAGCGACACGGTGGGTCCGGGCACGTTGGAGATCGTCAGGTTCGCGACGGTCGGCAACTTCTCGGCCCAGCGCGAGCGCGACGCCAACGCCGTCACGCCCTGAAGCAACCAGGGCACGCCCATCGACGGAAAGTCGGTGGGCAAGAGGTTCTTCACGTTGCCCACGGTGTTCTTCATCGAGGCACTCGCGGCCAGCACATGGGCCAGGCGCTGCGCAGGATCGGCGATGTGCGTGCCCAGGCTCATGAGCGTGATCGACGCCTGGTTGTTCGCCGCCGTGTCACCCTTGGCGCGCAACGAGATCGGCACCGCCGCGACGAGCGATTTGCGTGGCAGCGGGCCGTGTTCCTGAAAATAGCGCCGCAGGGCGCCGCTGCAAATCATCAGCAACGCGTCGTTCAGGCTGGCCTGGTAGCGGCGTCGAACGGCATTGAGTTCATCGAGCGGCAGGCTCACCACGGCGAAGGCACGACCCGCCGACACCGTCGCATTGAGCCGCGTGCGCGGCGCCAGGCCAAAATTCTTCACGCCCTTGCCGCGCGTTGCCGCAGCGCTGGCGGAGGCACCGGTGAATTGCGCCATGAGCGCCTTCAAGCCCGACGACACCGCAGGGCCGGCGCCCGTCGCCGCCGCTTGGCCGAGCATGCCCACGGCACCGGGAAGCGCCTTGACGAGCTTGCCCACTTGATCGAGCTGGTTCGCGAGCGCGCCGCGCAACATTTCCGCAACGCCGAACTGGCCTTTGCGTTCGCGCGTGGGCGCTTCGGGAATGTCGCGCGGCTCGGGCGTCAGGTCGAGAATCGCTTGCGCCAAGGCCACCGCGGCTTGGCCGTCCACCGCGGCGTGATGCAGTTGGGTGTACAGCGCATAGCGTTTGCTGCCGTCCGCGGCGTCGCGCAGGCCGTCGAAGAGGTGAAACTTCCACAGCGGCCGGTCGCGATCGAGCAGCACCACATGCAGGCGTCCGACCTGGCGCTGCAACTCGGCCAGGCCGCTGCCGCGACGCAGGCGAATGCCCACCACATGCTGTTCGATGTCGGGTTCGTCGTCAAGCCACGCCGGGCTCGCCAGGTTCAACGGCATCATCGCCGGCTTGCGGCGCAGGGCCTTGGCCAGTGGCACGCGTGAGGCCATGTGCCAGCGCAGGTCGGCGAGGAAGTCGCCGCGGTAACTCGCCGGCAATTCGAGCCAGTGCAAGGCGCCCACGTGCATGGGCATTTGCGCCGACTCCAAGTAGAGGAAACTCGCGTCCAGCCCCGACAGCATCTGCATCGCCTACTCCTCGAACGATGCCTTCGATGCTAGGTGGAGCGGCAGGCTGCGCACTCAGGGGAAGCCCTGCACCGATAGCACTTGCTGAGCGCCCGCGACTTGCAGCAGCCGCTCGCCCAGCCGCTGACCCAGCCGCTCAGGCGGTTTCCCGGCTCGCGCGCTTGCGGTCGTGTTCCTTCAAGTGCCTCTTGCGAATGCGGATCGACTT
>JANOLJ010000207.1:0-5394 GCA_031419715.1 Burkholderiales bacterium | reverse complement strand
GTGCGCAACATCGTGCTGATGCGGCCGGTGGCCTCGATGATCGAGTTCAAGCAGATCATCGGTCGCGGCACGCGCCTGTACGACGGCAAGGACCACTTCACGATCTACGACTTCGTGAAGGCACACCAGCACTTCAGCGATCCGCAGTGGGATGGCGAGCCGCTTGCACCGGAAGAGACTGAGCCGCGACCACTGCGCACCGGCAACGACGGCGCAACCGATGTGCCGGCCGGCGAGCCCACGCCGCTGCCCCTCACAGAGCCACCGCCAGCCAGGATCAAGGTGAAGCTCGCCGATGGGAAGGAACGCAAGATCCAGCACATGATGGCCACGAGCTTCTGGAGCGCAGACGGGCGCCCGATGTCCGCAGCCCAGTTTCTGGAAGTGCTGTACGGCGCGCTGCCCGAGTTCTTCAAGGACGAAGACGAGTTGCGGCGCATCTGGAGCGTGCCCGACACGCGCAAGAAGCTGCTGGCTGGCCTGGCCGACAAGGGCTTTGGCCGGGAGCCGCTGGCCGAGATGCAGCAGATCATCGAGGCCGGGAACAGCGACCTGTTCGATGTGCTGGCCTACGTGGCGTTTGCAGCCGAACCGGTGACGCGCGCCGAGCGCGCGGTAGTGGCGCGTGCCGCGGCGGCAGCAGAGTTCACCGACAAGCAGCAGGCGTTCGTCGATTTCGTGTTGGCGCAATACGTCAAGCAGGGAGTGGAAGAACTCGATCAAGACAAGCTCTCACCACTGCTGCGCCTGAAGTACCAGGCCTTGAATGACGCCTTCGTCGAGCTCGGCACGCCGGAAAGCGTGCGCGGGCTGTTTGTCGGGTTTCAGCGGTTCCTCTACGAGAGAGGCAAACCCGCTCGACAACAAGAATAGGAACGCACAGGACCCGGCATACCGACCCGCGCCAGCCACTACACCGAAGCCACCATGTTCGACACCCTCATCTCGCGCGGCCACATCGTCGACGGCACCGCCGCACCGGCTTTCGTTTCCGACATCGGCATCACGGGTGACCGCGTCGTGGCCATCGGCGATCTGGGCGCCGCCGCGACAAAACTGCGCATCGACGCGACCGGCCTGACCGTCGCCCCCGGCTTCATCGACATCCACACCCACTCCGACTTCACGCTGCTCGCCGACGGCCGCGCCGACAGCCAGATTTGCCAGGGCGTGACGACGGAAGTGGTGGGCCAGTGCGGCATCAGTTGTGCGCCGCGGCCTTTGCTTGGGGGAGCGAATCAGTTCATTGGCGCGGTGGAGGGCGTCGATGTGAACTGGACGAGCTTTGGCCAGTACCTCGAACAACTCGAACGCGCGCAACCTGCCGTCAACGTGGCCGCGTTCGTCGGCCACGGCGCGATCCACCAGGCGGTGAAGGGCGATGACTTGGGCATGAGCAGCGCTGACGACATCGCGGCGATGGTGAAGCTGGCCGAGCAGGCGTTTGACGACGGCGCGATGGGCTTTTCCACCGGCCTGGAATACTGGCCCGGCAACGGCGCGCCGCATGAAGAAATTGCCGCGCTCACGGCGGTGGCGGCGAAGCGCCGCGGCTTGTACGCGACGCATGTGCGCAACCGCGACATCTACTACGACCTGGGCTTCACGGAAGCCGTGGCCACGGCACGCCATGCCGGCGCGCGCCTGCAGATCTCGCACATTCAGCCCAAGTTCGGCGCGCCGGCCCAGGCGATGCAGCACACGTTGGAGTTGCTTTACCGGGCAGAGCGCGAAGGCGTGGACGTGGCGTTCGACGTGATTCCGCACGACTGGAGCCACACCACGGTGGCGGCGGCGCTGCCGGCCTGGGCGCGCGAAGGCGGCACCGCGAAAACGTTAGAGCGGCTGAAAGACCCGGCCCTGCGCGAACGCATGAAGCACAACCCGAAGCCGATATGGCGCTTGGTGACCGCGCGGCGCTGGAGTGAGATAGTGCTGTTGCGCAGCGTCGCGAATGCGGCGCTGGTCGGCATGAGCTTCACCGACATCGGCAGGCTCCGCGGCGTGGACCCGCACGACGCGGCGTTCGACCTGCTGATCGAAGAAGGCGAGGGCCTGCCGCAACTGATGTGGACCTCGCACAGTTTTCAGGACGCCGATGTCTGCATGTGTCTGCGCGAGAGCAAGTGCACGGTGATGTCGGACACGCTGGCGCTGTCGCAGCGCGGCCCGTTGAAGGGAACGGTAGGTTCGCTCAGCGGCTATGGCTGGACGGCCAGGCTGCTCGGCCACTATGTGCGCGAGCGCGGCATCCTGCCCCTGCCTGAAGCGGTCAAGCGCATCACGTCGCAGCCGGCGCAGCGGCTCGGCCTGGTCGATCGCGGCCTGCTGCGCCCGGGGGCATACGCCGACGTGGTGGTGTTCGACCCGGCTGCCGTGCAGGACCACAGCTCGGTGAAGACGCCGCTGCTGAGCCCGAGCGGCTTTGTGCACGTCATCGTGAATGGCAGCTTCGCGGTGCGTGATGGCGTGCGCAACGATGCGCGGCCCGGGCGGGTGTTGCGCCACGCAGCTTGAAGCGCTGCCGCGCAGCGCGGCGTGGCTGCCTCGGGTTCGCCGCGCCTCCTCGGCGTTTCAGCGCGGCGGGTGCAAAATCACGCTCATGACCGCGCCTCCCGCTTCCACGCCGACCCCCACCCCCACTCCATCTCCTCACACCCGCTTCGATGCGCCGACTCCGGCCGCTGCTGGCCCAAGGCGTAGATGAACATCGTCATCCTGGGCGCCGGCCGCGTCGGCGAAAGCGTGGCGGAAAGCCTGGCGTCGGAGCAAAACGACATCACGGTGATCGACACCGACCCGGCGCGCCTGAACGCGCTGCAAGATCGGCTCGACCTGCGCGGAGTGGCCGGCAACGGCATCCAGCCCTCGGTGCTCAAAGGCGCCGGCATCGAAGACGCCGACCTGTTCATCGCCTGCGCGCCGATGGACGAGACCAACCTCGTGGCGTGCAAGGTCGCGCACGATATCTTCAACGTGCCGACGACGATCGCGCGCATCCGATCCAGCGAGTTCGAAGACGGCGCGCCGATGCTGGGCAAGGGCGGCTTCGCGGTGGACCGGGTGATCTGCCCGGAGCAAAGCGTCACGAACTACATCCGCAAGCTGATCGAGTACCCCGAGGCGCTGCAGGTGCTGGAGTTCGCCGACGGGCTGGTGAGCCTGATAGCAGTGCGTGCGGTGGCCGGCGGGCCGCTCGTGCTGCACAGTCTGGCCGAGATACCGCAACTCGTGCCGGGTGCCGACATGCGCATCGTGGCGATCTACCGGCTCGACAAGGTGCTCGCCGCACTGGACGGAAACACCCGCATCGAGCCCGGCGACGAGGTGTTCGTGCTCGCCGCCACCGAGCACATTCGCAGCGTGCTCGGCGCGCTGCGCAAGATGGATCGCCCGGTGCGCCGCGTCATGCTGGCCGGCGGCGGCAAGGTGGGCCTGCGGCTGGCGCGCGAGATCCACGACGACTACCAGATCAAGGTGATCGAGGCGAACGCCGTGCGCTGCCAGTACCTGGCGACGCAGTTGCCGGGCAGTGTGCTGGTGCTGCACGGCGATTCGACCGATGAAGACCTGATGGGCGACGAGAACGTCGCCGACATGGACCTGTTCCTCGGGCTCACCAGCGACGACGAAGACAACATCTTGGCCTGCCTGCTGGCCAAACGCATGGGGGCGCGGCGCGTGCTCGCGCTCATCAACCGCCGCGCCTACGCCGACCTGGTGCAGGGCACGCAGATCGACATCGCGATCTCGCCTTCGCACGCCGTTCTCGGCGAGCTGCTGGCCTATGTGCGCCGTGGCGACGTGCAGGCCGTGCACGGCCTGCGCCGCGGCGCGGCCGAGGCGCTAGAGGCGATCGTGCGTGGCGACCGCAAGACCTGCCGCATGGCCGGGCGGCGCATTGAAGAGATCGGCCTGCCCTCCGGCGCGCAGGTGGGGGCGATCGTGCGTGGCTTGCACCGCGCCGACGGCAGCGAGGCCGGCGCCGAAGCGAAACCGCAAGTCATCATCGCGCACCACGACACCGTGGTGCAGCCGAACGACCATGTGATCATCTTCGTGCCGCACAAGCGCATGGTGCGCGAGGTCGAGAAGCTGTTCCAGGTCAGCGCGACCTACCTCTTCTGATCCGCAGAGCCGCTGAGAGATTGAGCCCATGGGCACACTTGCCGTCCTCGCGCTCGTCGGCCGCATGGTGCTGCTGTTCGCGCTGCTCACCCTCGTGCCGCTGGCGTTCGCCTGGGCCGATCATGACGGCGCCGAACAGGCCTTCATCGTCGCCTCGGCAGTGACCTTCGGCGCGGGAGCGCTGATGAGACTGGCGACGCGGCGCTTCCGGCGCGAACTGCAGCCGCGCGACGGCTTCGTGCTGGTGACGCTGACCTGGCTTGTGCTGCCCGCGTTCGGCGCGTTGCCGCTCGTGCTCGCCATCCCCGGCCTGAGCGCGACCGACGCCTACTTCGAGGCGATGTCGGCGTTCACCGCCACCGGGGCGACGGTGCTGACCGGCCTGGATGCGCTGCCGCTGTCGGTGAACGTGTGGCGCCACTTCATGATGTTCGTCGGCGGCCTGGGCATCATCGTGCTCGCAGTGGCGATTCTGCCGCTGCTCGGCGTGGGTGGCAGCCAGCTCTTCAAGGCCGAGACGGCCGGCCCGCTGAAAGACCAGAAGCTCACGCCACGCATCGCCGACACGGCGCGCGGCATCTGGGCGGTGTACGGCTTGATGTCGCTCGCCTGTTTTCTCGCCTACCGCTGGGCCGGCATGAGCTGGGTCGACGCCTTCATGCACATGTGTTCCACCGTCAGTCTGGGTGGGTTCTCGTCGCACGACGCGAGCTTCGGCTACTGGAACTCACCGCTGATCGAGGCGGTGGCGATCGGTTTCATGCTGCTCGCCGGCGTGAACCTCACGCTGTACTTCGCCGCCTGGCGCCACCGCTCCGTCGGCGTGCTGTGGCGCAACGTCGAAGTGCGCTGCTTCTTTGGCGTGTTGTTCGGCAGCATCGCGCTGATTTCGATTTACCTCACAGTCAATGGGTCCTACCCGGGTTACGAGCAGGCGCTGCGCCACACCGTGTTCCACGTCGTCTCGGTCGCCACGACCACCGGGTATGCGACGCATGACTACGCGTTGTGGCCGCTGTTCGCGCCGCTGCTGATGATTCTGCTCGGCTGCTTCGCCACCTGCGCCGGCTCCACGGGCGGGGGCATCAAGATGATTCGCATGTTGCTGCTGCTGGCGCAGTCGCGCCGCGAGCTGGTGCGCGTGGTGCATCCGAATGTGGTCAATCCGGTCGTGATCGGCGGCCGGGCGATCTCGGACCGGACCATCGAAGGCGTGATCGCGTTCATGATGATGTATGGCGCCACGCTCGTCGGCCTGACGATGGT
>JANOLJ010000206.1:0-48461 GCA_031419715.1 Burkholderiales bacterium | reverse complement strand
CCGATGCGGCCGCGCAGGGCGCGCCAGGTGCGGCGCAGGCGTGTGCCGTGAATTGCGGCTCGGGCAACGCGCAGTGGCTGCTGTGCGGCTGCTATCAGCGCGGTGGGGGCGAGGCCTTCTGCATGAGGCTGAGCGCGCTCGGCGGCGGCCGGTAGTGCATCAAGCAGGCCGAGCAGCATCTCGCGGTCGGTGGTCTCCAGTGCACGCCAGGCTTGCTTGCGCAGGGCGGGTGCCGCATCGCCCAGCGGCAAGTGCCAAGCCGGTTGCGGGGCGCCGCTATCGTCCATGGGCCAGGCGACCCACGAAGGCGCTTCGCTGTCCGACTCGGGCGCCAGCAGTTCCAGCGCCGCGCCGCCCGCGCGCTGCGGCCACCAGCGCACGCGTACCGCGTCCGTTCGGCGGCGGCCAAAGCTCAGGTTGCCGAACTTGCAGTCGAGCGCGCCTTGTGCGTCGGCTGCAGGCGCAACGTCGAGGCTGTCGTAGCGCAGGCGCGTGGGCAGTTCGGCGAGTTGCTGGCGCAGCCTTGCTGCCACTGCCTGCCAGCGCGCGGGTGCGGCGGTGGGTGACTCTTGCAGTGCGCGCTCAATCGTCGCGGCCACCGCCTCGGTGAAGTCCCAATCGGCGCGGCCCATGTGTTGCAGCAGCGGACGTGCGGCTTCGTCAGCGGGTACCAGAAGCATGTAGCCGCGCTCGCCTTCATGGCCGTTGGGGCGCCAGGCGGCGAGCGCTGGCTCGGTGCCGTCGGCCTCGAAGAAGGCGATGCCGGGGCGGCCGTGGTGTTCCACAAGGCGCGCGTGTACATGGGGCAGCTTTCGGCCACCCGCCTGCACCTGGTGCAGCACGAGGCACAGCTCGCGATGCGGGGGCGAATCGCGTTCCGTGCCGATTTCGACGCGGCCGACCTCGAAGCTTGACGTGCCCGCAGTCGTTGCCACCTTTGTGCTGAGCTCGCGCCAGGCCAGGTAGTAGTGTTCGAGTTCCTCTTGAACCTGATGGAGTTGCAGCAGCAGCAATTCGTTCTCCTGGGCCGCGGCTTGCTGCTGCGTGCGCAGTTCCTGGAGCTGAGACGCGCTGGCGGCCCGCGCTGTTGAGGCGGCTTGTTCGGCCTGGCGCGAGCCGGCCGCTTCCACAGCGATCTTTTCCTGAGCCGCCTTCTGGATCGCGGCGCCAGTTGCTGCGCTTGCCTTGTGCTCGAGGTAGTGGCGTTCCAGCTCTTCCTGAACCTGATGAAGTTGCAGCAGAAGCAGCTCGTTTTCCTGGGTCGCAGCTCGCTTTTCGGCGCGCAGGTCTTCGAGTTGTCCAAGGCTGGCGTCGCGTGCCGCGTCGGCCGCTCGCCGGCTCGTGGCCAACTCCGCCGCGAGCGCCTGGTGCTCCTGGCTGCGGGTTTCGAGGTCTTTCTCGGCTTGCGCAAGGTGCGCGCGCAAGGCCACTGTGCCCGCTGCTCGGCGCGACAACTCTTGATAGCTATTGATGGCGGTGACGGGGTTCGTCTGTGTTGCACTTGCCGCAATAGGCTCGCTCTCGACCAGCGCCACGCAGCTCGCATACAGGCCGCTGAAGGCGCGCATGCAAGCGACGTTCTGGGTGGCCACCCGCTCGGTCAACAAGGTCGCCAGTGGATCGGGCGCCGCTGAAGCCGCGGGCGGCGTGGCCGGTGCGACTGTGGTGTTGTCGAGCTTGAGCCCAAGCCAGCGGTTGAGCAAAGAGGCGAACTCGCGCGGTTGCGCTCGCGCCTCTTCTGCAAGTACGACCAAGCAGCGCGGCAGGTGCAGTTGCACAAGACGTTCAATTTGTTTTGCCGCTGTGAGCCAAAGTGCCAGCACATGTGCAGCATCTCCCTGGCCACCTTGCTCGAGCCAATGCGCCAAGGCCTGGGCTGGGCTTTCGACCCAGATCAAGAAACGTGCATCTTCGGATTGGCCCGCGAGGCGCTCGGCCTGCGCCGCGTCCAGCGAGCAGACATTCGACATCGGGCCCGCCAGGGATTGCACAAGCTTCGGCCAGCCGCCGAATGGCGTGCCCAGAGTGAACAGGTTGGATGCGTTCATGAGCGTGATGCGACCGAGCGGGTGAGCCGGTCGAGAAAGCTCTGCCACTGCGGCAGCACATGTTCGGGGGTGTAGCGCACGGCAACGGTTTCGCCGTTGCTACGCAATGTGTCTCTGCGATTCGCAGCGTCCCCGCCGCTGCCCAGCAGGCGGTCCAGCGAAGCGGCCAGGTCTTCGGCGGAGTAGGGCGAGAAGTACTCAGCGGCGTCGCCAAAGACTTCGCGATGCACCGGAATGTCGGAGGCTGCAACGATGCCGCCGCAGCGCATCGCCTCGACGCCGGGATAGTCGAAGCCTTCGCCATAGCTCGGGCACACCGTGACCTGGGCATGGCGGTACAGCAGCCGCAACTCGTCCGAAGGCACGTCTTCAAGCAGATGCAAGCCGCCGCGCTCGAGCCACGGCTGAAATTTCTTAACGATGGCGGTATGGTCCCAGCCCAGTGACCCGACAAACACCAGTCGCAGGTCGGCGTGGCCGATCGAACGCAGCCGCTCCCACGCGGCAAGCAAGCTCAGGTGGTTCTTGCGCGGCTCGATCGTCGAGACCATCAGCAGATACGGCATCGCGTCGGCATTGCGGTTCACGCTGGCGCCACCCGCATTGCCGGACGCAAGCGCTGCATTGCGCCGCGTGCGCAAGATCTCCGCCACACGATCCGGCGCCGAAGCCTCGGAGAAGTAATGGTGCGACACCATGTTCGGGATCGTGACCGCGCGCGTCTCGGCTTGCGGAAACACCGAGATCAAATCCTGCCGCGTGGCCTCGGATACGCAGGCGAACCAGGCACCATCACGCACATTGCGGCGCAGTGCCTCGTAGTGCGAGGCCTGGTGGTAAGCGCGGTCCGAAATAGTGTGCGGCATCAGCAGGGGAATGGCGTCGTGATAGCGCACCACCAATTGCGTGGGCGCGGCCACTCGGCCGGGGTAGGGCGTCTCGGCGATCATCACGTCGTAGCCACGCGTGTCGAGCCGCGGGTACACCGCGTGACCGAAGCGCCGTGTGGCCAGCGCCGCAGAGTGCAGCGCGGTCCAGGGCGTGCGCAAGACTCGGTAGCTGGCCCGCGTCACTTGCGCGAAATCGGTGTCAGGCAAGGTCTTGGCGAACAGGCTGCGCCAGACGAAGTCGCGAAAGCGCGCCGGTTCGAAAACACCGAGCGGTTCGCGCAAACCGAGAAGCGCCGTCAGGACCATGCGTATGTGCTGCCAGGCCACGCGAGTCCCTGCGCGAAACTGCTCCAGGCGCGAGCGTTTGCCGGTTTGCAGCAACGACACAACGACTTTGGATAGGCGATTCACGCGCCGGTCTTCGCTGAGCCCGTTCGCGTTGGCGGGTAGGCCACGCGCCAGGACGCGGGTGTTGCTTTGCAACAGACCTTCGACCTCCATGCCGCCGATTTCGCGCAGGCCGCGAAAGAGCAGCCGGGTTTCCTGCGGGATGCCGGCGTAGCCATCCAGGGCAGGGCGCATCTCAAGCAGGACTTTGATGTCGTTGCCGGGCACAGGCGTGGAGCCCTCGCGCAGATCGCCCTGACGGGCCAGTGCGGCCGTCAGTGCATCGAGGGCGGGGGGATTTTTCATTTCTTGTCGTGTTCTCAGGCGGCGTCGGCGCTTGGGCGCTGCACGGGGGTCGAATCGTAAAACTCGTAAGCAGCATCAACCGTGTCGAATTCGTGCAAAAGTCCTTGATGCAGCACGCACGCGCGTTCGCAGTACAGCTTGATGGCGTTGGCGTCGTGCGAGACGAGGATGAAAGCCCGGTCGTTGCGTTTGCGAAACAGCTCGTCGTGGCAACGGTCGTGGAAACGCTTGTCGCCCACGACCATGACCTCGTCGATCAGGAAGCAGTCGAACTCGATCGCCATCGATAGCGCGAACGCCAGCCGCGTCACCATGCCGCTCGAGTAGTGACCCACGGGCTCGCGGAAATACACGCCGAGTTCGGTGAAGTCTTCGACAAACGGCACCAAGGGCCGGTAGTCGACGCCGTAGACACGGCAGACGAATTTCAAGTTGTCCAGACCCGTCAGGTTGGCCTGGAACGCGCCGCCGAACGCGAGCGGCCACGACACCTTCATGCTGCGCTCGATTTGGCCGCTGCTGGGCTGCATGGCGCCAGCGAGCAGGCGGATCAGCGTTGACTTGCCCGCGCCGTTGCGGCCCAGAATGCCCACATTGCGGCCACGCTCCAGGCGCAGGTTGATGCGGTTCAACACCGTGCGCTGGCCGCGGCGCGTGCCGTAGCGCATGTTCACGTCGTGCATCGCAATCACTTTTGCTCCAATCGCCGCGCCGCGCCGCGCATCAGCACCAGGCCGAAGAACATCAGCAGCAGGTTGATGGACGCCATATACGACAGGTCGTGGTGCGTGGCCACGACGCCGCCGAAAAAGCCTTCGCGCACGTACTCGACGCCATGCACCATCGGCAGCAGCAAAGCCCACTCGCGCGCCGCGGGCGAGAGCCAATCGACCATGAAGGCCGCGCCTGACAGGGGGAACAGGATGTACGACACCGGCTGCCAGAAACGGTCAACGAGCGTGCTGTAGGCTGTGGCCGAACCCATCAAGAGCCCCAAGCTGGCGCCGAACCAGGCCAGCATGAGCCATCCGCCAACCACCTTCAGCGGGTCCGAGGGTGGCGCCATGCTGCCTAGTCCGAAGAACAGCAGCGTCAGCAGCGCGAACGACAGTGTGGCCCCGCCGACCTCTAACAGGATGCGGCCGAGGAAGACGTCGAAGACCCGCACATTGCGGTGGTAGAGCAGGTTGACGTTTTGTGCCAGCGCCGAGTTGCAGCGGTTCGCCGTATTGCGCCAGATCAGCACCGACGAGTAACCGGTGATCGCGAAGGCGACGATGGGCAACGCGGAGCCGTGGTTCATGCCAGAGGCGATCCACAAGGCAGACACCGCCAGCGTGAAGATCATCGGCTCCACGATCAGCCATAGGACGCCGAGGTTCTCGCGACCAAAGCGCGTGATGAGTTCACGCACCATCAGCGCACCAACAACGCGTGCCTGGATCTCCAACGACCGCCGAAGCGGCGTGCGCGCTGGCTCGGCAATGAAGCGCTCAGTCAGCATGTTCACGCGTCGCGGCCAGGAGCAGGCTCAGCACACCCCAGGCGATCAGACCCAGCACGAACACCGTGAGCACGCCTCGCACGCGGCGTGGCTCGATCGCGGTGTCGGGCAGATTGGGCTGCACCAAGCGCTCAAGGTAAAGCTGCTTGCGCGCCGCCTCGCTGCGTGCGGCTTCGAGCGAGCCCATTGCGCTGGCGAGTTGGCGGTCGGCAAAGTCTTTGTCCAGCGTCAAGCGGCTGTAAGTCGGCGCTTGTGCGCTCAACGACTTCGCGCCGCCAAGCACCCCGGCGGTCTCAGCCGCGATCGACTGGCGCAGGCGGCCAGACTGGGCAATGAGCGTCGCCAACTGCGGGTTGTCGGGCGCCACTTGGCGCAATTGTGCGATCTGGGCCTCGGTCAAGCGCAGTTCCTCGCGCAGGCGCGCCACGGTTTCGAGGTTCGATGCCGACTGGCGATCGGGGTCGTAGACGGCACCCTTGCTGCGAAAGTTCGACAGCGCCAGCGCCGCGTCTTTGGCTTTGGCCTCGGCGGCGGCGACTTCGCGTGCCGCCACCTGGATCAGGTCTTGCCGGCTGCGGTCATTGAGGTTGTTGACCAGGCGCTCGCCCATGTGCAGCAACAGCTCATTCACAGCGCGCGCCTGCTCGGCGCTGTAGGCACGAACCTGCAAGGTCGTGATCGATGACACGCTGTCATAGGCCACGCTGACATGGCGCAGGTAGTAGAGATAGAACGATTCGAAGCTGGCGTCCCAATCGAGCCAGCCAGGGAAACGGTTCACGCCATCGATCGTGGTGGCGCTGTAGGCCGTGCGCACTTTCAACTGGGCATCGATCTCAAGCAATGCGTCGCGCGAAAGCACATAGTTGTGTACTGAGTAGGTGTCGTCCTGCGAGCGCGAAATCCCGACGCCCGAGAACAGCGCACCCAGGCCGGGTGCCGCCTGGCGTTGCGGGCTGCGCACGACGAAGCGCGACTCGCTGATAAAGACGTCCGAGGCGAAGTGGGCGTAATAGAACAGCGCCAGCAAGGTGGGCACCAACACGGCGCCGAGGAACACCCAGTCCAGGCGGCGACGGCGCTTGCGGGCGGGCTCGGCCACAACCATGGCTTCCGCCGCAGGCTTGGGTACGGCGCTGCGGCCCCAAACGGCGAGCAGCCGACCATAAACGTTGAGCGCACTGGCCATCGATGTTTGAGTAGTCAATTCACAAGCAGAGGTTGCCGAGCACGCGCTTGAACACGCTGCCCAGGTTCGGACTCCCTATCGTGCTACCGTGGCACGAGCCTGACCCTTGGAAGTGCGGTGGGTTGCAAGCGCATTTCTCGGCTTGCACCGGCCAAAGCGCCGGCAAGATTGGCGTCGTGCGCATCTTCAGACACGTCGTGGGATGGGCCTTGTGCGTCACCCTGGCCGGCTGTGCATCTGCCGCGCCGCCGCCTCTTGTGCCCCAAGCGCTCGCGGGCCGCGTCGTCGTCGGCTACCAGGGGTGGTTCGGCTGCCCCGGAGATTTCGAGAACAACACGCAATGGCTGCACTGGTTCCAAGGCGAGCCGTCGGCGAACAGCCTGTTGGTCGATATGCTGCCAGCGCTCGGTGACTTTCCGGTCTCCGCGCTTTGCGACACGGGCCTGCGTGGGGCCGATGCCAAACCGGTCTACGTGTATTCGTCACAGACGGCGTCAGTCGTCGACCGTCACTTCCAGTGGCTGCGCGAACACGGTGTGACCACCGTGGCCGTGCAGCGCTTTGTCTCCGAACTCGCGGATGCCGCGAAACGGCGTCGCGCCGACAACGTGCTGCGCCATGTGAATGCCGCCGCGCTGCGCCATGGCGTTGACTTCTTCATTGCCTATGACGTGTCGGGCGCGCCTGCCACATCGGTCATCGATACTTTGCTGGCGGATTGGGCGCATGTCTCGCGTGACTTGTTCGCGATCAACAGCCGCGCCTATCTGCACACCGATGGTCGGCCCGTCGTCCAGTTATGGGGCTTCGGTTTCCGCGACAGGCCCGGAGAGCCGGGCGAAGTTGCCGCGCTGATGCTGCAATTGCGCCAGGGCGATGAAGACCGCAAGCCGGCGGTCTTGATAGGCGGCGTGCCGTCGCAGTGGCGCATGCGCACGGGGGATTCGAAGGCTGACCCAGGCTGGGACAAGGTCTACCGCAGCTTCGATGTGATCAGCCCTTGGCTGGTGGGCCGCTTCAACGATGCCGCCGGGGCAAGGCGAGTGCTGGACACACTGGTCATTCCAGACCAGCGCGAGGCGCGAAGGCTGGGCGTGGGCTATCTGCCCGTCGTCTTCCCGGGTTTCTCCTGGCACAACCTCATGGCGCGGCACGGCCGGGCGTCAGCTTTGGCGGCCATTCCTCGGCAATGTGGCGAGTTCTTCTGGGCACAGGTGACGCTGCTGCTTGGTGCCGGCGCGGACCGGCTCTACCTGGCAATGTTCGACGAGGTCGACGAAGGAACGGCGCTGTTCCCGATTGAAGACCGCAGTGACCGACTTCCCGTGGGTGCCGCGCTCGTGCGAGGCAGCGAGGCAGGTTGCGAGTTGCCGCCCGACGGGTACCTGCGCCTCGCGGGCCGCGTGGCGGGCCATGTCAGGGACGGTACGGCTCCCGCGCCACGCTAGGCCGACGCTAGCCCCCGTGCCCGGAAATGCCTCGTGATGCGAGCGCATTTCCCGCCTTCCCCGGCGTGGGTGGCAGGCAAGATCGACGCTGTGCTCATCGACATCACGAGACTCATCTTCCGGCGTGCCGCCGAGAAACTGCCCACGGGCATCGACCGTGTGGGGCTCGCCTACGCTGAGCAGCACGCGGCAGCGGCGCGCGCGGTACTCGTATACCGATCGCACAGCGTTGTGTTGCGTGCCGCGGACTCGCGCGCGGCGTTCGAGTGGTTGCTGTCGAGCGAGACAGGCGTTCGCGCCGCGTCTTGGGCCAGGCTGGCGGGCTGGATCGCGCGTGCGCAGTGGCAACATGCAGCTTCGGCCGGCGAGCTGTTGTTGAACACCGGCCACCGCGGCCTGGAGCACTCAGACTACGCTGCCGATCTGCGCGCATGCGGTGTGCGCCCGATGTTCCTGATCCACGACCTGATACCGATCACCCACCCGGAGTACTGCCGGCAAGGCGAGGATGAACGGCACCTCCAGCGCATGAACCACGCGCTGGCGTTGGGAAGCGGCCTGATCGTGAACTCGCGCTCGACGCTGGAGGCGCTTCGGGCGCACGCGAACCGAGGTCATCTGCCGATGCCGCCGACCGTCGTTGCGCCGCTCGCTCCCGGCTTCACGCTGGGCAGCACGGCGCCCCGGCCGCTGGACGCCAAGTATTTCGTCGTTTTGGGAACCATCGAACCGCGCAAGAACCATCTCTTGCTGCTCAACCTGTGGCGCATCCTGGTACAGCGCCTGGGTGCCGCCGCGCCGCATCTGGTGGTGATCGGCAGGCGTGGCTGGGAATGCGAGGAAACGCTGAACCTGCTCGACCGCTGTCCGGACCTGCGCGACCATGTGCATGAACTCGGGCAGTGCGGCGACCTCGAACTCGCGGCATGGCTGCAACACGCGCAAGCCCTGCTGTTCCCGTCGTTCTGCGAGGGCTACGGCATGCCTGCTATCGAGGCTCTCGCCAGCGGTGTCCCCGTGATTGCGAGCGATTTGCCGGTGTTTCGCGAGTCGGTGGCCGAAGTGCCTGAGTATGCGAGTCCGGTCGATGGCCAGCGTTGGCTTGATCTCATCATTGACTACGCGCAAGCCAACAGTGCGCGGCGCCTGGCTCAGCTGCAGCGCCTTGCGCAATTCAAGGCGCCTGGCTGGGACGAGCACCACCGGCTGGTCGCCGCGCTGATCGGGCAACTGGGTAGTGGTGTGTCGGCCCAGGCCACATCGGTGAACGGTACGAGCTACACGCCGGCCTGAGCCTCGAACGCGATTCGAACACCGTGCAAGCGAACCTCAGTGCAACCACTCCCGCGACGTTTGCCGTGGGCTTCTCGCTTCGCAAACAGCGCTTGCTGCGTGCCTTCCTCGATGCACAGGGGGTGAATTTCGTCGCACAGCTGCGCGATGTACCGCAGGGCGCCGAGTTGATCGTCTGGGGCTCGATGAGTGTGCCGCAGGCGAGCCGCTATGCACGCCTGCGGCGCGTGGAAGACGGTTTCGTTCGCTCGGTGGGTCTCGGCGCGGCGTTCGTGCGCCCGTCGTCATGGGTCTTCGACGAGCACGGCATCCACTACGACGCAAGCCAGCCGTCTGACCTCGAGACGCTACTTCAGACCCGCGAATTTGAACCGGCCCTGCTGGCGCGCGCCGCCGCACTGCGCCAGCGCATCGTCGGTTCACGCATCACCAAATACAACCTTGTGGGCCGTTCATGGCACCGGCCCGCGGGGCGGAACCACGTTTGCCTGGTGGTCGGCCAGGTCGAGTCGGATGCGGCGATGCGCTTCGGTGCGCCTGGCATCCGCTGCAATGCGGAATTGGTGCGCCACGTTCGTGAGGCAAATCCGCAGGCCTACCTGCTCTACAAGCCGCATCCTGACGTTGTCGCCGGGTTGCGCGATCCGGGCCACGCGGAATACCAAGCGGGCCAGTGTTGCGACGAAGTCGTGACCGATACCGACATCACGGAGTT
Source organism: Burkholderiales bacterium (assembly GCA_031419715.1). Classification (GTDB taxonomy): domain Bacteria; phylum Pseudomonadota; class Gammaproteobacteria; order Burkholderiales; family Burkholderiaceae_C; genus JAEMQF01. The sequence continues at coordinate 38,681 of JANOLJ010000206.1, read as the reverse complement.
GTTCGATTGCGTTGACGAATTCCACGTCATGAGCTCGCTCGCCGGTTTCGAGGCCCTGCTGCGCGGCAAGAAGGTCGTGACCCACGGCCAGCCGTTCTATGCCGGCTGGGGCCTGACCACCGATGAGATTGCGATCCCACGCCGCACCCGCCGCCTCACGCTCGACCAGCTCGTCGCCGGTGCGTTGCTGCTCTACCCACGCTATCTGAGCGCGCAGACGTCTCGGTTGACGACGCCCGAGGCAGCGCTCGATGAAATCATCCTCAGCCGGCATGCGTCCGGCACACTGGCGTCGATTCGGACGCTGCTCGGCGCATTCGCGGGTCGCGTGCTGCGGGCGTTGCCCTCGCCCGTGGCAGGTCGATGACGATGCGCATCACATCGCACCCGCTCGGTTGGCGAGGCAGGAGAGAAGGGCGCTCTTGCTCGCACTTTTCGCGCTTTTGCAAGCACGCTGTCCGAGGTGCAATGGCACCATGAACGCGACCGCATCGCTCGCCTCAACGCCCCACGGGAGCGACTGGCCCGCCGCATTTCGCGCCCTGACGCAGCGGCGCCGCGTGCTGATGCTGCAAGGGCCGATGGGTGACTTTTTCAGCCACCTCGCGCAGACGCTGCAAGCCCGAGGCGCGGCGGTCACGAAGGTGCACTTCAACGGCGGCGACCAGGTGTACTGGCAGCACCCGGGCGCGTTGCGCTACAACGGCACGCTGGCCGACTTTTCCGGTTGGTTGCGCCGCCTGATGCGGGAGCGCAGCATCGATGCGGTCGTGCTGTTCGGGCAGATGCGCGCGAACCATTGCGCTGCCCGCTCGATTGCGACGGAGTTGGGGGTCGAAGTCTTCGTCTTCGAAGAAGGCTACCTGCGGCCCGACTATGTGACGGTCGAGCGGCGCGGCGTCAACGCGTTGTCGCGCCAACCGCGTTTGGCAAGTTTCTACAACGCCCAGGAGGCGGTGCACACGGCGCTGCCGTTGCCGACCGGGCAGAACATCTGGCGCACCGCGCGCATCGCCGCGGCCTACGGCCTTGCCACGGCCTTGCTCAAACCCTGGTATTGGCGCCAGCGCCACCACCGCAGCCTGAATGTCGTGACTGAGCCGCTGCGCTGGCTGCGTGGGTTGCTTCGCTATGCGCTGCACGCCGTGCAGGAGCGCAATGCGCTCGCCATGCTGGTGCTGCCGCAGCGCCACAAGCGCTGGTTCCTCGTGCCGTTGCAGGTGAGCGCCGACAGCCAGGTGCAGGACCATTCGAAGTTCCGCGACATGGAACACTTTCTCGACGAAGTCGTGGCCTCATTCGCCGCCCACGCGCCGCCCGACGCCCACCTGGTTGTCAAGCACCATCCGATGGACCGGGCCTACACCAACTATGCCCGGCACATTCGGCAGCTGAGGCGAGCCTTCGGGCTGGAGCAGCGCCTGCACTATCTGCACGATCAACATTTGCCGACGCTGCTGCACCATACCCGCGGCGTGGTCACCGTCAACAGCACGGTGGGCCTGCAGGCCTTGTTTCATGCCACACCGGTGATCACGCTGGGCGACTCGGTCTACCAGATCCCGGGCCTGGTGTTCAGCGGGGCGTTGAACGAGTTCTGGAACGATCCCGGCGAAGTGGATCGGCAACTGTTCGAGCGCTTTCGCGCCCACCTGATCGCCAGCACCCAGTTGAACGCCAGTTTTTATGCCCAGCGGCCGGCGTTGCATGCATCGGCGCCGCGTGCTGGTCGCCACGCCGAGGTGCCAATCGCCGCGGCCCCTGCCGGCATCGCCTTCGCTCCGGCGCAGGCCCCGGTGCGCCGTTCCTTCTACTTCAGCACCTGGCGGCGCAAGCGCCATATTCGCCCTCAGTTCAGTCCGGGCAACCAGGTCGCGAGCTTGACGAAGATCAGCAGCAAGGCCAGCGTGAACGCCTGAAAAGTGACGAATGGGTGGTCTGGCGTCCCAACGCCCAAGCCATGCAGCCTCGCATCAGCTTCGCGCATCTTCGCGCACCATCTGCGCCGCCTTCTCCGCCATCATCACCACCGGCGCGTTCGTATTGCCCGACACCAGCGTGGGCATGGCCGACGCATCAACCACGCGCAGGCCGGACACGCCGCGCACGCGCAGGCGTTCGTCGAGCACCGCCAGCGCGTCGGTGCCCATCTTGCAGGTGCCGCTGGGGTGGAAGATGGTCGCGCCTTGGTCGCGGCAGAACTCGAGCAACGCTGCGTCTTCGTTGGCTTGCGGGCCGGGCTTGACTTCGCGCTTCACCAGGCCACGCATGGCCGGCGCGGCGGCAATTGCCCGCGCGCATTTGATGGCGGCAACGGCGGTGCGCCGGTCGAGGTCGGTCGCGAGGTAGTTGGGCTGCATCTCGGGCGGCACCAACGGGTCGGTCGAGCGGATGCGGATGTGGCCGCGAGATTCAGGGCGCAACTGGCACACCGACATCGTGAAGCCTGAGTAGGGGTGCACCTTGCCACCGGCCATGTCGGCCGACAGGGTGGCCACATGGAACTGGATGTCGGGCGTGTTCGCCACCGGTTGGCCGTGGGCGTCAACCAGCGCGCGCATGAAGCAGCCGCCCTGGTTGATGCCCACGGCGAGTGGCCCGCTGCGCGAAACCAACCATTGCAAGCCCATGCCGACCTTGCCGAACCATGAATTGAGCTGGTCGTTTGTCGTGATCGGCTTCGTGCACTCGTAGCTCAGGCGCATCTGCAAATGGTCTTGCAGGTTCTCGCCGACGCCCGGCAGGTCCGCGACGATGGGAATGCCGTGTCGAGCCAGAAGCGCCTGAGGGCCGATGCCCGAAAGTTGCAGCAATTGTGGCGACTGGATGGCCCCCGCACAGAGCAACACCTCGGCTTTGCAGCGCGCGGTTTTCAACTCACCGCCCTGGCGGTAGTGCACGCCCACGGCGCGCCGGCCGTCCAGGCGCAACCCGGTAGCGTGGGCCTCGGTCTGGACGCGCAAGTTCGGCCTGCGCCGCGCCGGCTTCAAGTAAGCGGTGGCGCTGCTGACGCGCCAACCGTTGGCCGTGTTCAACTGAAAGTAGCCGGCGCCTTCTTGCAGCGCACCGTTGAAGTCGTCTGTGCGCGCCACGCCGCATGGCCCGATCTGCTGCGCGCCTTCAATGAAGGCTTCGATCAGCTCATGCCGCGCACCGATGTCAGACACCGTCAGCGGCCCGCCGCTGCCGTGCAATGCGGGGCTCAAGCCATTGGCGCGCCGGTTCCCTTCCGACTTGATGAAGTAGGGCAGCACATCGCTGTAAGCCCAACCCGGATTGCCCAGCGCCGCCCAGTGGTCATAGTCTTCGCGCTGGCCGCGGATGTAGATCAGGCCGTTGATCGCGCTCGACCCGCCGAGCGTCTTGCCGCGTGGCCAGTAGATGCGCCGGCCGTTCATGTTCGGGTCAGGGTCGGTGTGGAAGCACCAGTTGTAGGTCTTGCTCCACATCGTCTTGCCATAGCCGATGGGCAGGTGGATCCACAGCGAACGATCCACCGGCCCGGCTTCGAGCAAGAGCACGCGCGTGGCCGGGTCTTCGCTCAGGCGCGCCGCGAGCACACAGCCGGCGGAGCCGGCGCCGATCACGATGTAGTCGTATTCGTCCATGTTCCGTATCTGCCGTTCAGTGGCTGGATGCGCCGGCCCACGCCAGCAATGCGCGCGCGACGCTGATGAGGGCGATTGCGATCAGCAGGGCACGGGCAGCATCGCGGGCCAAGGTCTTGTCAACCCGCCAGATCGACGAGCTTCAGGCGCTGCACCTTGCCCGAAGGCCCGCGCGGCAGTTCCTTGACGAAGCGGAACAGCTTCGGCGTCTTGTAGCGCCCGATTTGCGCGGTACAGAAGTCGCGCAGGCCTGCCTCATCCGCGGCATGGCCGTCACGCAGCACGATGCAGGCCATGATGTCCTGGCCGTAGTGGCGGTCGGCAATGCCCACGGCCGCGGCCTCCAGCACCGCGGGATGCCGCAGCAGGGCTTCATCAATCTCGCGTGGCGCGATGTTCTCGCCGCCCTTGATGATCAGCTCCTTGATGCGGCCGGTGACGAAGAAGAAACCCTCAGCGTCGCGGTGCCCCCGGTCGCCCGTGCGCAGCCAGCCGTCTGGCGTGAACGTGGCGCGTGTCGCTGCATCGTTCTTGTAGTAGCCGCGCATCACGTTCGGGCCGCGAATCGCGATTTCGCCGGTCTGGCCATCGGCCACGGCGGCGAGGTGTGCATCGATCACTCGCGCCTCACAGCCCGAAGCCTTGCCCACCGAGCCCAGCTTGCGCTGCGCCGCATCCAGGGGGTTCGAGAACGCAGGCGCCACCGTTTCGGTCAGGCCCATCGTCTCGATGATGCCGATACCGAACTTCGCTTCGAACGCGCGCAAATGCTCCGGTGGCAACGCGGCGGAGGCCGAGCGGCAAAAACGCAGGCGCGCAGTCTGCTCGCGCGGCGGCGCCACACCCTCGATCAGGTAGGAAATCATCGTCGGCACGACGTTCAGCCAGGTGCATTCGCCCTGCGCCGCTTGCTCCCAGAAACGCGCCGCGGAAAACTTGCGCGGCATGGCGAGGCTGCCGCCATGCGCGAGTGGTGCCAGCATCGTCACCGCAAAGGCGTTGATGTGGTACAGCGGCAGCACGGCGAGCACGCGGTCGATCTGGCTCAAGGCGTGTTCAGTGCTGATGGCCAATGCGTTCGCCGCGAGATTGGCGTGGGTCAGCATCACGCCCTTGGGTACGCCGGTCGTGCCCGAGGTGTACATGAGCAGGGCCACGCTGTCGGGCGCTGGAGGCGGAGTCGCACCCGCGACCGGCTTCGCCGCAACCGTCACCACCACCGCCTCCGCCACGGCCACCGCAACCCCAACCGCATCGGGCTCAATCACGACCACCGCGACGTCGCGGCCGATTCCCGTGAGCGCGTCGCGCACCGCGGCCTCCCACTCGGGGCTTGCGAACACGATGCGGCAATCGCTGTGCTCCAGCACGTAGCGCAACTGCCGTGGCTGCGACAGCAAGTTGACGGGGTTCACGCACCAGCCACCGTGCATCGCGCCGAGCAGGAGTTGCAGCGTCATTAGGCCGTTGGGCATGACGAGCGACACGGTGTCGCCGGGTTGCGAGCCGTGACTTTGCAGCAGCGCAGCGACGTTGCGGCACGACGTGGCGAGGTCAGCAAATGTCAGGCGCGCGCCGCTCTCGGCAGCGCGTGCGTAAACCGCCTGCGGTTGCCGCTCGGCTTGGCGTTCCACCAGTTCGCGTACCGTGGCGGGCGCTGAATTCATTGCCTGCCGAACTTGCCGAAATACTCGCCGAAGATCTCCGCCTCGCTGGGCACGCGCTCGGCAATCGGCCGCGAGATGCGCGTGATATTCAGGTAGTGCCGATAGTTCATGTTGTCGGAGAAGTTGTTCTTGCCCCAGGTGCCGCAGCCCATTGAAAGCGAAAACGGCAGGCCGTTGTCGAAGCTGCCGCCAGTGGCGATGCAATGCGCCTGATCGACGATGACGCGTGATACCGGCAGGCGCAGCCCAAGTTGCAAGGCGCGCTGCGGGTTCGCGCTGTGCAGCCCGACCGAGTGGCCGGCGCCCTCAAAGGCGTAGATGCGCTCGACGATGCTCATCGCCTGCTCGAAGTCAGCAGCGCGGTACAGCGTCAGCACCGGGCTGAGTTTCTCGCCCGAGTAAGGATGGTCGCGGCCGATGCCGTCTTCCTCGACCAACAGGATGCGGGGCTGCTGTTGCGCGAGCTCGCTCCATCCGGCGCGCTGAGCGATCGCGCTCGCCGACTGGCCGATCACGCCGGGCGACAGTTTTCCCTCGGGCCACATCAGCGCCTGCAGTACCGTTTTCTGCGCGGCGCTGAGCAACACCGCGCCGCGCGCCTGCAAGGCGGCAATCAGCTTCGCGCGCACGGCATCGACGATGACCAGCGAGTTCTCCGAGGAACACGAGGTGGCGTTGTCGAAAGTCTTGGACAGCACGATGCGATCGGCCGCCAGGTCGACGTTGGCGCTCTCGTCAACGATCGCCGCCACATTGCCCGCGCCCACACCGAATGCCGGCGTGCCGCTCGCATACGCGGCGCGCACATTCGCCTGCGAGCCGGTGGCGACGACCAGGTCGCAACGCTTCATCAACTCGGCGGTCGATTGTTTGCTCACCGGCGAGGGCAGCAGTTGCACCAGGTCGTGCGGCGCGCCGATGCGGGTGAACTCGGCGTGAATGTAGGCCACCAGCCGCGCGCAAGTCGCCCAGCCCTTGGGCGAAGGCGCAACGATCACGGCATTGCGGCCCTTCAGCGCGTTGATGATCTTGTTCGCCGGCGTCGCGCCGGGGTTGGTGGAAGGCGTGATGGCGCACACCACGCCCACCGGGCGGGCGATTTCGACCAGGCCTTTCGCCGGGTCTTCGGCAATCACCCCCACCGACTTGGCGCCACGCAAGTCGCGCAGCAGGCCGAAGGTCTTGCGATGGTTCTTGCGCACCTTGTCTTCAACGTTGCCGATGCCGGTGTCGGCCACCGCCAACTCGGCGAGTTCCCGGTTGCGCCCCGGCTCAATGATGGCCCAGCCCGCGGCGGCAACGAGTTCATCGACCCGCGCCTGGTCGTAGCCGTTGGCGTTTGCTTGCGCCGTGCGCGCCTTCGCGACGAGATCAGTGACGAGATCAGTGACGACATCAGTGACGAGCCGTGCAACGCCCACCTGCACGTCGTGTGGTTCGGCGGCCATTCAGTCGGCCTTGATGTTCGCGTCCTTCGCGAGCTTGGCCCACTTGGGCAACTCGGCAGCGACGATCCGGCCCAGCGCCTCGGGCGTGCCGCCCACGCCTTCGCTGCCTTGCGCGAGCAGCTTTTCGCGAATCGACGCGTCGCCGACCACGCTGTTCAGCGCGCGGTTCAGTTTGTCGATGATGGCCGGTGGGGTCTTCGCCGGCACGAAGATCGCGTACCAGGAGTCGACTTCGAAGTCGGCGACTCCGGACTCCTGCAACGTGGGCACGTCGGGAAACGCCGCGCTGCGCTTGAGCGTGGACACACCGAGCGCCTTGAGCTTGCCCGTCTTGACGAACTGCGCCGCGGCGGGGATTGACACCCAGAGCAACGGCACCTGACCACCCATCACGTCCGTCACCGCTGGGCCGCCGCCACGGTACGGAATGTGTGTCATCTGCGTGCCAGTGCGAAGTTTGAACAGCTCGCCGGCAAGGTGGCCGGGTGAGCCGTTGCCCACCGAGGCGAACGACAGACTGCCAGGTTTCGCCTTGGCCAAGGCGATCAACTCGGCCACCGTGTTCGCCGGAAATTGCGGATTGGCGACGAGGATTTGCGGCAGTGAGGCAACGCTGCCGACGGGTTCGAAATCGCGCACCGTGTCGTAGCTCAACTTCGGAAAGATCGCCGGATTGATGGTGTGCGAACTCAGCGTGAACAGCACGGTGTAGCCGTCCGGCGCCGCCTTGGCCACAACGTCGGTGCCCACCGAACCGCCCGCGCCGCCCTTGTTTTCGATGACTATGGTCTGCCCCAGCGCCGCCTGGAAGCGCTCATGCACTATGCGCGCGATGACGTCCGTGCCGCCGCCGGGCGGGTAGGGCACGACGAAACGAATCGGCTTGTCGGGGTAGGTGCCGGCCTGGCCTTGCGCACCCGAAGTTGCGAGCAATGCCGTCAGCGCAACCGCGGCCAAAGGGAGAAAGCTCTTCGACAGTTTTCGCATACTCATCCAAATCTCCTGGTGCTATGGCGACGCGGGGTCACGTCGTCAAAAATCCGCCATCGACAGCGATAGTCTGGCCGGTCACGAAGGCGGCTGCTTCACTCGCGAGAAAGACCGCCATTGCGGCAACGTCGTCAACACTGGCCAGCCGCGCCAGCGGGAAGCGCGTCAAGACTTTGTCGCGCAGCGCGGGCGTCATGAACTGGCGCACCATGTCGGTCTCAATGACACCGGGTGAAATGGCATTGACGCGAACGCCATGCGGCCCGAGTTCGCGGGCCAGGCCGGAAGTCATCGCGACGACGGCGGCTTTTGTCGCGCCATACCAGACGTTGCCCACCGATCCGCCGCCGCGCACCGATGACACCGATGCGATGTTGATGATGGTACCGCGCCGCCGCGCCTTCATCAGCGGTGCCGCCGCCTGCACGCCATTGAAGATGCCGGTCACGTTGACGGCGAGCATGGCGTCGAATTGCTCGCGCTGCGTGTCTGGGAACGGGCCTGTGGTCATCAGCCCGGCGTTGTTCACCAGGACGTCGAGGCCGCCGTGTTCGGCGTCAATCTGGCCGAGCACGGCGCCCACTTGCGCGCTGTCGCGCACATCCATCGTCATCGCGGGCACGGACGCGCCGATGGCGCGTGCGCAGGCCTGGGCGCCGGGCGCGTCGATATCGGTCACGATGACCACGTCGCCGCAGGCGATGAAGTGGCTCGCGATGGCGCGCCCGATGCCGCGCGCCGCGCCCGTGACGACGACGATGCGCGCCCGGCGGGCGCCGGGGCGTACTTCGTTGCTGGAGATTTCAGCCATTCAGCGTCAGCCCAGGGCGGTGGCGCTGGCCTCGACCTCACGCAGCCCCAGCAGGCGCCGCGCTTGTGCAGGCGTGGCCGGGCGCCGGCCATGGCGGTCGCAGGCGTCGACAATTTTGCGCACCAGTTCGGCATTGCTGGCGGCGAGCCGGTTCGCATCGAACTTCAAGTTGTCTTCCAGCCCCGTGCGGCAATGCCCGCCGCTGGCCAGGCACCACTCATTGACTTCCCATTGATGGCGCCCGATGCCCGCGGCCACCCAGGTGGCCTGCGGCATCAATGCCGCAAGCTCGGCGCGCAGAAAGTCGAACACAGAGCGCCGCGCCGGCAATGCGTTTTGTATCCCGAGCACGAACTGAACATGCAACTCGGGCTTGAGCAGCCCCTTCTTCACGAGACCGATGGCGTTGTAGAGCATCGCCAGGTCGAAGACTTCGATCTCGGGCTTGACATCGAACTCGAGCATGCGGCGCGCCAGGCCTTCGACGAAATCGGGTGGGTTCTCGTAGATGTGGGCCGGAAAGTTCACCGACCCGGTGGCGAGCGAGGCCATGTCAGGCCGCAGGTGCAGCATCGCGCCGCGCAGTGCCTGGTCACGCCCGCGCCCACCGGTAGAGAACTGAACAATCATTCCGGGGCAGTGTTTGCGCACGCCCTCTTGCACCTGGGCGTAGAGATCGGGGTCGGAGCTTGGCGATTCATCAGGGTTGCGCACATGGATGTGCACCAAGGCCGCGCCGGCCTCGAACGCCTCATGCGTCGATTCAATCTGCTGCGGCGGCGTCACCGGCACGGCAGGGCTGTCTTTCTTGCGCGGCAACGCGCCCGTGATGGCCACGGTGATGACGACGGGTTCGCTCACGATCTTCTCCTGTGGCCGGGGCGCGGCGCGTGCATCGGCCAAGCCGGGCCAAGCGAACGCGCAAGTTTCAAGTGGGTGCTTTCATTATTGCGTTGTCCCGCAAAGCGTGCAAAAATTTCATTTCAATGCATCGAGATTTCGTCTAGCGGAATCTTGCAGGCACGCCGATTCAGCGATCCACGGGAAGGCGCCAGTGAGCACAGGCCAGCTTGAATTTCGTCATGTGCTCGAAATGATCGAGCTGATCAAGGCGTCGAGCAATTTCAGCGAGATTCGTTTGCGCTCGGGCGAGCTTGAAGTGGAACTGCGCCGCGGCGGTGCGCCAGCGGCCGTTGCCGAGGCTTTGTCGGATGCGGCTGTGGCTGCGGCTGCGCAGGTCAGCGCGACAGCACCGCGCAGCGAACCACGGCGCTTGGCGGTACGTGAAGGAGTGCAAGGCGGGCAAGGCGAGCAAGTCGTCAAGGCGCCCATGGTTGGCACGATCTATCACGCCGCCCAACCCGGCGCGGCGCCTTTCGTGCAGGTCGGCCAGAGGGTCGGGCCGACCGACCAGATTTGCATCATCGAAGTCATGAAACTCATGAACTCGATTCCGGCCGGATGCACCGGCGTCGTGACCGACATCCTGGTGGCCGATGGCCAGGCCGTGGAGCACGGTCAAGAGTTGTTCGTGATCGCGGTTCGGTGAGGCGTGACGTTGAGTGTGACGTTGAACGCCCAGCCCCGCGAGATACGCCGCCTGCTCATCGCGAACCGTGGTGAGATCGCGCTGCGCATTCAGCGCGCCTGTCGCGAGCTGGGCATTCAAGTCGTGCAGGTCTACTCCGAAGCCGACCGCGACTCGCTGGCGGTGCAACTCGCCGACCATGCCATCTGCATCGGCCCGGCGCGCGCGACGCAGAGCTATTTGCGCGGCGAGCGGGTACTCGAAGCCGCGCAGGCGATGCGCGCCGACGCCATTCATCCCGGCTACGGTTTCTTGTCGGAAAACGCCGCGTTCGCCGCGCTGTGCGAGCGCGAGGGAATGACTTTCGTCGGCCCGCGCGCCGACGTCATCGCGGCGATGGGCGACAAGGCGCGCGCGCGCGCCACGGCACGCGAGTGCGGCGTTCCCGTCACGCCGGGGTCGCTGGGCACGGAGGCCTCGGCCGCCGATGCGCTGAAGGTCGCGGCCAGGATCGGCTACCCCGTCATCCTGAAAGCAGTGGCCGGCGGGGGCGGGCGCGGCATGCGCGTCGTTGAGCATGCTGACGCGCTTGAATCGGCTTTCGACAACGCCGCACTGGAGGCGCGAACGGCGTTCGGCGACGCCACGCTTTACATCGAGCGCTACCTGAGTGAAATCCGCCACATCGAGATCCAGGTCTTGTCCGACGGCCACACTGTGTTGAACCTGGGCGAGCGTGACTGTTCCTCGCAGCGGCGCAATCAAAAGCTCATCGAGGAGGGCCCGGCGCCGAAGCTCCCGCCGACATTGCGCACCGCGATGGGTGAGGCGGCGCTGCGGCTGTGCCGCCACGTCGGCTACACGAGCGCCGGCACGGTGGAGTGCATCGTCGACCCGGCGGCCGAGAGTTTTTACTTTATGGAAATGAATACGCGCATCCAGGTGGAACACCCGGTCACGGAGTGCCTCACGGGCGTGGACATCGTGAAGCAGCAGATTCGCATTGCCGCGGGGGAACGCCTGGCGCTGCAACAGGGCGACGTGCAAGTGCAGGGCCACGCCATTGAGTGCCGCATCAACGCCGAAGACCCGCAACGCGATTTCGCGCCATGCCCGGGCACGGTGACAGGGCTGCGCTTTCCCGGCGGCCCCGGAGTGCGCGTCGATTCGCACCTGTTTGAGGGCTACCGCGTTCCGCCCGACTACGACTCTCTGCTCGCGAAACTGGTGAGCTTCGGGCGCGACCGCGACGAAGCGCTGGTGCGCATGCAACGCGCCTTGTCCGAGCTGCGCATCGAGGGCGTGCAAACCACCGCGGCCTTCCTCGCGCAATTGCTCGGCAGTGATACGTTTCGCCGCGGCGCGGTACACACCCGGTTTGTCGAGAGTTTCATCGGCGGCAGCGGCGGCATCAGCGGTGCAGCGCGATGAAGCACTACGGCCTGATCGACGTGACGCTGCGCGACGGCCACCAGTGCCTGTGGTCCACGCGCATGACGACGCCGATGATGACCCCCATCCTGGACTGGATCGACGCCGTCGGCTACGACTACATCAACATTTTGGGCGGGGCGGTCTTCGACGTTCAGGTGCGCTTCCTGCACGAGAACCCGTGGGAGCGCGTCGGCCTGCTGTGCCAACGCCTGCGCACGCCTTGCGACGGCCTGACGCGGGGCCAGAGCCTGTACACCTTCGAATTGTTTGCCGACGATCTGGTGGAACTCAACTCCAAAGTGCTGGCGCGGCGCGGCCTGAAGGTGCTGACGGTGTACGACGCGCTGAACGATGTGCGCAACGTCGAGTCTTCGGTGCGTTCTGCTCAACAGTGCGGCCTGCGTGTCAACGCCATGCTGGTCTACACCTTGTCGCCGGTACACACCGATGGGTACTACGTCGAGCGCGTGCGCGAGTTGCTGGCGCTGCAGGTGGATTTCATCGCCATCAAAGACCCGACAGGTTTGCTCACGCCAGCGCGCGCCGAGACCTTGTTCGCGGCCATCGCAGCTGCGGTCGGCGCGACGCCGCTGCAACTGCACACGCATTGCCTGTCCGGGCTGGCGCCGCTCGTGCACGAGGTGGCGATGCGCCACGGCTTCGCCTTCGGCTACACCGCGTGCGAGCCGCTGGCCAATGGCGCCTCGCTGCCGGCGGCGGAGGAAATTGACGATCGCGCGCGTGCCCTGGGTTTCGATACCGGCGTGGACCGCGCGGCGCTTGCCGAGGTCAGCGGCTATTTCGCCTGCCTCGCGGAGCGCGAGGGCAAGCCGCGAGGCCAAAGAGTCACCGCCGATCCGGCGCTCTACGAGCACCAGGTGCCCGGCGGCATGATTTCCAACCTGCGCTCGCAACTCGCCGCGATGCGCATGGAGCATCGGTTGCCCGAAATCCTGGCGGAAACGGCGCGCGTGCGCCAAGACCTCGGCTATCCGATTCTGGTCAGTCCGTTCGCGCAGTTCATCGTCACGCAGGCGGTGCTCAACGTGGTTCAGGGCGAGCGCTACAAGACGATACCCGACGAAGTGCGCAAGTACGCGATGGGTGGCTACGGGCGCCTGGCCGCGGCGCCGTCCGACGAATTCTTGAACCGGGCGAACCTGCGCGGCAGCGATGTGCTGACGCAACGCGCGGGCGCGAATGTGGCGCCGGCATTGCCCAGGCTGCGCCGTGAGCTGGGCGCGTCGGCCACTGACGAAGACCTGCTGCTGGCCGCTTTCTACGACCGCTCGCTGCTCGACCGGCTCCAGCGCAACCCGCCACCCTACCGGTTCAGCACCACGCCGCTGCTGGAACTGGTGCGGTTCGTCGAATCGCGCAGCGACGTGGGCCAGGCGCGCATCAGGCTTGGCGGCACCGAGATCACGTTGTCGGCGCAACCGTCACGCCTACCCGCATCACCTTCACGCCTACCCGCATCACCTTCACGCGTACCCGCATCACCGTCACGCGTACCCGCATTTGTCCCTATAACCCAGGCCCGCACAAGCGGCGAGACTTCCACCACCCACCCAGGAGACGAGACATGAATAGTTTGAAGCGTCATTCACCTGCCCGCCGGCTGCTCATCGGCGCTGCCGCCGCAGCCGCCATCCTGCCGGGCGCCGTGCACGCGCAGGCCAGCGGCGCCACAGAGTGGGGTTGGCCCACGCCGCACGAAAAAGTGTCGGAGAAGTCGATTGCCTGGCTCAAGGAAAAGGGCTGGTGGCCATTGCAGGTGGCATTCCAGGCGCCGTGGTCGGGGCAGAACACGGTGAACATCGTGATGGACCGCATGGGCATGCTCACGCAGCGCGGCGTGGAGGCGAAGTGGACGGCGTTCGCCTCCGGGCCGGCGATCAATGAAGTGCTGATTTCGGGGCGCTTTCAAGTGGGCAACGGTGGCAACTTCCCGTTCACGACGCTGGTGGACCGCAAGATTCCGGTCAAAGCGGTGGCGATGCAAAGCCCGAACCTGCTGCACGCGATGGTGGTGCCGAACGATTCACCGCTCAAGTCGTTCAAGGACTTGAAGGGGCGAAATCCGCCGGCCACCATCGGCATCGTCACTGGCTCGTCGGCCGAGTTCTACTTTCATATCGCCGCGCAGCTCAACGGCGTGGAGATCGGCAAGGACGTGATCCTGAAGAACATGCCTCCGGGCGAGCAGATGGCCATGCCCAAGGGCATCGACGCCGTCGTGCCCTGGGACCCGACGCCCACGATGATTGTTGACGAGCGCAAGACCGGCCGCATCATCGACAGCATCTTCAACTACAACATCTACGTCGGCCAGTTCTATCTGCGCAGCGAGCTGATCGAAAACGCGCCCGATGTCGCCCAGGCCTGGACCGACGCCTTCGCCGAAGCTACGCTGTGGACGCGCCTGAACCCAGACAAAGCGGTCGCGCTGATGGCCGAAGACCCGAACCTGAAGAACTTTTCGAAAGAGATCCTGCTGCAGCAACTGAAGGCCTACAACAATCTGTACAAGCCCACCAGCATTTACCCGCTGGGCGAGTTCTACGGGCAGGTGAACGAGCCGATCTACAAGTGGCTGTTCGAGGCCAAGCGCATCACGCGGCCGCTTCTGGGCGCCGACTTCGCCAGCGCCATGGACGAGCGCTTCATGCGCAACACTTTCGGCAAGCTCGGTTGGACTGTCCCCAAGACTGCCACCTTCCTGCCTGCGGGTTGGCAGGGCAAGGCGAGTCAGCCGCCCTACCCGAACTACCTGCACGCGCTGAACCTGACGACGCCGCAGGCCTTCCCCGAGGCGGGTGACCTGACCAAGCCGTGGAGCTTCGGTGGCCGCAGTTACAAGCCCTGAGCACTCGCCCGCGCGGGCGGCGCGTGTTGGTCGTGTCGCGGTCACGTTGCCCGACCCGCCGGGGTTGATCGAGGTCTGGCGCGCCAGGCTGACACGCCTGCTCGCGCCGGCCATCGTGCTCGTCGTCTGGCAGTGCATCAGCATGTTCGTGCTCGACGAAACCACGCGCGCGCTGTTGCCGCCACCCACGATGGTGGCCACCACGTTTTTCGAGATGCTGCGTTCGGGCGAATTGCTGCGCCACTTGTATGACTCGCTGCGCCGCGAGTTCACCGCGTTTTCGTGGGCGCTGGTGGCCATTCCGCTGGGTGTGGCGATGGGCTGGTGGAAACCGATGCATCGCCAGATCAACCCGCTGGTGGAAATGCTGCGCCCGATCCCGCCGCTGGCCTGGATTCCTTTGTCGATACTCTGGTTCGGCGTGGGCGATACGCAGAACCAGTTCATCATCCTGCTCGGCATCTTCTTTCCGATTCTGCTGAACACGATTTCCGGTGTGAAGAGCGTCGAGCCGAACCTGGTGCGCGCCGCGCGCTGCCTGGGCGGCGGCGAGGCGGCGGTGCTGCGCCGCGTGGTGTTGCCCGCCGCGCTGCCGCAAATCGTGACGGGCGTGCGCATCGGTCTGGGCGTGGGCTGGATGGCGCTGGTCGCCGCGGAACTGGTCGGCGCCAATTCGGGCCTGGGTTTTCTCATCAACGATGCGCGCACCCTGCTGCGCACCGACATCGTGATCGTCGGCATGATCACGATCGGCTTGGTGGGCCTGGGGCTGGACATCATGATCCGCACGCTCAGCCGGCGCGTCTTGCCGTGGTCGCGCGCGATGCAGGAATGAAGGGAACACGGCGCATGCCCGGGAAGCCACGATGAGCAAAGTCAGCATCCGCAACGTCACGAAAATCTTCCCAGGCCACAGCGCGAAAGACGCGGCGGTGCTGGCGCTGGACGACGTGAGCTTCGAGATCGCCGATCGCGAGTTCTGCACCATCATCGGCCACAGCGGCTGCGGCAAGACGACGATGCTGAACTTGCTGGCCGGATTCGAGCAACCCACGGCCGGGCAGATCCTCGTCAACGACGTGGGTGTCGGCCCGCCGACGTGGCAACGCTCGATGGTGTTCCAGGACTACGCGCTGTTTCCCTGGCTCACGGTGGAGCAGAACATCTCGTTCGGACTGGAGATGAAGAAGGTGCCGATCGACACGCGCAAGGAGGTGATCGCACAGCAGATTCGTCTGGTTGGTTTGCAGGGCTTCGAGAAGCGCTATCCACATCAACTGTCGGGCGGCATGAAGCAGCGCGTCTCGATCGCCCGGGCACTCAGCGTGGACCCGCAGGTGCTGCTGATGGACGAGCCGTTCGCCGCGCTGGACGCGCAAAACCGCTCGCTCATGCAAGAAGAAATGGGGCGTCTGCTGGCGCAGGCCGACGCCGCATTGCGCAAGACGATGGTGCTCGTCACACACAGCATTGAAGAGGCGATTCTTCTGTCCGATCACATCGTTGTGCTGTCCAGCCGGCCGGGCAGAGTGAAGGAAGAGGTGGCGGTCGACCTGCCGCGACCGCGAAATGAAGACGACCCGAAATTCATTGCCTTGCGCCATCACCTGCGCGATTTGATCCACGAAGAAATCGCCGCCGACCTGCCCACGGGCGACTGAGAGTCTGAAAATCGAATTCGACCCGGCCCTTGCATGGAGCTTGTCGATCGCCCTGGTGGCCGGGCTCGTCCGGGGCACCACCGGCTTCGGCGGGGCGATGGTGATGGCCCCGCCGCTGGCCCTGCTGCTGGGCCCGAAAGTGGCGGTGCCGGTGGCGCTGCTGCTCGAAACTTTCGCCGCCGCGCCGATGTTGCCGGCCGCCTGGGCGCTGGCGCGCTGGCGCTTGATCGCACCGATCATCGCCGCCGCGGTCGCCGCCGTACCGGTGGGCGGTGTCTTGCTTGCCGGCGCGAGTGCCCTGACCTTGCGCCGCGTCATCTCGGGCACCGTGATCGTGTTCGCGCTGGCGTTGTTGTCCGGCCGGCGCTACCAGGGGGAGCCGCGCCTGCTCACCTCGATATGCGTTGGCGCCTTGAGCGGCACCACGCTCGTGGCCACCAGCATCGGCGCGCCGCCCGTGATCTTGTACTTGTTGAGTGGCCCGGACACCGCCGCGGTGACGCGCGCCAACCTGACGCTCTACCTGGTGGCGTTGTCAGCCGCCGGCCTTGTGGCACTGGCCTTCGGCGGCCTGGTCACCTTGCCCACGTTGCAACTCGCTGCACTCATGGCTGTGCCTTTCATGGGCGGCGTGGTCGCCGGCTCGCGCCTGTTCGCGCGCCTGTCCGATCTGCGGTTTCGGCGCATCACGATGCTGTTCATGATGGGCGTCGCGCTGGGTGTGCTGTTCGCTTGAACTTCGCGCGCGATGCCCGCCAAGACTGAAGCCCCGGCCACCGAGTCGATCGCGCTGCGCTCGTTTGCGCTGTTGGAGGTCGTCGTCAACGCGGCCGGCCCGATGTCGCTCGACGACATCACGCTGGCGCTCGGGCTGCCCAAGCCCACCGTGTTTCGCATCCTCCAGCTGTTGATTGGCGCGGACCTGCTGCGCCGCGAGTCCATCGGCAAGCGCTACACCGTCGGGCCGCGCCTGACGGCGTTCGCGGTCGATCTGTGGCGCAGCAGCATGCTGCGGCTGCAATGGCACCGCGCGCTGGAAGACGCCGTGGCACAGATCGGCGAGAGCTGCAATTTGACGCTGCTCGAAAACAACCAGGTGCTCTACCTCGACCGCGTGGAAACGAGCCAGCCGCTGCGCCTGCACCTGGAGATCGGAACGCGCGTGCCTTTGCACTGCACGGCCAGCGGCAAACTCTTCCTGAGCGCGATGCGCAGCGCCGATGCGCGCCGCCTGCTGGGGGCCGAGCCCTATGGACGCTTCACCTCAAAGACGATCCTCACGTTCGATGCGCTCGAGCCTGACCTTGCCAAAGTGCGCAAGACCGGTATTGGCACGCACGACTGCGAGCGCTTCGACGACTCGGTCGCGATCGCGGTGCCCGTTGCCGGGCCCGAAGGCGGGGTCTTTGCCGCGGTGGCGATGCACGCGCCAGCGTCGCGCGCCAGCATCAAGAGCTGCATGCAATTCGTGCCGGTGCTGCAACACACGGCGGCGACGATTGCCGCCACATGGTTCGGGCAAACACCCGTCGCAGCGCCCGCAGGGGCGCCAACCCAGCGCGCCCGGTCAACGGCGGCGGTTGCGAAACGAGCCAAGCCGCCGCGCTGATGCGCGGGCAGGTTCAGGTGCGGCTGCGGTCGCGCATCGGGCCGCGCGGGGAGTTGGTCGCGGGAGTGGGCTTCGACGCGGGCGCGGGTGCGGGGGCGGGTGCGGGTGCGGTCGCGGTCGTATCCGCGCGTGCCTGCGCCAGCATCGCCTCCAGTTGCGCTTCCGTCAGCCCCTTGAGCGCGCAAAAGTTGCGGCGCGTCAGCGTGCTCGACTCATAGGCACGCAACAGCGCCTGGTGCTCGCGCCGGGAATCGTCTTGCACACTCGGCGCGCGGCGCGCAGGTTCTGCGGCTGCGGCTGCGGGCGTGGGCGTGGGCGTGGGCGTGGGCGTGGGCACGGCGCGCTGGGGTTGCCGCTCGCTGCGCGGCGCCGCGTGGGCGGCTCGCTGCGCATGGCGTGCGGGGCGTGGCGCGGCGCGCACTTCGGTGCCGCGCTTGTCTGTCGAAACAATGACCTGCGTCGGGGAGATCGCCGACCCGTCGCCTATTGCTCCCTGCCGGCTCTGCTCGGCGCGCGCGGCCTCACGCTGAGCGCTGCGCTGCGCTTCGCGTTGTGCGTTGCGCTCAGTGGCGCGGCGCTCGTCATGCAATGCGCGGCGGCGCTGCAACTCGGCGCTCGCCGCCTCGCGGTGCTCGTTGGCCACCTCGCCCGCGGGGGTGCCGTCCAGGTCGATGCGCTGCGGCGAGTTCACCAGAGCCCGGAGGTAAGCCGTGCTCGTGGTGTGCCGATGCAAAAAACCGGAGAGCGCCTTGCGCGTGAAAGTGAGCGGCGCGCGCTCCTGAATGTCGGCCTGGATGCGCAGCTTCAGCGGTTTGGCGGCACCCGGCGAAAACACCGCGGGGAACAGCTCGGCCAGGCGTGCGGCGCACGCCGCCGGGGAGAGTTCGGGAACAGCAGCCGTGCCCACACCCGCTGCGGCAGCCGAGGCGATGGCGGCTTGGCCTTCGGTGGCGGCGTCTTCGCCTGGCGGGTCTGAGTGTTCGGGCATGGGCAAGAGATTGCAGAATCGAATGCGCCGGATTGTCGCCGCTCAAAACCGGCTGCGCGCCTTGCGTTTGTCGAGCTCGGTGAGTTGCGCCCTGAGCAGCGACACCAGCACGCGCGCCGTGTCTTCGCTCATGCTCAGCACCGACAGCGGTTCGGCCGCGTCGTCGGCATTGCCGCGCGGCGCTGCCTGCGGTTGAATGAGAGCGTCGATGCGGGCCTTGATGACACCGTGGTCATTGCCCATCGCCTTCACTTTTTGCAGTTCGATCGCATAGGTTTTCATGCAAATTTCTCCACTACCTTCTCCACTACCCAGTGTGCGCGCCGCCATTCACGAGGCGCCGATTGTCCGCGCCTTGGGCCCACTCGGGACGCTTTGTCGCGCCAGCATGCAGCCCGGTTGCGCATTGGCGCAACGCCCCTCAGCGACGGATGCGCTGCCCGAGCATCGCCACCACATCGCGCAGCACCGCGCTGCCCACGCCAGCTGACAGATCGAGTACCTGGCTGCGGCTGTAGTAGGGGCTGAGGTCCAGCCCGACGCCAACGCCATGGATTTCCACGCCGGCTTGTTCGTTCACGGCCACCACATCGCGCAGGTGCTGGTCCAGATAGTGCGCGTCATTCGCCAGGTGGGTCGCGCTGTCCATGGGTGAGCCGTCGGAGACGACGAGCAGCAAGCGGCGCTCATCGGCATCGACATCCGCACCGCGCTCGTCATGGTCGCGCACTGATGAGCGCCCCAAGGCCGGCCGAAGCCGGCCGTCCCTCGCGGGGATCAAGGAAAGTGGCAGAGCCACATTTCCTTGAGAGTCGAAGCGCCGCACGGCCCATTGCAGCGCTTCGCCGTCAATGCCTTCGCGGAACAAGTCGTTCCTCAGCAGCGCTGCCAAGCCAAGGCGAGCGCGCCGCCACGGCGTGTCGGCATCCTTGAACACGATGTGGCAGGCTTCGTTCAGCCGCCCGGGGTGGCGGGGCCGGCCGGCGCGCACCCAATCGCGCTGCGCGCGCCCGCCGTTCCACGCGCCGGTGGTGTAGCCCAGCACTTCCGTGGGCACACCGATCTGCTCAAGCGCACGAGCCAGCAGGTCCACGAGCACGGCCACCGATTCGCCGTGCTCTTTCATCGAACCCGAACAATCAATGAGCACATTCACCCGGCAGTGCGGCCTGGCCTGCAGGCGCCGGGTGCGAAACAGGCGGCGCTCAGTGGGTGAGCTGATGAGCTGCGCCAGGCGCCGGCCGTCGATCAGGCCTTCCTCCTGGCCACCGTCCCAGCCGTCGCGTGACGCTACCGCCAGCAAGGCATGCAGGTCGCGCGCCAGGTGCGCAAGATTGACCCCCACCGCGGCCACGCGCGCATCGAGCCGCTCCCGCAATTCCCTCAACTGCTCAGGGCGAGCCAGTTCCGCGGCACGCACCTCGCGGTCGTAGGCGGTCGTGAAGATGCGGTAGGCGCCGTGTTGAGCGTCGAGCACGAGGCTGCGGCCGCTGACGGCGGTGGCCACCGGGTCTTCAATCTCGTCGCCCTGGTCGAGCAGCAGGCTGAACGCGGCCCAAGGGTCGGTGTCGCCTTGTTCATCAACAGGGGCTTCGTCAGTGTCGTGGCCGCCTTCCAGCATGGCCGCAACATGGTGCGCAATGCGCAGCGCGTGCGCCGCATACGCCGCTTGGTCGTCTACGCTCTTGCGCAGGCCGGCCAGCGCGTCGCCCAGGTCTGCGGCGAGGGCGAAGCGCGTCGTCTCGAGCATGTCCTCGGTCTCCTCAACCACCGCTTCGCCCATCACGCGCGCCCGGCACATCTGCGTGACGGTGTAGAGCAGCAGGCCGCGCGCGGACTCGGTGCCGCCCGCGTGGTGAAACGCCAGCGACCAGGCCTCGAACCGGTGCCGCAGGTTGTGCCGCACGCCGGGCAGGCTCTCGGGCACGCGTGCCTCGGTGCGGAATTGCTCAAGCAGTTCGAACAACATTCGCACCACCGGCTCGGTGGGGCACAGGCGCTTGTGCAACTGCGCATCGCTGTACGCCAAGCGCAGTGCCAGGCCGTCGGCGGCGCCGCGAAACGAGGCGAAGTCGTCGTGGTCGAGCGACGGGTGCAGGTGCGGTGCGTAGAGGGGCAGGGCACGCCGACCCCGGTGCAGACGGCTGCCGCGGAAGTGCAGGTCGGGGATGCCGCTCAGCGCGCGGATCGACGCGGCGCACAGCTCTTCAATGTGCTGTTGGCGGCGGGAGCGGGTTTGGGCTTCGGTCATTGAGGCGGACTCATGGCGAGAACCGAGAGCGTCGGAGCTGTCGGCGCGCCCATTGACGGCAATTGCGACTCGCATGCAAACCAGCCGGTTCGGTCAAGCCAGTCCAATGGGTACGGCGCTTGGCGAGCTTGCCACGGGACATTCCATCTTCACTGCGGAGCGCTTTGCCAGGAGTGCCCACCACGCCCACTGCCGTGAAGCGCCTCATGGCAAGTGCAACTCCCGATCAAAGCACCGCTGAAAGTATTCGGCCACAACCGGCCGCTCGGCCTCATCGCACTTGTTGACGAAGCTCAGCCGAAACGCCAGGCCTACGTCGCGAAAGATCTCCAGGTTCTCGGCCCAGGTGATGACGGTACGCGGCGACATCAGTGTGGACATGTCGCCCGCCGCGAAGCCCTTGCGTGTCAGTTCGGCCACCGCGACCATCGCGCGCACGAGCTGCGTGCCGGATTCGCTTGCAAGCGCGGGAACGCGCGCCTGCACGATCGCCACTTCTTCGTCGGCGCTCAGATAGTTGAGCGACGCCACGATGTTCCAGCGGTCGATCTGCGCGTGGTTCAACCGCTGCGCGCCGTGGTACAGGCCGTTCAGGTTGCCCAGACCCACGGTGTTGGCCGTGGCAAAGAGGCGAAAGTACGGGTGTGGCGTGAGCACGCGGTTCTGGTCCATCAGCGTGAACTTGCCGTCGCGCTCAAGCAGGCGCTGGATCACGAACATCACGTCGGGGCGGCCAGCGTCGTACTCGTCGAACACCAGCGCCACCGGGCGCTGCAGGGCCCAGGGCACGATGCCGGGCTGGAACTCCGTCACTTGCTGGCCGTCGCGCAGCACCACCGCGTCTTTGCCCACCAGGTCAAGCCGGGTGATGTGCCCGTCAAGATTCACGCGCACGCACGGCCAGTTCAGCCGCGCCGCCACTTGTTCGATGTGCGTCGACTTGCCCGTGCCGTGCAGGCCCTGCACCATCACGCGCCGGTTCTGTGTGAAGCCCGCGAGGATGGCGAGTGTCACGTCCGCGTTGAAGCGGTACACGACGTCGACCTCGGGCACATGCTCGTCGCGCTCGCTGAACGCGGGTACTTTCAGATCGGAGTCGATGCCGAACACTTCGCGCACAGCGAGCATCCGGTCGGGTTTGAGTTCGCTGAGTTCGGTCATTGGGCAGGGGAGGGTGACTGGGCAGCGCGCGGGCGCGGCCGAACTATAGTTCGCAGTTGCTTCCCACCCAGATTGTCTCGGAGACACAGCCATGAACAAGCCCACCGATGCACCCCTTGGCAACGCCCGCACTGTCGTGAGCGGCATGCAGAAGATGACGCCCTCGGAAGCCTTTGTCGAAACCCTGGTCGCGAACAACGTGACCGACATGTTCGGCATCATGGGTTCGGCGTTCATGGACGCGATGGACATCTTCGCGCCCGCCGGCATCCGCCTGATTCCTGTCGTGCACGAACAGGGCGCCGGCCACATGGCCGACGGCTATGCGCGCGTCAGCGGGCGCCATGGCGTGGTGATCGGGCAAAACGGCCCGGGCATCAGCAATTGCGTGACGGCGATCGCGGCGGCGTATTGGTCGCACAGCCCCGTCGTCATCATCACACCCGAAACCGGCACGATGGGCATGGGCCTCGGCGGTTTCCAGGAGGCGCACCAGTTGCCGATGTTCCAGGAGTTCACGAAGTACCAGGGCCACGTGAACAACCCCAAGCGCATGGCCGAGTACACGGCGCGCTGCTTCGATCGCGCCATATCCGAAATGGGCCCGACGCAACTGAACATTCCGCGCGACTACTTCTACGGCGAAATCACTTGCGAGATCCCGAAGCCGATGCGCGTGGAGCGTGGTGCCGGTGGCGAGAAGTCGCTGAACGACGCCGCCGAGTTGCTGGCCAGCGCCAAGTTCCCCGTCATCATTTCCGGTGGCGGCGTCGTGCTGGGCAATGCGGTTGAAGAATGCAAAGCCCTGGCGGAGCGCCTGGGCGCGCCGGTCGTCAACGGTTATCTGCGCAACGATTCCTTCCCCTCGAAACACCCGCTGTGGGCGGGTCCGCTGGGTTACCAGGGTTCGAAAGCGGCGATGAAACTCATTGCTCAAGCGGACGTCGTGATCGCGCTCGGCTCGCGCATGGGCCCGTTTGGCACGCTGCCGCAGCACGGCCTGGACTACTGGCCGAAGAACGCGAAGATCATCCAGATCGAGGCTGACCACACGAACCTCGGGCTGGTGAAGAAGATCACGGTGGGCATTTGCGGTGACGCCAAGGCGGCCGCGGTGGCGCTGCTGGCGCGCATCCAGGGCAAGACGCTCGCCTGCGACGCGACCAAGGCGCAGCGCGCCGCGACGATTCAAGCGGAGAAGGCGGCGTGGGAGAAAGAGCTGGACGAGTGGACGCATGAGCGCGATGCGTACAGCCTGGACGTCATCGAAGAGGCACGGACGGAACCCGGCCTTTGGCTGCACCCACGCCAGGTATTGCGCGAGCTGGAGAAAGCCATGCCCGCGCATGTGATGGTCTCAACCGACATCGGCAACATCAACTCGGTGGCGAACAGTTATCTGCGCTTCGACGAGCCACGCAGCTTCTTCGCGCCGATGAGCTTCGGCAACTGCGGCTACGCGCTGCCCACGATCATTGGCGCCAAGGTCGCGGCGCCGACTCGCCCGGCGGTGGCCTACGCGGGCGACGGCGCCTGGGGCATGAGCATGAGCGAGATCATGACCTGCGTGCGCCACGACATTCCAGTCACGGCGGTCGTGTTCCACAACCGCCAATGGGGCGCGGAGAAGAAGAACCAGGTCGACTTCTACAACCGGCGTTTCGTCGCCGGTGAGCTCGACAACCAGAGCTTTGCCGGCATCGCCAAGGCGATGGGGGCAGAGGGCATCGTCGTCGACAAGCTGGAGGATGTGGGCAAGGCGCTGAAGCGCGCCATCGACATGCAGATGAACCAAGGCAAGACCTGCGTCATCGAGATCATGTGCACGCGCGAACTCGGTGACCCGTTCCGCCGCGACGCGCTGGCCAAGCCGGTGCGCTTTCTCGACAAGTACAAAGACTACGTTTGACGCGGCGCGGGGCAAGCAGCGCAATGCAAGACCATCTGCTCACGCTCAACGCGGGATCGTCGTCGATCAAGTTCGCCCTGTTCGCCTGCGATGGCGACTTGGCGACGCCGGTGCTGGCCGATCAGATCGAGGGGCTCGGCGCGGGCGCGGGTGAGGGCGCGCTGAGCCACTCCGAGGCAATGAAGCAGATGCTCGCGCGAGTCAGCGAGACGCGTGTCGTGGCGGTGGGGCACCGCATCGTGCACGGGGGTGCGACGTTCGACGCGCCGGTGTTGATCGACAACGCCGTGCTGCGCACGATCGCCCAATTGCAGCCGCTCGCGCCGCTGCACCAGCGCCACAACCTCACCGGCATACACGCGGCGCGCGGCGGTTTCCCGGGCGTGCCGCAGGTCGCGTGTTTCGACACCGCGTTTCACCGCACGCAGCCTGAAGTGAACCAGCATTTCGCGTTGCCGCAAGCGCTGCATGACGAAGGCATCCGACGCTACGGCTTTCATGGCCTGTCGTATGAGTCGATCCGCGCGCAGTTGATCGCCTTGGACCCACAAGCCGCGATGGGCCGCATCGTCATCGCGCATCTGGGCAATGGCGCGTCGATGTGTGCGATGCATGAAGGCAAATCCGTTGCGACGACGATGAGTTTTTCGCCACTCGACGGCCTGCCGATGGGCACGCGCTGCGGCAGGCTCGACGCCGCCGTGGTGCTGCATCTGCTGCAAGACAGGCAGCGCGGCATTGATGGCGTGACGCAACTGCTGTACCGCGAATCGGGCCTGCTCGGGCTGTCGGGTCTATCGAGCGACATGCGCGAACTGCTCGCTTCAAGCGCACCCCCGGCGCTACTCGCGATCGACTACTTCGTCGAACATGTGCTGCGTGAACTCGCCGGTATGGCCGCGGCGCTGCGCGGCATTGACGGTATCGTGTTCACCGGCGGCATCGGCGAGAACGCGCATGGTCTGCGCGAACGCATCGTGCAGGGCGCGGCATGGCTGGGCGTCGCGCTTGATGTGCAAGCCAACGCGCAGGGCCACGGGCGCATCAGCGCACGGGGCAGTGCAGTGCGCATCGATGTGATGCGCACCAACGAGGAAGCGGTGATTGCGCGCCACACCGCGCGCTTTGTTGGTCTGCCGCAGACGGGAGCATGAAGCCGCCAGCCAAGCCAGGCCCGTGCGTGCTGGAGCCGCTCTCGGCGTACCGCGAGTACCCGGTCGACGAAATGCGCAAGCGCGCGCGGGAGTTTCACGCCGACATTGCGCGGCGCCGCACGGTGCGCGAGTTCGATACGCGCGAAGTGCCTCGCGACGTGATCGAACACTGCCTGCACGCCGCCGGCACCGCACCCTCCGGCGCGAACCAGCAACCATGGTTCTTCAGCGTCATTACCGACCCGCATCGAAAACGTGCGATCCGCGAAGCCGCCGAGCAAGAAGAACGCGAGTTCTACGCCGGCCGCGCGCCGCAAGAGTGGCTGGACGCGCTGGCCCCACTCGGCACCGACCCCGACAAGCCGTTTCTTGAAGAGGCTCCCATGCTCATTGCCATCTTCGCGCAGAAGTACGGCGTGCGCCCCGACGGCACGCGCTTCAGCCACTACTACGTGCCCGAGTCGGTGGGAATCGCCTGCGGATTTCTGCTCGCCGCGCTGCACCACGCCGGCCTGGCGACGCTGACGCACACGCCCAGCCCGATGAGTTTTCTGAACAAGCTGTGCGGCCGGCCGGCCTCAGAAAAGCCGATCATCCTGCTCGTCGTCGGCTACCCGAAGCCGGGCTGCTGGGTGCCGGTTTACGGTGGCATCAAGAAACCGCTGAACGCGATAGCGCAGTGGCTTGAGCCCTGACGCAGCTTGAATTGGTGGTTGGCACAGCAAATCGCATGACCAAGCGAGTGTGGAGCGCCTCATTTGGTTTGTATCGTCGTTCGCGTGCAGTTGACCTTCTTTTGAAAGTCTGCGCGACGCGGCAGGCGCTACCCGCAGGGGGCTCATGCTGTGGCGGTCTCCGCTTCGCTCCGACTCCGCTGTGGTGCTCGCCTTGGAGTCGCACCCCGAACTCGCTTCGTTCGCTGCGCTCACTACGCTCAAACAGGCGGGGCGAAGTCAGTTTTGGATGCGCGCTACGCGCGCCGACTCCAAGGCTGCGCTCCTCGCCGCCACAGAAATCGCCCCCCGCGGGTAGCGCCTGCCACGATGCCACCCCTATAGTTTTCGTTGTGCGCGCTGCCAGTGCGTCGCAGCTTCTCTGACACGCGCCTTGAAATACATGGACGCGAGGTTGCGAATGCGTATTGGGTTTTCGTCGCACGGAACTGAACGGTTGCCGCGCGGCTGGCGGCACCCGGAGGGGGCGATTGCTGGAGCGACGAGCAGCGCAGGCCTGAGGCGCGCAGCGCCGACCGCCACCGCGTGAGCCCTTGCTGGGTGTGGCCTGCCGAGCCGCGCCGTGCGCCGCAAGTACAGTAGCTAAGATTCAGCCAACTTGCGGGAGAGCGGAATGGAGTTTGGAACAATTGTCGAGGTCCCGTTACGGGACGTGTGGGCAGGCGAAGCCACGCATTTCACCCCGTGGCTCGCGGCGAATCTAGGCCGAGTCTCCGAAGCGCTTGGCTTGGAGTTGGAACTGGAAAGCGTAGAGGCCTCCGCCGGCGATTTCTCAGCGGACATCGTCGCCAGAGATGTAGCGACCAATCGTCGTGTCGTCATCGAGAATCAATACGGTGGTACGGATCATCGGCACCTGGGTCAGATCCTCACCTACTCCTCCGTACTCAATGCGAGCGTCGTGATCTGGATTGCGGAAAAGATTCGGTCAGAACACAAATTGGCGATGGACTTTCTGAACCAGAATTTGAAAGAAACACTTCAGATCTTCGCAGTAGAGGCCAACATCATTCGCATCGGCGATTCCAAGCCCGCGTTCGGTCTGAAGGTCATCTGTATGCCGGCCGAAGCAGCATCAGTATCGGCTGTTGTAAGCGCGGAAGCCACTGAGACCCAGGAGAAGTATCGGGCCTACTATCAGTCGCTGTTGGATGAGCTTCGAAACGTTCACAAGTTCACCAACGCTAGGGCCGCGCAACCGCAAAACTGGTACACGTTCTCCTCAGACAATTCGAAGTTCTACAAGTACTCGACTGCCTTTGCTCAAGGCGGGCGGGTCCGTGCAGAGACCTACATTGATTGCGGTGACAAGGCGCGCAACGAAGCAATGTTTGATCATCTGTTCTCGCAACGGGCGGCCATACACCAGGCCTTTGGCAGCGAGTTAGAGTGGGAGAGGCTTGAGACCAAGCGAGCCTGCCGCATCGCGATCTATCGCGACGGCGATATCGATGTCGAGTCCGAAACTCTCGCAGATATCAAGAAGTGGGTTGTCGAGAACCTGCTTCGTATGCGCCAAGTGTTGCCAACGTTCCTTGAAAAAGCCATTGTTGAAACTACAGTGCCACCGATTGCCAGTACATAACCTCATAATAGATGGGACTCCTTCGAGAGTTCGACCACTACCTTCATCTCAATCACCTGAACGCAGCACCAAGGATTCCAGCCCACGCAAGTTGATCAACTTGCGCCAACGCGGCGTCGGGTCGGCGAGTGTGAGCGACGGGTAGCGCTGCAACAGCCGGGTGAACGCAACCTCAGCTTCGAGCCGCGCGAGCGGTGCTCCAAGGCAGTAGTGGATGCCGGCACCGAAGCCCATGTGCGGGTTCGGGGTTCGGGTGATGTCAAAGCGGTCCGGGTCTGCAAACACAGCTGGGTCGCGGTTCGCCGCGCCGACCATGAAGTAGATCGTCTCGTTCGCCGGAATCACGGTGTCACCCACGGTATAGGGCTCGACGGTGTGCCGGCTCACCGTTGTCACGGAACCCTCGAAGCGCAGCATCTCGTCGATGGCACTGGTCACGAGTGCAGGCTCGGCGCGCAGGCGGGTCAACTCCTTCGGGTTGCGCAGCAGGCTCAGCATGCCGTTGCCGATGAGGTTGGTGGTGGTTTCGTGGCCAGCGATGAACAGCAGGATCAGGTTGCCGAGCAACTCGTCTTCGCTTAGCGCGGTGTCGCCATGCGCGGTGATGAGCAGCCCCAGCAGGTCGTCGCTCGCCGGTCGGTTACGGCGCCGCGCGATGTGGTCGCGCAGGTAGGCCACCATGCCTTCGGCGGCGGCGTTGGCGGCGATGCGCTGTTCCTTGCGAACAACGGGCTCGACGATCCAGGCCAGCGCGTCGGACCAGAGTTTGGTTTGCGCGAAGTCTTGCGGTGGCAAACCCAGTACATCGCAGATCACGCGCACCGGCAGCGCTTGCGCCAGGCCGGCCATCAAATCAAACTCGGCGCCCGGTGCGTTGGCCTCTGGCAGGGCGGCGAGCAGCTCGTCGGTGACGGCGCCGATGCGCTCGCGCAGCGCTTCAATCACCGGGGGCTTGAAAGCGCCGCTCACGAGGCGTCGCAGCCGCGTGTGCTTGGGCGGGTCGTTGAACAGCATCCACTGTTCCGTCGTGCGCTCCAGGGTGGAGTCGGCAATGAGCGGGCGAACCTTGGCATATACCGGGGAGCGCCACGGCTCGCGGCTCAGATGCGAACTGCGCAGGCCGATGCTCGTGTCGGCATGGCCGCAGACGAGCCACAGGCCCAGTACATCACGCGCCACACGGCCCTGCTCGCGCAGCGCGCGCAGCAGGGGGTGCGGGTCGTCGCGAAACGCCGGGTCGCGCATGTCGACCGGGGCGTTCGGGGTGCTGGGCGCGGGCGCGTCGCTGGATGTCATTTCGTTCGCGACTGAAGGCAAGCGCTCAATCGACCAAGGCCTGCGACACCAGGTCTTTCATCATGCGCCGGTACGACGCACGCAGCGGGCTCGGCGCCTGCGTCATGTAGACGGCGCAGATCTGCTCTTTCGGCTCGGCCCAGAAATAGGTGCCGGCGTAGCCGGCCCAAGTGAACTCGCCGGCCGAGCCGTGCACGCCGGCCATGCCGTCGCCCTGGCGCACCAGGAACCCCAGGCCGAAGGTGTAGCCCGCGCTGCCGAGCAACAGCATGCCCGGGTTGGAGGTGGTGTTGATCGCGCTGCCCAGATGGTCTGACGTCATCAGCGTCACGGTGGAGCGCGACAGGATGCGCGCACCGTCGAGCTGGCCACCACCCAGCATCGCCTGGCAATAGCGCAGGTAGTCGCCCGCCGTGCTCACGCCACCGGCGCCGCCCGAGTCGTTGCCGGGCACGTTGCTCACGTCGATCAGCTTGTTGTCCACGCCCGTCAGCGGATCTTTCGCAAAGGGCTCGGCAACTCGCGCCGCCTTGTTCGCTGGCACATGAAAGCCCGAGTCGACCATCTTCAGTGGCGCGAACACGCGTTCTTGCAAAAATTCGCCCAGACGTTTTCCGCTCACGGCTTCGACGACGCGGCCCTGCACGTCCACCGACAGGCTGTACTCCCAGGTCGTGCCGGGCTGCTGCGTGAGCGGCGCCTTGCCCAATTGGTCGGCCATCTGCGCGCCCGCGAGTTCACGCGCGTCGAAGTCGAGCGTGGGCTTGTAGACGCCAGCCTTGACGTAGGCTTCGCGCACGAGTGCATTGCGTGTCAGCTCGCCGTAGGCGATTCCCGAGGTGTGGCGCAGCAGATCCTGAATCGTCGGTTCGCGGTTCGCCGCGACCAGCCTGAAGCTCACGCCGTGGAACACCGGATCCAGCGTGGGCACGCTGACCATCGGGCTCTTGAATGACGGCAGGTATTTCGACACCGGATCGGTGAGTTGAATCTTCCCTTCTTCAACGAGGATCATCACGGCGGTGGAGGCGAGCGGCTTGGTCATCGAGTAGATGCGGAAGATGGAGTCGGTCTTCATCGCGCCGCCCGCCGCACTGTTCAGCTCGCCCACGGCCTGCGAATAGACCAACTTGCCCTTGCGCGCGACCATCACCACGGCGCCGGGAAGGCGCTTCTCCCGCACCTCGTTTTGCAGCGTGGTCGTGATCCTGTTCAGCCGCTCTGTCGACATGCCCACCGATTCAGGCGTGGCCGTGGGCAGGGGTTGGGCCAGGGCCGCCGATGCGCCAAGCGCGAGCAGGCTGGCAATGAGCGGGCGGCGCGAGAGCCGGCGCGAGTGTGATGGCATGTCGATGTCTCCGGTGTTGTTTGAAGTGCGCATCGAGACTAGCAGACCGAGTGCCCGGCGAATCCTCGGGCTTGCCCGAGCGTGTCTTTCGCGTCACGCCTCGTGGTTCAACCTCAAACCCGGCACCGACCAGTCGTCGATCGCGATCAGTTTGCCCACGCCCGACAGCGTGACGTAGGCGGTGCGCATGTCCGCCCCACCGAAACAGGCGCGCAATCACGTTCGCCGCACTGCCGTTGCCGCGGCCGTAGAAAACGCCGCCGCGGTCCATATCGTTCGCGCGTGTCTTGCCCAGGTCGGTGAAGTAGAAGCCACCGTGTGCGTCGAATACCAAGTCGTTCGGGCCGCGCAGCGGCAGGCCTTCCACCGTGTCGTAAAGACCCTCGAACTTGCCGGTGGGTGAGGTTCACACGTTCGATGCGCCCGCCCGAGTAGTCACTCGCCTGACCAATGGGGCGAAAGCAGCCGTCGGCCTCGGTGTGCCAGACGAAGCCGCCGTTGTTGCACACATAGACGGCGCCATCGGGCCCGATCGCCGCGCCATTCGGCCCGCCGCCGAGTTGCGCGACAACGTGGATGCGCCCGTCGGGCGCGACGCGGCTGAGCGTGCCGCGGGCGATTTCGACGAGCAGCACGGAACCTTCGCGCATCGCGATCGGACCCTCGGGAAACTGCAAGCCGCTGGCGAATTCACGAATCTTCATGGTGGGTCCTCAAAAAAAACAGACAGAGCGGCGCGCGGCAGTTGGCCGCGCAGACCGATGGCCACCAGCGCGGCGGCGCCGTCCGGTGCAGGCAAAGCGTGCAGCGTACCTCGCGCGCCGGCGAACTGAAGCTGTGACCAACCGGCTGCTGCCGGCGTGGTCTGAGTGCGCAGAAAGCCCTTGAGCCGAAGCACACCGGGCGGCGTTGCCTTGAGCCACGCGCGCAGCGCTTCCAATTCAAAAACTCCCGTCGGCCGACACGACCAAGTTTCAAAGCGCTCGCCGTGCAGCGGGTCGCCCGGGTCGTGCGTGCAGCCGGGGCCGCACGTCGGGTGCTGCCTGGTCGCGGCCCCCGCCGAGGAGGCTTCCGCCACCGAGAGGTGCGCGGCGCTGAGCAGGGCCAGAGGCAACTGCGCCATCAAGGTCTCGAACCTCGGCGCCGCCACGTTGACCGACGCGAGCCACGCATGCAGCGCCGCACGTTCACTGTCAGGGATCAGATCGCCCTTGTTGACGACGATCAGGTCCGCCGCGTTCAATTGCCGATGCAGCGTGTCGGCGAGCAGCACGTCGCGCGCATGCCCCGGTGCGGCACTCGCATCCACGACGACAATCACCGCGTCGAGGTACACGCGCGGCTCGGCGCGCCCGAGCTGGGCGATACGCCAGGGGTCGGAGACTCCGCTGGCTTCGACCACAACGGCGTCGAACCCACGGCCGGAATCGAGCATGCGCAGCAGCGCCAGGCTCAAGTCGTCGCCGATTTGGCAGCACACGCAGCCGTTCGTCAACGCGATCGTGTCGCCCGCGCTCGCCTCGATCAGATCGGCGTCAATGTTAATCGCGCCGAAGTCGTTGACGAGCACGGCCAGCCGCTGGCCGTTGGCGTTGCGCAACCAGTGATTCAGCAGCGTTGTCTTGCCGGCGCCGAGAAAGCCGCCGATCACGGTGAAGGGCAGGCGCCGGGCGAGCATCGGATCAGGTGCCTGCCGGCGACGCCATGCGCCGCGCCTCGAACACGCGCCCTGACATGACCGTGCCCCAGATGCGCAAGTCTTTCAGTGCCATCGGGTCGGCGCTGAGCGGGTCGTCTTCCAGCACGCAGAAGTCGGCGCGCTTGCCGCATTCGATGCTGCCGATCTCGTGATCGAGCTTCAATGTCCAGGCCGCACCGAGCGTGACCGCGTGCAGCGCCTGAGTGACGCTGATGCGCTCATTCGCACCGAGCACGCGGCCCTTGGGCGTGACGCGGTTCACCGCGCACCACGCCGTGAACAGCGGGCCGAGCGGCGTGACGGGCGCGTCGGAGTGGATCGCCAGCAGCACGCCCGCAGCGAGCGCGCTGGCGCAGGCGTCGAGCCGGTTCGCGCGGTCTGGGCCCAGCGTCACTTCATGGTGTTGGTCGCCCCAGTACCAGAGGTGGTTGGCGAACAAGTTGACGCCGATGCCGAGCGTTGCCATGCGGCGAAACATCGGCGCGTCGATCATCTGGCCGTGCTGCAAGGTGTGGCGATGCTCTGGCCGCGGCGCGCGAGTCAAGACGCGCTCGATCGCGGCGATCGCCGCTTCGCTCGCTTCGTCGCCGTTGGTGTGGGTGTGAATTTGCAGGCCGGCGCGGTGATAGGTTTCGAAGTCCGCCTCGTACTGCGATGGCGCGGTGACCCAGATGCCGTTGGGTGCGCCGTTGATGTAGCCCGGCCACCTGAGCCGCGCCGAGTAGCCCTGGATCGAGCCGTCGAGCATCATCTTCACTAGGCCGAAGCGCAGGTTCTCGGTGTTGCGCGCGCGCAGGCGCAGCACATGTTCGGCGCCCAGCGCCGCGCCGTGCGTGCCGTGAAACGCCTGGAAGGCGGGCAGCATGCGGATGTTGCAATCTTGCGCGTTGAGCACGCCTTCGAGCACGTCGACATCGGCGGCGGTGAGCTTGTTCACCAGGTCGGTGGCGGTGGTCACACCCTGCATGCAGGCGAGCGCGGCGAAGTTGCGTATGCCTTGCGCCGTCATCGGCGCCAGCATGCCGGCTTCGCCGAACTTGCGGATCACGAGGTACATCGCCGCGGGTTCTTGCAGTTCGCCGGTGGGCTGGCCGGCTCGCGCGCCCGCGGCGAACTTGACGACGCCTTCGACTTCGGTGTCGCTCGTGATGCCCGCCAAGCGCAGCGCCGCCGCGTTCACATTCATCAGGTGCAGGTTCGCGTGCATGATGATGATGGGCCGCGCGCTGCTCGCGCGATCGAGTTGTTCGACTGTCATGCGCTGTTGCCCGAAGTAGATGGGGTCGAACCCCCAGGCGAGCAGCGGCTCGTTGGCCGCACGACCTGTCGCGCTCATGTGCGCTTCGGCCTGCGCCAGGCGCTGCACCACCGCGTCCATCGAACGCAGCCCGCTCCACAGCTTGCCTTGCGGGTCACGCCGGTCGAACCAGCCGAGGTAGTGCATGTCCCACATGCTGCCTTCCTTCAGATGGCTGTGGCCCTCCACCAAACCGGGCATCAGCACATGCTCGGCGAAACGCGGGTCCAGCGTGTGTGGGCCCCACGCCGACACATCGGCGAGGGTGCCGACGCTCAAGATGCGCCCGTCGCGCACCGCCACATGCGTGGCGTGCGGCTGCATCGGGTTGAGCGTGACGATCTTGCGCGCCGGGTAGACGACTGTCATGCCCGTCTCATCGGGTGGGGAGCATGGCGGGTTCCTGGGCTGAGGTCGCAGGCGAAATCAGACATGGGCCTTCCGTGAAGTGGAACGACGCGTAATATGCGCCGCATCGTAGACCAGACCGGAGCCTGCCATGCCCGCACTGCACGCCGCACGTTACCGAGGTGTCTTCCCGGTCGTGCCCACGACCTTCACCGACACCGGCGAACTCGACCTGGCGAGCCAGAAGCGCTGCGTCGATTTCATGATCGACGCGGGCTCGAACGGCCTGTGCATCCTCGCCAACTTCTCCGAGCAGTTCCTACTTTCCGACGCCGAGCGCGAGCAACTCACGAGGGCCATCCTCGAGCATGTGGCCGATCGTGTGCCGGTGATCGTGACGACAACGCATTTCAGCACCCAGGTCTGCGCGCAGCGCAGCCGCGCGGCGCAAGAGCAGGGCGCGGCCATGGTGATGGTGATGCCGCCCTACCACGGCGCGACGCTGCGCGTGGCCGAGCCGCTGATCGATGAGTTCTTTCACCGGCTGTCGGACGCGATCGAAATCCCGATCATGATTCAAGACGCGCCGATCAGCGGCACGCCGCTGTTCGCCTCATTCCTCGCGCGTATGGCCCGGGAGATCGAACATGTTGCCTACTTCAAGATTGAGACCGCCGGCGCGGCGGCGAAGCTGCGCGAGTTGATCCGCCTGGGTGGCCCGGCGGTTGAAGGGCCGTGGGACGGCGAGGAGGGCATCACGCTGCTCGCCGACCTCGACGCTGGCGCGACCGGCGCGATGACGGGCGGCGGCTACCCCGACGGCATGCGAAAAATCGTCGACGCTTACGCCGCCGGCCGGCGCGACGACGCGGTGGCTGCGTATGAACGCTGGCTGCCGCTCATCAACCACGAGAACCGCCAGTGCGGCCTGCTCGCGACCAAAGCGCTGATGAAGGAGGGCGGCGTGATCGCTTGCGAAGCGCCGCGCCATCCGTTCGCGGGCTTGCATTGCGCGGCGCGTGCGGGCCTGGTCGAGATTGCGCGACGGCTTGACGCTGCCGTGCTGCGTTGGGGGCGTTGAAGGTCGGCCCGGGCCGCGCCGGGGCATCGCAATGCCAGTTCCCCCGCAAGTTGTTCCCCCAGGTGACGACGTGTCGTTCGACCCCGCGAACCCGGCCTACGACAACCTGAAAATCTATCGCGACTTCCGCTTCGGCAACCTCGCGCACCTGGTGATGACGGACGAGCGCCTGTATCGGGATGATCATGTGGTGAACGAGACAAGCGGCAGCGAAACGATAGGCTCGCGCTACTTCGTGCCGCAATCATTGCTGCTTGCCGCAGAGGCCACCAAGACCTCGACGCTCGGTCGCGCGCCATCGATTCTCGGCACGACACAGAGGCCACCTGAACACTCAGGGCACCACCAACGTTGTCGCGCTCACCGGCGATCTGCATGGGCAGAGGGCAGCAAGACACCGGTGATCGAAGACAACGTGTGAGTGTCAGGGGCATTGACGCACGCCCGGCCGGGCGAGGGCGCGCCAGAGCCCGCGCGAGCCGCGCGCCGCCTCGCCTATAGTTGAGCGACCCCGCTCGCATGGCACACGATGGACCCGCACCCCGCTTCGCTGCGCCAAGACACCCGCACGATAGGCCTCGTCAGCCTGGGCCACGCGGTTTCGCATTTCTTCCACCTCATCCTCGCGCCGCTGTTCCCGTGGGTGCGCGACGAGTTCAGCTTGAGCTACGCCGAACTCGGCATCGTGATGTCGGTGTTCTTCGTTGTCTCCGGGATCGGCCAGGCGCTGGCCGGCTTTGTCGTGGACCGGCTCGGTGCACGCCCGGTGCTCTTGGCAGGGCTGGCGTTGATGATGCTCGCCGCGTTTGGCCTGGCGGCGAGCCACAGCTATGCCGCGTTGATCTTCTTCTCCGGCCTCGCGGGCTTGGGCAATTGCGTGTTCCATCCCGCCGATTTTTCGATTCTGAACGCGCGCATCGGCAAGGCCAGGCTCGGCCATGCGTACTCCATGCACGGCTTGAGCGGTAGCCTGGGCTGGGCGGTGGCGCCGCTGTTTCTGGTGGGCATTGCGCAGGCCAGCAGTTGGCGCGTGGCCGTGTTCTGCGCCGGCTTGCTTGCGGGCGCGGTGCTGCTGCTGATGATCGTATTGCGCGATTGGATCGCCGTGGACGCTCGCCCGCAAGCGAGCAGCACTTCGGGCCCCGGCCCCGCCTTGGCTGCGACCACCACCGCGAAGGGTGAGGGCACGTTCGACTTCCTGAAACTGCGCCCAGTCTGGCTCGCCTTCCTGTTCTTCTTGTTCTACGCCGTCGCGCTGGGCGGTGTGCAGAGTTTCGCCACCGAAGCGGCGCGCCAGTTGCACGACGTGCCGGTCACGTGGTCGGCGATGTGCCTGTCGATCTACATGCTGTGCAGCGCCGCCGGCATCTTTGCCGGTGGCTTCTTGGTGCGTGACCCGGCCAATGCCGAGCGTGTGATCAGCTTCGGCTTCGGCGGCGCGGCGCTGTGTGCGTTGACGATCGGCATCGTCCCCGGGCCGGCGATCATGGTGCCGTTGCTCATGGGCGTGATGGGCTTTGCCTCGGGCGTGTGCGGACCGTCACGAGACTTGATCGTGAAACGCGCGGCGCCACCCAATGCCACCGGGCGCGTCTATGGGGTTGTGTACTCCGGCCTGGATGTGGGCATGGCGTTCGCGCCCACGCTGTTCGGCTGGATGATGGATCACCAGATGCCGGTGTGGGTGTGGATCTCCATGGCGCTGTTTCAAGCGGTGCTCGTTGTCAACGCGCTCACGGTCGGCAAGGCCTCAGCGCCCCGGCTCGGGCCGGCTCAGGGTTCAACATGACAGGTTCGTCGCAGCTCCCGAATTCACGGCCCGCCGGCCATGCGCTGGTGGAAGCGCTGATCGCGCAGCGCGTCGACACCGTGTTCGGCGTTCCCGGCGAAAGCTATCTCGCCGTGCTCGACGGTTTTCACGAACACCGCGAGCGCATCCGCTTCATCGCCTGCCGCCAGGAGGGTGGGGCAGGCTTCATGGCCGAGGCGCAGGGCAAGCTGAGCGGCCGCCCGGGCATCTGCTTCGTCACGCGAGGCCCGGGAGCCACCAACGCCAGCATCGCCGTGCACACCGCGTTTCAAGACAGCACGCCGCTGATTCTGTTCGTCGGCCAGGTGGCGAGTGACCAGCGTGACCGCGAAGCCTTCCAGGAACTCGACTACCGCCAGATGTTCGGCCCGGGAACGCTGGGCATGGCGAAGTGGGTCGGTGAAGTACACAGTGCGGACCGCCTGCCCGAGTATGTGTCGCGCGCCTTTCACACCGCCATGCAAGGGCGGCCCGGGCCGGTGGTGCTGGTGCTGCCCGAAGACATGTTGACCACGCTGACGGCAGCGCCCGTGCTGCCGTTCGTCGAACCCGCGCACGCCTGGCCGGCGCCGGGGGCGCTGCGCGAGCTGCGCGAGCTGCTGCTCGCGGCGCGCCATCCGTTCGTGATTGCCGGCGGCAGCGGCTGGACGCCGCAAGCCTGCGCGGCGCTGCAGCGCTTTGCCGAGAACTGGAATCTGCCCGTCGGCTGCGCCTTCCGCTTTCAAGACCTGTTCGACAACCGCCACGCCAACTATGCGGGCGATGTGGGCATCGGCATCAACCCGAAGCTGGCGGCGCGCCTGCGCAGCGCTGACCTCATCATCGCCGTCGGCCCCCGCCTGGGCGAAATGACGACCGGCGGCTACACGTTGCTCGAAGCACCGCAACCGCGCCAGCGCCTGGTCCACATGCACGCCGGTGCCGAAGAACTCGGCCGCGTCTACGCCGCGCACCTGAAGATCCAGGCGTCGATGGCGAGTGCCGCCAAGGCCCTGGAAACGCTCTCGCCGCCACCCACGTTGCCCTGGGCCGAGTGGGCAGCCGATGCGCACGCCGACTATGAGGCGAACCATGTCGCGCAAGCCGTCGAGCCGCTGGACATGGCAGTCGTCGTGAAAACAGTCGCCCGCCTGGCGCCCGCAGACACCGTCTACACCACGGGCGCAGGCAACTTCACCGGCTGGCCGCAGCGCTACCTGCGCTTCGCCGCGCTGCACCAGCACGCCCGCACGCAACTCGCACCCACCTCCGGCGCGATGGGCTACGGCGTGCCCGCGGCAATCGCCGCCGCGCTGCTCGAACCACAGCGCACGGTTGTCAACTTCGCCGGCGACGGCGACTTCCTCATGACCGGCCAGGAACTCGCCACGGCGATGGCCTATCGCGCCGGCCAGGGCGTGGGCAAGCTGATCGTGATCGTCGCGGACAACGGCACTTTTGGGACGATCCGCATGCACCAGGAGCGCGAGTATCCCGGGCGGGTGAGCGGCAGCGACTTGTTCAACCCCGATTTCGTGGCGTTGGCGCGGGCCTATGGGTTGGCGGCGGAGTTCGTTGACCACACGGCGCAGTTCGAGCCGGCGTTCCAGGCCGCGCTTGGACGCGATGTGCCGACGCTGTTGCATTTGAAGTTGGATGCCGATGTCAGCACGACGCGCGGGACGTTGAGTGCTGTGCGAGAGGCGGCGTTGCGGAGATTGGCTTGATGCGGTTTTGCATTCAAGGTAGTGAGAATTGGTGGCTGCAATCGACCCAAAGCGGTCGCCGTACGTATTGATCTCGCGTCCAGAAAGCTGCCATCGCTTTGCGCAGGGCGCGCCAGTGTGGGAACCACAGGCAGCGGTCAACGGCGCCGACTGTATTTCTCGCACGGGCTTCGCTGAAGAAGCCCAACTTAGGGGGACGACACGCCAGCAGCGGTTGTCCAGTGCGCACGTACGCGACGGGCAGGCGGAAGTCGAGCAAGAGCCCGAAGATTTCCGTGCGGCGGGACTGTCGGTGCCGATCGTGCCGCAGCGTTCGCGCGCACTTTTCTGCAGGTAATCGGGCTTGGTTACTTCCCACGATCCCCCCGCGGGTCGGCTGGCCAGCTGGCGCTAGGCGGCGGCCTTGCAGTGCTCAATACTTGTGCAGCGTCTGAACGCCCACGCCTGCCGTGCTGACATAGCCCACTGCGCCGGGCGTCGCGCGCACGAAGGCTGCGACCTCGGCGTCACTGCCCTTGGCCATCGGTGCGCTCAAGCCCTCGCGAAACGCTTTCTTGGTCCAGCGCGCGGCGTAGCGGGTCGGGTCCATCTGCAGCACCTTGACCAGGAAGTCGGCCTGCTGCGCGCCGTTGTCGACCGGCACGAGCCTGAGACTGCCGGCGAGCTGTTTGTCGCCCATGAACAGTTCA
>JANOLJ010000205.1:0-11070 GCA_031419715.1 Burkholderiales bacterium | reverse complement strand
GCGCCGACTCGGCGGGATGGCACTTCCTGACCGGTGCGCCGGGCGACATCGACCGCGTGCTGCGCGGCTACGGCGCCTACGCGAAGAAGAACGAGAGCGGCAGCGTCGACCACCTGTTCCTCACGTCATTGGTCGACCGCTCCGGCCGGCTGCGCGTGCAGTACCTCGGCACGCGCTTCGACGCGCACGAGCTGCAGCGCGACTTGCAGGCTCTGCTGCGCGAGTGAAGCGGTGCCGGTGAAACAACAGCAGTGAAGCGCCACAAGCGAATTCGCCGATGAGTGGGCCAACCAGCGCGCCGCTCAGTTCGCCGCTTGCAGCCCCGGCGAAAGCGCCCTTGAGCGCGCCGCTGCTGCGCTGGTTGCCGCTGGCCGTGGCGCGCGCGCCGGCCACCGTGTACACCAAGCTGCTGGTCGGCTTTCTCGCGATCGTCGGCTTGTTGATCGCGATCGGCGCGGTCAGCCTCGCCGAACTCGGGCGCCTGAACCAACGCGCCGAAGACTTCGTCAAGCTGCAGCGCAAGATCGCCGCGTACCGGCAGATCCAGCACAGCACAACTTCGCAGCTTTACAGCGTGGCGACGGCGATGTTGGCGCCCGACCCCGGGGCGCTGGACGCGACGCTGCGCCAGCTCAACCAGTTCGGCTACGACCTGGACCGGCTGCAATTCGTCGCGCAAGACGAAGTCGAGTTGCTGCAACGCGTTCGCGTCGAGTACGAGCGCTTCACCGCCGCGGTGGGTGAAGTGATTGCGCTGGTGCGCGCCGGCAAGGCCGCCGAGGGGCGCAGCGCGCAGGTCGAGCGCGCCGGACCGCTCGCCGAGCGCCTGGAGAGGCTGACGAACGAACTCGTGAACAAGGCCGAGGCCGACATGCTGGCGCGCATCGACGACAGCCAGGCGGGTTATCAGGCATCGCTGCGCTGGCTCGGCGCGTTTGCGCTGGGCAGCATCGTGCTCGCACTCGCCCTGGGCTACGCCATTTCGTGGTCGCTGATCGGGCCGCTGCAACAGATGGGCGAACGCTTCGACAGAATCGCCGCGGGCGACTTCACGACCCATGTGGCCGTGCCGAACCGCGACGAACTCGGCGAACTCGCCGCGAACCTGAACCGCATGAGCGACGAACTCGGGCGCCTGTACCGGCAGATCGAGGCGGCGAACCGGCACAAGTCGGAGTTCCTCGCGAACATGAGCCACGAATTGCGCACGCCGCTGAACGCGATCATCGGCTTTTCCGAGGTGCTGATCGAGAAGATGTTCGGCGAGGTCAACGACAAGCAGTTGGAGTATCTGAAAGACATCCATTCCTCGGGGCACCACTTGTTGACGCTGATCAACGACATCCTGGATCTGTCGAAGATCGAAGCAGGCCGCATGGAACTGGACCTCTCGAGCTTCGACCTCGGCGAATTGCTCGAGGGCGCGACGATGCTGGTGCGCGAGCGCGCCGGGCGGCACGGCTTGACGCTCGCACTCGATGTGGCCGAGGGCCTGGAAGATTGGGTTGCCGACGAGCGCAAGGTCAAGCAGGTCGTGATCAACCTGCTGAGCAACGCCGTCAAGTTCACGCCTGCGGGCGGCAGTGTCACGGTGCGTGCGCGGCGCGCGGCGGGTGCGGGCAACACGGTAGCCGAAGTGGCTGTGATCGACACCGGCGTAGGCATCGCGCCCGACCAGCAGGCCCTGGTGTTCGAGGAATTCCGCCAGGCGGCGGGCGACCACTTGCGCAAATCCGAGGGGACCGGATTGGGCTTGGCATTGGCGAAGCGCTTCGTCGAGTTGCACGGTGGGACGATCCGGGTCGAGAGCGCGCCAGGCCGCGGCTCGACGTTTGCGTTTATCCTGCCGCAGCGTGTTCTGGAGGCGGCTTGAATGCGATTTCAGTGGGACGCTTCGAAATCCGCGACGAGCGCACGAAAGCATGGCGTCAGTTTCGACGAAGCGAGTACAGTGTTCGGCGACGTGCTGTCAGTGACCGGTCGCGACCTTGATCATTCGATTGGCGAATCACGATTCGTGACGATCGGGCTGTCAAGATCGGATCGGGTGCTTGTTGTGGTGCACACGGACCGTGGCAGCGTCGTTCGCATCGTCAGCGCAAGACTTGCAAACCGGCAGGAGAAACGTACCTATGAAGAAGGTTAAAGCGGAGGACGACGAGATGCGCAAGGTGTACCGGCGTGAGGATCTCGGGCCGCTGGTCCGAGGCAAGTACGCCGCCGACTTCGCGAAGTCTTCCAATATTGTCGTCATCGATCCCGCGTTAACCAAGGCATTCCCCAACGCCGAAGCCGTGAATGCAGCACTTCGCGGACTCCTGTCGATCGCAACCGCCGCGACCGCGAAGAAGACCCCATCGGCGCGGGTACCACGCAAGCGAGTTGCCGAGTAGCGCTTGCGCATGCGCCACCCTGCGCGTATGTGCGTGAACTGCACCCTGGAGCCCGCACCATGAGCACCATCCTGATCGTCGAAGACAACGAGAAGAACATGAAGCTGGTGCGCGACATCCTGCGGTACAAGGGCCACACCACGCTGGAAGCCGTGAACGGCCTGGACGGCGTGCGCCTGGCGCGTGAGCACAAACCCGACCTGGTGCTGATGGACATCCAGCTGCCCGACATCGATGGCATCACCGCGCTGCGCCGGATTCGCGAAGACAAGGCGCTGGATGCGATTCCGGTACTTGCCGTATCGGCCTCGGTGATGCCCGACGAGCAACAGAAGATCGTGACCTCGGGGTTCGACTTCTATATCACCAAGCCTATCGTCCTGAAGTCGTTTCTCGACACGGTGCAGCGCTTCTTGACCGACGGGCGCAAGCGTGTTTGACGCCATGACCGCGAAAGTGCTTGTCGTCGACGACGTCGCGAAAAACGTCAAGCTGCTTGCCGACTTGCTGTCGGTGAAGGGCTACACCGCGATCACCGCGGCTTCGGGCGCCGAAGCCTTGGCGTTGGTGGAGTCGCAAGCCCCTGATTTGATACTGCTGGACGTGATGATGCCCGGCATGAGCGGCTATGAGGTGTGCCAGGCGATCCGTGCGAACCCGGCGCACGCCATGCTGCCGATCGTGCTGGTGACCGCGCTCGACCCGCAGCAAGAGCGCGCCAAGGGGCTGGAGGCGGGTGCGGACGACTTTTTGAGCAAGCCGGTGAACCAGGCCGAGCTGCTGGCGCGCGTGAAATCGCTGTTGCGCATCAAGCAGCTTTACGACGAAGTGAACCGCCAGCGCGATCAACTCGCGGCATGGAACACGCAGCTTGAGCAGCGTGTGGCCGAGGGCGTGGAGCAGCTCGCGAGGGTCGGCCGGCTGAAGCGCTTTTTCTCGCCGCAACTGGCGCGGGCAATCGTTGCCGGCGGCGCGGACGACCCTTTGAAGAGCCACCGGCGCGAGATCACCGTCGTGTTCCTCGACTTGCGTGGCTTCACCGCATTCACCGAAACCGCCGACCCGGAAGAAGTGATGGGCGTGCTCGGCGAGTACCACGCCGCGATGGGCCGCCTGATCCTGGAGTACGAGGGCACGCTGGAGCGCTTCACCGGCGACGGAATCATGGTGTTCTTCAACGACCCGGTGGTCATTCCCGACGCCGCGGCCCGCGCCGCGCGCATGGTGCTGGCAATGCAGGCCGAGGTCGGCAAACTCGCGGCGCTCTGGCGCAAACGCGGCTATGACTTGCAGATGGGCGTGGGCGTTGCGCAGGGCTTCGCGACGATAGGCTCCATTGGCTTCGAAGGGCGCATCGACTATGGCGCAATCGGCACCGTGACGAACCTCGCCGCGCGCTTGTGTGGCGAAGCGCGGGGCGGCGAGACGCTGCTGGCGCAGCGCGTCACGGCAGCGCTCGATGGTGCGTTCAACGTCGAGCCGGTCGCGGATCTCGTGCTGAAAGGTTTTCAGCGGCCGGTCGCCGCGTTTCGCCTGTTGGCGTGATCAGCGGCCATCTTCCAAAACCCTCTCAGGTCTGTCGCGCCTGCCCGGTCGGATTGCGCGTCTTCGCTCGCCTCTCGGCAGAGGGGAGCTGGGTGCTCGCAGCGGCGACGAGCATCACCACCAACGCGATCATCAGACCCATGCCCTCACGCGCGGTTTCTTCGACCATCCAGACTTCCTTGAGCCAGAAGTTGGGCACGGCCGGCCAGTAGTACACGACCGTGCCAATGTAGAAGGCCACGCTCGCCCACATCAGGCGCATCAGGTCGGCCGAGCGCAGCACGCTCTGCAAGCGAAACGTGACCGCGTACATCCAGAGCGCGGGAACGATGTACAGCAAGACCCACTGCGGCATGTCCGGGTCGTTGTACTGAACGCCGGCAAAGGCGACCATGAGCAATCCAAGGATGACGTTGACTGCACGCATGGGGTTCATTGGGGTTTCCTTGTCAG
Organism: Burkholderiales bacterium; assembly: GCA_031419715.1. Lineage (GTDB taxonomy): Bacteria > Pseudomonadota > Gammaproteobacteria > Burkholderiales > Burkholderiaceae_C > JAEMQF01. The sequence goes on along the minus strand of JANOLJ010000205.1, from coordinate 6,679 downwards.
CATTGCTGACCCACACGGATCAGGGAGAAAAACTCGTGCTCTTGATATAGGCCACGACGGCCTTGCGCTGTTCGAGCGAGAACACGTCTTTCCACGGCGGCATTTTCTGGAAACCGTAGGTGACGCGGTCGAAAATGAAATCGGGTTCCATGCGCCCGGGCGACAGCTTGGGTGCTTTGCCGGGGTAGGCGGCATTGCCGTGGCAATGCCGGCATTGCGTGTCCCACACTTCCTTGCCCGAATTGATGGCGCTGGCGTTGGCCATGTAAGCGCTGTCGAATTTTGGCATCGGTTCGGTGGCAGGCGCGGCAGCTTGCGCGTGCGCCATGGCTGCGCACAGCAGCAGCGCGAATCCTGTCAGGAAAAATCGAAACATCGTCACCACACACCTCTCGTCGAAGAAGAAAAACGCCACCGAAGCGCAACGCGCTTCGGTGGCGAGTTTATCAAGCTACTGAATCAAGGAACGATCTTGTAGATCGTGTCGAGCGAGCCGTTCGGGCCAGTGGTGATCGAGGTCAGCACATAGACCTCGCCGGCGCTGTCTTGCGCGAATGCCAGCACGTAGGGCTTCTTGCCCGACATATTGGTCACGTCGGCGGTGTCCATCGTCCACTTGCCGTCGCCGCCCTTGGTGCCAAAGAAGATCTGGCCGTCCATCTCGCCGAAGGATTTGCTCCAGTCGCCGAAGATGTACTTGCCCTTCCAGGCGGCGTGCGCGCCACGGTACACATAGCCGCCAGCGATCGAGATGCCCTTGCAGCCGTTGGGCTGGGCGGTGCAGTTGTTGTACTCGATGATGGCCGGGGTGATGCCCGACTTGTCGCATGTGGCTGGGTGCTTGTCGGGATTCTGGTAGTCGAAGCAGCGCATGATGCCCTCGACACGCCTCCAGCCCATGTTCTGGCCCTTGCCGACGATCTTGATCGCCTCATAGCTGTTTTGCTGCACGTCGCCGCAATACAGTTCGCCGGTGCCGGTATCGAACGAACAGCGCCATGGGTTGCGCAGGCCCGACGCCCAGATTTCGGGCAACACGTCGCGGCGGCCGACGAAGGGGTTGTCAGCCGGAATGCCGTAGGGCTTGCCATCGGTGCGCGTGTCCACGTCGATGCGCACCATCTTGCCCAGCACGGTGCTCATGTCCTGGCCATTGCCGATGGTCACGTTGTGGCCGATGCCCCAGTCGTTGGCATAGCCGCCGTCGCCCATCGCCACGTACAGCTTGCCGTCGGCGCCGAAGCCGATCCAGTGGCCGTTGTGGTTGAACTGCGGCCACGGGGTGGACAGAATGCGCCGTGCGGTGCTCGGGTCGAGCACGTTCTTGTCTTTCGACGAGATCGTGTACTCCTCGACCACGTTGTTGTGGCTGTACCAGAGCATCTGGCCGAGGTCAGAGCCGTAATCGAGGTGGGCACTGAACGCGACGTAGATCTTGCCGTTGCTCTTGAAGTTCGGGTGCAGCGCGATGCCCAACAGGCCACGCTCGTCGAAATCATGGTGCAACTTGGGGATTTTGTGACGAACGTCGAGCATCGGCGCGGCGCCGAGCTTGCCGTTTTCCAGGACCTGGATGCGACCGTTCTGCTCGACGATGAGCATGCGGCTCTCGCCAGGGACCTGCACCATCGCCAAAGGCGTGTTGACGGCCGAGACTACCTTTTCCAGCTTGATCTTCGTTTGCGCCATTGCCATGCCGCCGGACAACGCAAGCAGCGCTGCCGTGGCAAGAGTGGCAACTACCTTCTGAACTTTCATCGGTCTCCTCCGGGTTGTGGATTTCAATTGCTAGCGCGTTCACGCGCCGCCCGGCAAGACCGAGCCAGCGCACTCACGAACGGAGCGAGCGTACGCAAACGGCGAGCAAACTCTCATAGGGATTTACGCGCACTGTGGCTTGCATGCGCCAGCTATGTAAATAGCCGGCTACCTACATCGCTCAGGGTTCGCCGTCCCAGTAGTCAAGGTCATCGGTGTCGCGGTGCATGCGCGCAAAGCCGTACGGGTCACCCTCACGCGTTGCGCTCGCCAGGTACTTGCCGGAGTCGGGGTACTCCACGATTTCCGGGCTCTCCTTGGTGCTGATCGACAGGTACTTGAGCGGTGCATCCGAGTCATTGATGATCTGGTGCGGATAGTCCGGCCCCGCGGGAATGAACACCACGTCCCCTGTGACGATTGGTAGCAATTCATCGGCCACGCGCAGCGTCGCCTGGCCTTCGAGCACGATGAATATTTCTTCCTGCGCGTAATGAAAGTGATAGGGGCAGGCGCGTTTGCCGGGCAGGACGATGTCGACGCTCACGCCCAGCTTTGATGCCACCGTGCCCAGCGCGAGCCGCGCGCACAGCGTCTCGTACAGCGGGTCGCGGCGCTCAAGCGTTTTCTCAGCGCTCTCGAAGTTGCGGATCAACCGTTTGCGAAGCTTCTGGGCGGTCGTTGCCATGGTCGGGTTCCTGGGATCGCGGGCACAATCGCCCGCGCTGCATCCCCTGGATCGTATTCGTTCCCCTCACCCGCACTGACCGCCGCGCACCTTGAATAGCCTGTTCGTCCTGTTGGGCATCGAGTCCTGGAAACCCGCGCTGACGGCGTTGCTGCTGCCCCCGGTACCGCTGCTGTTCATCGTGTTGCTCGGCGCCTGGATGGCGGCACGGCGGCGCTGGCTGGGCTCGACCACGCTGATGTTCGGTGTCGCCCTGATCTGGCTGAGCCACTGCGCGGCGAGCGGGCACTGGCTGTCGCGCGGGCTGCTCGACCCGCCTGCGGCACTGAGCCCACAGCGCATCGAAACCCTGCGCGCCGACGCGCCTGCTCGCAAGACGACGGCCATCGTCGTGCTCGGTGGCGGCAACGAGCCGCTCGCGCCCGAGTACGGTGCGAGCAATCTGTCTCATGCCTCGACGGAGCGCTTGCGCTACGGCGTGTGGCTGGCGCGTGCGACCGGTTTGCCGCTGGCGTTCAGCGGCGGCATCGCCTGGGGCCAGTCCGGCAGCGCGACGGAAGCGCAAGCCGCCGAACGCATCGCCCGCGCTGAATTCGGACTGCCCCTTCGCTGGACGGAAAGCGAATCGCGCGACACCCGGGAGAACGCGACGCGCAGCGTGGCCCTGTTGCGTCGAGACGGCGTCCGGCACATCGTGCTCGTGACGCACGACTGGCACATGCCGCGCGCTTTGCGCGATTTTCGGCGCAGCGCGCCGGAAGGTTTCACAGTCGAAGCCGCGCCGATGGCACTGGCGCACACGGCCCAGTTGCCGCACCTGCATTGGCTGCCCTCCGGTGAAGGCATGCTGCATGTGCGGCGCGTAGTGCGCGAGGCGCTGGGCCTGTTGATGGGCGCTTGAGCCCGCGGCTCGGCGTTCGATGCGTGGCGAGCCGCTGTCGGCACGGATCGTGCTGTAACGCGGCGTGATGCGCACGCCCACCGCGTTGCACATCGCGATGGTGCGATCGAACGACACCCTGGGCACAACCCTGATACGCGTCGCGCCGCGGTGGTGCCACACTACGGAGCACAGGTCTTTGCAGACTGAACGGGAATAGCAATGCTCGTACTCGCATGGTTGTTCGGCATCATCGTTGCGATCGTCGTGATCGCGGTGGTGGTGATCTTCTTGAGCCGCTTCTACCGCAAGTCCACGCGCGACGTGGCCATCATTCGCACCGGCTTCGGCGGCCAGCGCACCGTGATCTCGGGCGGCGTACTCGCGCTGCCGTTCCTGCACAAGGTTGACGAAATCAACATGCGCACGATCCGCGTGGAGGTCAAGCGCGCGGGCGAGAAGTCGCTGATCACGGAAGACCGCATGCGTGTGGACGCCGAGCTTGAGTTCTACCTTCGGGTTCAGCCCACCGTGGAAGGCGTGGCCACGGCAGCGCAGGCGCTGGGCTCCAAAGCGTTCACGCCCGACGGCATCCGCAACCTGATGGAAGGCCGTTTCATTGACGCGGTGCAGGCCATCGCGGCGAGCGCCACGATGGACACGTTGCATGAAAAGCGCGCCGAGTTCGTCGCCAAGGTGGCGAGCCTGTTGCGCGACAACCTCGCGCAAAACGGCATCTTGCTCGACTCGGTGTCGTTGACGCGCCTGGACCAGGCAGCGTTCGCATCGCTCGATGAGAACAACGCGTTCAACGCGGTCGGTATGCGCCGCCTGGCGGAGATCATCGCGGTGAACAAGAAGAAGCGCGCCGAAGTCGAGGCCGACGCCGATATCTCGGTGCGCCAGACGCATCTGGATGCGACGAAGCAGCGCCTCATCATTGGCCAGCAGGAAGAGCATGCGCAAATCAGCCAGCGCATGGAGATCGAAAAAATCAAAGCGTCGAGCGACGCCGAGACCGCACGCGCCCGCGAGCAGGCGATGGTGGATTCAGAAGACGCGCGCATCGGCCGCGAGCAGCAGACGCGTTTGCGCGAAATTCAGAAGAGCCGCGAATTGCGCAAGCTTGAAATCGAGGCCCAGCTCAGTTCCGAGATCCGCAAGGTCGAAAGCTCGATCCAGCTCGCCGGCAAACACGCCGAAGAAGCACACGCTCAGGCGAAGGCCGAACTGGCGCGCACTGAAGTGATCCTCGCGCAAGAGCAGGTGCAGACGGAACGTGAGCGCGCCGTGGCGGACCGTTCGCGCGAAATGGCGGTCAAGCGCGTCACGGAAGCCGGCGAAGTGGCTGAGGCAAACGCCGCGACCGATGCCAACGTGCTGCTGCGCCGCGCCCGCGCCGAAAGCGAAGCCACGCGCACCAAGGCCGACGCCGAGCGCCTGCGCATGCTTGCCGAATCGGAAGGTTCACGCGCCCTCATCGCCTCGGAAAACTCGCTTAGCGAATCGCTGATGCGCATGAAGCTGGAAAAGTATCGCCTCGACCGCATTCCCGACATCCTGCAGCAGATGATGAAGCCGGTGGAAAAGATCGACAGCATCCGCATCCACCAGGTCAGCGGCTTCGGCTCAAGCAATGGCAGCGCCAGCGGCGCATCCGCCGGCTCGGGCGACGCGGGCGGCAACAAGCCGCCCGTGACCCAGGTGATGGACAGCATCATGGGCATGGCACTGCAATTGCCGGCGCTGAAAAGCATAGGCGAGCAGATCGGCGTGGACTTTTCGTCTGCGGTGAATGTGTCGCCAGGCAAGCCGTCAAGCGAGAAGCCCGGCGGTTAGACCCCATGGACATGCGGGGCTCACGCCGCCCGCGCACTGACTTTTCGCGTTCCCACCGTTCCACAACCACGTATTGAAGGAGACACCCGAATGAGCACTTCCCGCCGCCGCTTCCTCAAGTCCACCGGCTCGGCCGCTGGATTGGCCTTGGGCTCGACGATTCCGTTCGAGCTGGTTCTGGCGCAAGGCGCGCCCATCAAACTGGGTTCCGTGCTCGACAACTCCGGCAACCTCGACGCCTACGGCAAACCGATGGTGATGGCCACGACCCTCGCCGCCGAGGAGATCAACGCCGCGGGCGGCTTGCTCGGCCGCAAGATCGAGGTCAAGCAATACGACACGCAGTCCGACATTGCGCTCTACACCAAGTTCGCGCAGCAATTGAGCCGCGACGACAAGGTCGACGTGGTGCATGGCGGCATCACCAGCGCCTCGCGCGAGGCGATACGCCAGACGTTCAAGCGCGCCAATACGCTCTACTTCTACAACGTGCTGTATGAAGGCGGTGTGTGCGACCGCAACGTGGTGTGCACCGGCACGACACCGGCGCAGGCGGTGGAGCCCATCGTCGGCATCGCCCTCAAGCAATGGGGCAAGACGGCCTACATCCTCGCCGCCGACTACAACTACGGCCAGATCACCGCGAAGTGGCTCGCCCACTACATCGAAAAAGGCGGCGGCAAGACGCTGAAGACCGACTTCTTCCCGCTCGACGTGGCCGACTTCGGCTCGACGATCGCGAAGATCCAGCAGGAAAAACCGGCCTTCATCGTCTCCGCGCTGGTGGGCGGCGCGCACATGTCGTTCTACCGCCAGTGGGCGGCCTCGGGCATGAACAAGAAAATACCGCTGTGCTCCACCACGTTCGGCGTGGGCAATGAGCACCTGGCGCTGTCACCCGCCGAGGGCGACGGCATCCTCATCGCCGGCAACTACAGCCCCGAATCCACCGAGCCGGCGAACAAGGAATTCCTCGCCAAGTGGGCGAAGCGTTTCGGCGACACCAAGGTCGTGCACGAGATCGCCGTCTCGCAGTACCAGGGCATCATGCTCTGGGCCGCGTGCGTGAAGAAGGCCGGTTCGCTGGACCGCGACAAGATGCTCGCCGCGATTGAGTCGGGCATCAGCATCCAGGGCCCGGGCGGCAAGATCACGCTTGAGCCGAAGACGCACCATGCCACGCTCGACATCAAGGTGATGGAGGTGAAGGGCCAGAAGCTGACGATCAAGCAAGAGTTCAAGGCGCGCCCGCCGTCCGACACGCTGCAGTTCTGCGATCTGCAGAAGAACCCGGCCGAGAATAAGCAGTTCGAGGTGAAGATCTGACCTGAGGAAAGAATCAAGACCTGATCCTTTCCGCTCGGCCCGCGCCCCCATGGACTACGCAGGCGTCGTCGCTCTCGAAATCCTCTACATGATCGCCTTCCTCGCGCTCACCAGCGCGGGGCTGGCGGTGGTGTTCGGGATGACGCGCGTCATCAACCTCGCGCATGGCGAGTTCGTGATGATCGGCG
>JANOLJ010000204.1:0-2462 GCA_031419715.1 Burkholderiales bacterium | reverse complement strand
CAAGGGTGGACAGCCGCAGGGCTTGGGTGGCCGCCGCGGCGAAGTAAAGGAGGAGACGGCGGCCGCCAGGCCGGCGTCGGGGGACATGAGCGGAGGCGGCCACCCAAGCCCTGCGGCACGCCCTGCGGCACGCGCTGCGGCCGGCACGCGAGAACCACGAAACACACGCTCGCGAACGCCTGCAACGGGCCGAAAGCCGACCTATGCTCGTCATCCAATCCAGTGCGATTCATCTTGGATGCAATTGCGGCATGCCCAGCATGCGTTCGTCCCACGCGCGCGTCTTACCCGGGTTCATCAGGCCCATGGGGTCGGCGAGTTGCTTGAACGCGAGTTGCGCTTCGTCGACCTGCTTCATGCCGCCGTCTTCGATCAGGTAGGTGTGTGGGTCGAAGTTCCAGCAGCCGTCGGCCTCGAAGCTGGCCATGATGTCGCGCAGTTGCGCTTCGTCGAAGTACTGCACGAGCGGCAGCGCAAACGCCACCAGTGCGCCGCCGGAGCGGCTGAATTCATGGTGCATGTAGACCTCTTCGCCGAAGCGCTGCATTTGCGCGCGCACCAGGTCTGCGTTCAGTGGCCCCGGATAAGCCACTTGCAGGTAGGTGACGCCGCGGTCGGACTTCAGCGCTTCGAGCGTGGTGTGGTTGTAGGCGCACTCCGTAGCGGAAGGCAAGCCTTGTGCCAACAGCTCGGCTTCAGTACCGCGCACCACGATGCGCCCGCCCATGCGCGTGGCCAGTGCCTCATAGGCAGGCAGCGTGGCCGGCGCGACCTGCGCGAACATCGCGTCTTCGTCTTCCAGGCGATCCCGCAGGCCGGCGTAGTAGGGCGTGATGCGGCGCTCCACCGCGGTCAACTGAAAGACGTCGATGCCGCCGTCCAGGCTCGCCTGCCCCACCGCCAGGCCGAAGCGCAGCACGGCGTCGTAGCTTGGGAAGAGCGTGATCGTGTGCTGCCACTCGATGGCTGCCGTGAGCGCGAGTTCGACCTCGACGATGATGCCGTTCGTGCCATAGGCGTGGTGCGCTTTCTGGATGTCGGCGCCCAGCAGATCCAGCACGCGCGGCGGGTCTTCCAGCGTGACGATGCGCAGGCGCTGCACATTGCCGGCGTCGGCGAGGATGCCGTGGCGGATCGAGCCGATGCCCGAGTGCCCACCGGCAATGAAGCCGCCCACAGTGGCGATGCGCTCCGTGCTCGGCCACATGCGCAACTGCTGACCCGTCGCGCGCGCGGCAATGTTCAGCGCATGCAGCAAGGTTCCTGCCCCCACGCAGGCCCAGCCGGGTTCGATGCGCTGGATGCCGTTCAGCCCTGTCGCGTCCATCACGATGCCGCCGTACAGCGGCACGCATTGCCCATAGTTGCCCGTGCCTCCACCGCGCACCGTGAGCGGCACACGATGGCGCGCGCAGATTGCCGCGAGCCGCAGCACCTCGTCGGTCGAGTTCGGCCGCACCACCAAGTCGGGCTGCTTGCCGGCAAGCTGTTGCGCAAGGACGGGGCTGTACCAGTGGTAGTCGGCCCCCGCGCGCTCGCGCGCGGCGGGTGAGTCGTCGCACTCCAGGCCTGCCAGGGCCTGACGCACCACAGGCCAATCCACCGTATCGCCCGGGCGATACAGGCGCTTCACATCAAGCGTCACCCAACACAACTCCTTCATAGGCGTGCAGCGCGGGTAACCCGCCGGTGTGTATGAACAGCACCTTCTGATCGGGTTTGAGCGCGCCGGCGCGCGCCATGCCGATCAGCCCGGCCATCACCTTGCCGGTGTACACCGGGTCGAGCAATATCGCCTCGGTGCGCGCGAGCATCTGTACGGCTTCCACCATGCCGGCGTTGGGCAGCGAATACTTGGGTTGCCAGAAGCCACCCACACTCACCACGCTCTCGCGGCGCACCTTCAGGTGCAGGCCCAGCAGGTCGGCCACGGCTTGCGCCTCCTGGTACACCAGCGGTTCCTGGTCGATGGCGTCGCGGCTCACGCCGATGCCGGTGATGGGCACGTCGATGTGGTTGCCCAGGAACCCGGCGAGCAAGCCGCCGTGCGTGCCCGAGCTGCCCGAGCCGACGACGACGCAGTCAAAGTGCAGGCCGCGCTCGAACCACTGTTGCTGCATCTCTTGCGCACACGCCACGTAGCCGAGCCCGCCGAGCGCATTCGAGCCGCCGCCGGGAATGATGTAGCCCTTGCGGCCCTCGCGCCCGAGCGCATCGGCCACCTTCTGCATTTCGGCACCCATCGCCGTGCCTGCGGGGACCACGGTGATCGCCTCCACGCCCATCAGGCGGAACATGAAGTGGTTGCCGGTGCCCTTGGCGTTGTAGCTGCCGGGAATGCGCTCTTCGATGACGAAGCGGCATTTCAGCCCTTCCTTCACCGCCGCGGCGAGCGTGATGCGGCAATGGTTCGACTGCGGCGCGCCGCAGGTGATGAGCGTGTCAGCGCCCTGCGCCAACGC
>JANOLJ010000203.1:0-13808 GCA_031419715.1 Burkholderiales bacterium | reverse complement strand
ACATCAACCTTTGCGGTCAGCAGGCCAATACGCTGCTGCACGACGGGCACGCGTGGAAGGACTTCCCTCGCACGATGCGCAGTGCAACGAAGCGCGCGCTGCGCACTGCGGGTGCGGCCAACACAGCCATGTTCGTACACGTGGTTGGCGACAATTACCTTGGCCGGTCGACGACAACTATCGTGGCCGGTTTTCCACCGGTGCCGGCCGGTCCGGGAGGCGGGTCTATCGTGAGCCGATCGTCATTCAACGAAGGCTCGCGTTGTGCCCGGCAAAAAGATCACGGACCACCAAGTGCAAAAGTACAAGCAACACCATCTGGAGCTCAGTCAGGTCGCCGCAGCCGCCAAGGCCGGCATTAGCGAGCGCAGCGCGCGGCGCATCGAACACAGCGAGGCATTGCCCTCGCAGCGCGAGGAACGGGCATGGCGCACCCGCGCAGACCCGCTGGTCTCGGTATGGGACAGCGAGATCGTCCCGCTGCTCAAAGCCGACGGCGCCCTCAATGCGGTCACGCTGTTGGAGGAACTGCAGCGCCGCTACCCGGGCGACTACGGCACGGCCATCCTTCGCACGCTGCAGCGCCGCGTGCGCCAGTGGCGCGCCGTACATGGCCCCGAGCGCGAAGTCTTCTTCGCGCAAGAGCACCCGCCCGGGCGGCTCGCTCTGTCGGACTTCACCGTGTGCGACGAACTCGAGGTGGTCATCGCTGGCGTCGCCTTCGCGCACCGGATCTACCAGTTCGCGCTCGCCCACTCGGGCTGGCGCCATGCGGTCGTGTTCGAGGGTGGCGAGAGCTTCGGTGCGCTGTCCACGGGGCTGCAATCGGCGCTGTGGCGCCTGGGCGGCGTACCCGAGGAACACCGCACCGACAGCTTGTCGGCCGCGTTTAACAACCTGGGCGAAGAGCAAGAGCTCACGCGCCGCTACGCCGCGCTGTGCAAGCACTACGGCATGCGCGCGAGCCGCTGCAACCCGGGCCAGTCGCAGGAGAACGGTTCAATCGAATCGCGACACGACTCGCTCAAGACGGCGCTCGACCAGGCGTTGCGCCTGCGCGGCTCGCGCTGCTTTGACGAGCGCGCTGCGTACGAGGCGCTGGTCGAGACCATCGTGGCGCGCCTGAACGCCCGCGTGGCGGTGCGTCTGATAGTCGAGCGCGCCACGTTGCGCGCGCTGCCCGCACGGCGCACGGCCGAGTACGAGGAATTGCCGGCGCGGGTGAGCAAGTACGCCATCTTCACCGTGCGCGGCGTTCAGTACAGCGCACCGAGCCAGCTCATCGGCCAGCGTCTGACGGTGCGCCTGTACACCGACCACATCGAGTGCTGGCTCGGCGGCACGCGCGTGCTCGAACGCGCGCGCCTGACCCACCGCGACGGCCAGCGCCATCCACGCGACATCGACTACCGGCACCTGATCGGCGCATTGAAGCGCAAGCCCGGCGCCTTCGCGCGTTCGGTGCTGCGCGATGCGATGTTCCCCCGCGCCGTGTACCGCCAGACCTGGGAGCGCCTGAGCGCGCGGCTGACTGAGCGCGAGGCCTGCAAGACCATCGTCGGGCTGCTCGTGCTGGCCGCCGACGGCCACGAGGCGCAGCTCGCCAGCGAACTCGAGCAGCTCATCGAACTCGATCAGTTGCCCGACCTGCTGCTACTTCACGCGCTGCTTGCGCCGCGCCCGGGTGTGCTGCCGGACGTGTTGGTGGTATTGCCCGATCTGGCGGGCTTCGATGCCTTGCTGGGGGTGCAGGCATGAGCGCGGCCGCACAGGGCCGCCTGGGCCTGATCCTGACCGATCTGAGGCTACCCACGGTCAAGCGGCTCGCGCTCGATCTGTGCGCGCAGTCCGATCGCGAGGGCTGGCCGGGAGGTCGGCTGCTCGAGGCGCTGTTCGAGCACGAGATCAACGAGCGCGAGGTGCGCCGCATCGAGCGTCACCGCATCGAGTCGGCGCTGAGCCCGGACAAGCGGCTGTCGAGCTTCGACTTCGCCGCGGTGCCCAGCGTGTCCAAGGCGCAGGTGATGGCGCTGGCCGCGGGTACCGAGTGGCTCGACCGGGGCGCCAACGTGCTGCTGTTCGGTCCGCCTGGAGTCGGCAAGAGCCATTTGATCAGCGGCCTCGGGCACGCGTTGATCGATGCCGGCCGGCGCGTCCTGTTCGTGCGCTGCTCCGAGCTCGTGCAACGCCTGCAAACGGCACGGCGCGACCTGCGCCTGGCCGTTGAGCTGACCAAGCTCGATCGATTCGATCTGCTTGTCCTGGACGACCTGAGCTACGTGCGCCGCGACCAGGCCGAGACCAGCGTGCTCTTCGAACTGATCGCCGAGCGCTACGAGCGCAAGAGCATCGCCATCACGGCCAACACACCGTTCTCGCAATGGGGCGAGGTGTTCGTCGACGCCGCGATGACGGTGGCCGCCGTTGATCGCTTGGTTCATCACTCGACGATCCTGGAGATGAACGTCGAGAGTTACCGGCGTCGGGTTGCTCAGGCGGCACAGGCGCCGGTAAAACGCGCCCGCCCGGCGACAACCACTGCAACCCCATGAGCTAACTCGCGTCCGCAGTGGACAAGCCACCTGCCCACAGGACGAGCCTGTGGACAGCCCCTCGCGGGGTCCGTGGCTTGACCACCGCTCCTCGGCCGATGCCTACGGCCTGACGCGCTCCGCTTGCCAAACAGCCGTTGAAAAGGAGATCAAGGAAAAGACAGCCAAAACACTCTGACCCATCAATACATTCCCCCGCCTCCCACCGGCCAGGATAGTTGTCGCCGGGCGGCCAGGATAGTTGACGCCGGCCATTCACCGTTTACCCTGTTGAAACGCTGGCCTCTAGGGTCTTTGCGAGGTCGTGAATGCCTCGCGCTGGCGGATGCGCCGGAAGTACCTACTCGAATTCACCGCGACTTCGCGACCCGTTGACACCCACTTCGCTTGCCTCGGGGTCAATTCCTTCAAGGTATCGCCGAAAAAAACTGAGGACACTGAGGACAGATCGGCGAATCGGCCGCAAACCCGCGCCGGCATTGGGTTTGCGTGTCCTCAGTCGAAGTGAGGACAACACCCGGAAAACTGAGGACACTGAGGACAGATCGACTCGGGCCGGATGTCTGCGCACGTCGCCGGAAACGGGGCCGCTTTTCCTTGGTGTCGCCTTGCGCGATTGCAGCGCGAAAGGAATCCCGCCACGCGGCCCGCCGCCGCCCGCGCTGCATCGACGCCGTCAAGTCTCATCATCGAAGATCGTGGACTTGATGCGATAGCAGTTCACCAGGCCGACGCCGGGCAGCCGCTCACGCCGCTCGAACCGCTCGTGCGTCCCCGTCACCAGGTGCCCGCGATCGCGCAGCACACGCAGCACGGCCTTCGACTCGAAGCCCTCGCATACCTCGGTGCGAAAGGTATCGACCAGCGCATAGAACTCCCAGCACTCAAGCTCAGCGCCTATGCCCTTCACCGGCTTGCGGAAGCCCACGCGGTGCAAGGTCTTGGGGGCATGGTCATCTTCGGCCCGGCCCCACTCGGTAAAGCGGCCGTCGCCGTGGGCCTCGAAGAACCGGCGCACCTGCCGCAACATCTGTTCGTCTTCGCTGTTGCCGATGCCGCCTTGCCGCGATGCGAGCCACGCTTCGAAGCACACGCGCACCGCTCGGGTTGCCTCGCCCTTGGGCCAACCGGTCAGGCCGGCTTCAGTCGCCAATTCACCGGCCACTGCCACCAAGGCGAAGCGCCTGCCGACGCGATGCACCTGCCCCGATGCTGCATCGGACACCCATTGCCCGGCCAGGTGTTCAACGGCGGGGCGGATTCGGTCTCGCAACGTGTCCACGTTCGCCACTGCCCAATAGAGCCAGGCGCGGCCCACCGTGCCGTGGCAGGCCTCGGCCGCCTTGTTCAAGGCATTGGCAAACACCGCGCCGCCCTCATGCCCGTGCAGCGCCTCGAAGAGGCCGCAGCCGGTGCCGGCATCGGCGGGAATTTCGGCCATGCGCAATTCCTGCCCGGCTCGGACCCGCTTGCCGCCGTCGCTCATGTGCTGCGCGAGGCCAACTTCGCCGGCACTGAGGAACAGCAGACGCCAGTTCAGGCGCGGCCGGGGCTGATTGTTGCGGTTGCTGCGTGCCTTGCTCTGCCCGTTGGCAAGCATGTAGGCACATTCGCCGGCCGTCTTCGGATCAACCTGCGCCAGCTCATCGAGGATCAACAGGCCGTCGCAATGCTGCGCGGCGATGGCCTCCAACGCGTTGTCGGTCGCCCGCCAGGTTTGCACGTATTTCGCGTCGCCCCACACCGACGCGCCCAGGCGAAGCGCCGTGGTCTTGCCGCCGCTCGAATCGCCGCGCAGGTGGAACCCGCCCGACTCCATGCCTGCCGGGCGCAGCATCGGCCCCGCGAGTCCGCAGCACACGGTGAACACGAGGCGGGAATTGCCCACGCATGGCGCCGCGACGCGCTCGCGCCATTGGTCGAGGGTGCCCCGAGTGCGGAAAGAGCTTTCGGCCGTGCCATCGGTCTGGAACACGATGCGCTCGGGTGCGCCTTCACCCTCGGCCGGCGCACGCTGCAAGGTCTCACGCGGCAACACGAAGGCGCGGCCGTGCCAGCCTATGCGGTCAGTGCATTGGGCCATCTCGGCAGGGTTGCGGGTCTGTATGTAGGTGGTCAGCAGCCCTCGGGGTTTGATGCCGGGGGCGATACGCAGGCCGCTGTTCAGCAGTGTCGAGCGGTATTCCGAACCGTCGCCTGCAAGCATGCGTGCAGGCATCGCCCAGCGCTGCGCCTTGCCTCTGGGGTCGGTGAATTCCAGCAGGTAGCCGTAGCCGCCGCCGTCTGCGTCGCTCGTTGTGGCGGTCACGTTCAGGCATGAGCAAACCCATTGCGGGCGCTTCAATCCGCCGTCGCGGTCGCGCTCGGCGAACCACACGCCGGACTCATCGGAAGTGAACTCGCCCCACACTGCCGCGCCCGCATCAGGCGAGGCCGCTGGCGCGTCGTCGGCGTCGGGTGAGGGGGAAGGCTTGCTCGGCTTGCTCCGTGCGCTCTGCGGGCCCGCCTTGATGGTTGCTTCGATCACATCGCGCACCGCATCGAGCCCAGCGTGCAAGTGCAAGTCGTTGAAGTCACTCGCGCCAGGGGGCAGCGCTTCCGCTTGCGGCCAGACCACTGCGCCGAGCACAGCCCGCGCCGCTTCGGTGGCCTTCGCGCGGCCGGGGTTCACGCCGGTCTTGGCTTGTGTGCCGGTGTCGTTGTCGGCGCACAGCACGATCAGCGGGGCCGGGAACGTCTTGCGGATCGCCTTCGCAACGTGCGCCAGGTTGCCGGCGTCGAATGCAACGGCCACAGGCCGGCCGGTCGCTGCGTGTACGCTCGACGCGGTTGCTAGGCCCTCGGCGATCAGCAGCACGGGCGCTCCCTCGGGCTTGCCGATCCAATGCCACAGGCCGGACTTGCGGCCACCTTTGAGGAACAGCTTTTCGGGGCCGTCGGCGGGCTTTTCAGGCTTGATGATCTGCAAGTTCAGCAGCTCGCCGGCCCCGTCGCGCAGTGGCACCAGCAGCACCGCGCCGGGCCCGTAGCGCACGCCGTGGCCTTTGACGCCCTTGCGCACCAGGTAAGGCGATTCGCCTTGCTCGCTGGCCTGGGCCCATACCTGCGCGGCGTGCGCTGCGGCGTCGCGATGCCTCGCTTCGCGTTCCGCAATGTCGCGGGCGATGCGCTCGGCTTTGGCCTGTGCGGACGCCTGCACTGCGGCCGGTGTCGGCTTTGGCGCGGGCGTGGTGTCGCTCGGCTTGTAGCCATGCTGCGCGGCGCGGTGGAACAGCGTGCCGATGGCCACCCCACCGCCGCCCTTCACGCTGCGCCAGGTGTCGAGGGCGTTCTTCGCCTTGTAGCCCTCGGCGGTCGCACTCCATGCATCGAACAGGTCGAAGCCCGCCTCGCCCAGCTCCGACTTCAACGCCATCGCGACGCGGGCCCATTCGTCGCGCGGCAGATCGGCCGGGACACACGCAAGCGCGCCGCGAATGGTTTCAAGGGTCGGGGGTGTCATTCGTGCTCGAACAGTTCGGTTTGTGGCGTGTCCGCTTCACGTATCAGGTAGAGCTTGGCCCGGTTCACGGCGCCATCCGTTGCGAGCAGCGAGCCGGCGGGTAGTTCATCGCCGCGCCGGCACGCGCTCGCGCTGCCGCGCCATGATCCGGCTGTGGACACGGCGCCAGGCTGCACAAGTCCAGCAGGTCGCATCGAACCGGCACATGCACGGCGCGTCGAGCAGGCGTTGCGCAGGGGACGCCGCACTGCGCACACGCGTGTGCGGCGGTCGCACCGAGGTAGGCACGGGCTCAGGCCTTGCGCGATTCGCGTACTCGATCAGCAATCCACGCGCGAACCTCGGCCTCGACATAGAGGGTCGCTCGCCCGACGCGAACCGGCTGAGGAAACTTGCCGGCCTTCACGTCGTCGAGGGTTGCAGTGCGTTGACGCCCAGTCAGAAAAAGGACTTCAGGCAATCGGATTAGGCGACTCGCAGTGTGCTCAGGGGGCGTCTGGTTTGTGGATTCGGGCGGGATCGTGCGATGTTGCATGGTGGCTCCTTTTGGATCGCCACGCATTGCACCCTGCGGGTTGTCTCAAAATAAGGGGGGTTTTGAGACGACCCGCCTGAGCCGTCGCATTTCAGCAATTTCAGAGCAATCCGCGCTCGGCCAGCGAACACACGTCGCGCCCGCCGACGACGACGTGATCGAGCACGCGCACGTCGATCAGCGCCAAGGCCGACTTCAAGGTCTGAGTCAGGAATTCATCGGCCCGGCTCGGCTCGGCGGTGCCGCTCGGGTGGTTGTGCGAAAAGATCACGGCGGCGGCGTTGTGGCGCAGCGCCCGCTTCACGACTTCACGCGGGTAGACGCTCGTTTGCGTGAGCGTGCCCTCGAACATCACGTCGAATGCGATCAGCCGGTTTTGTGCGTCGATGAACATCACGGTGAAGGCCTCGGCCTCGCGGTCCATCAGGTGCAGGCGCAAGAAGTCTTTCACCTCGCCCGGCGAATCGAACAGGGCGCCGGCTTGGCGCAGGCGAGCATCGAGGATGGACAGTGCTGCGGCGATCACGGCTTGCTCGTGCACCGCCAAGCCGGGAGGGGCTTCGGCGAGGGAGTCATTCGCGCCGAATTTCGGACCCGGGCAGAGAGCACCAGAGGCAAGGCCCGGGGCTTGGCGAGAAGCGCGAGGCTTGGGCGAAGGCCGAGGAAGCGGCCCTTCTGAAAGAGTAGGTGTCCTCACTCTGTCCTCACTTTGTCCTCAGTCTGTCCTCAGTGCCACATTCGGCCACCGGCCCAGCAACGGCGCGGCTTGCAGCCCGATTCGGCGGTTTGTCCTCAGTGTCCTCACTGAAAATCGTTGCCAACCTCTGAATTCCTGCCTGCCGTTCAAGCACTTGCCTTCAACCCGAGCGCCACGACGACGCCGCCGCGCCGGCCGTCGATGTAGTCGGCCCACCATTGCATGAGCTTGGCGCGGTCCTGCATGTAGGCGGATCGGTGGTAGGCGGCTCGCACTTCGTTGCGCTCGCGGTGCGCGAGCTGGCGCTCGATCACGTCGGAGTTGTGCCCGCACTCGTTGGCCACCGTCGAGAACAGGGCACGCATGCCATGTGCCGTGGCGATCCCCTTGAACCCCATGCGTGCCAAGGCGCTGTTCATGGTGTTTTCGCTCAGGGTCTTGCCGGGGTAATACGGGCTAGGGAACACCAGGTCGCGATGGCCACTGAGCGGGCGCATAACTTCGAGCACTTCGAGCGCCTGCCGCGACAGGGGCACGACGTGCGGAGCCTTCATCTTCATGCGCTCGCCGGGGATGCGCCAAGCGGCTTCGCCCGTGTCGATCTCGCTCCACCGTGCGCCGCGCAATTCACCAGGGCGAACGGCGGTCAGCATCAGAAGCCGCAGCGCGTTCTTCGTCGTCGGGTCGCCCGGGTAGGCGTCGAGCTTGGCCAGAAAGTCGGGCAGGTCTTTGTCGTCGAGTGCAGCCCGGTGCGTTACCTGCCTGGGCTTGAGCAGGCCCGACGCTTTCAGGTCGAGCATCGGGTTCGACGGGATCAGCTCATGCACCACGGCGTGAGCGAACACAGCCCGGATGCGCTGGAATATCCGGCCCGCCACATCGGCTGCACCGCGCTGTTCAACGGCCTTGACGGCTTGGGCCACTTCACGCGGCTTCATTTGCGCCATCGGCCGGGTGCCGACGGCGGGGAACACGTCGGCCTCGAACGACGCCGCGATGCTGCGGTGCGTCTCGGTGGCCCACTTGCCACGCATGTGTTCGAGCCAGTCCTTCGCAACCGCCTCGAAGGTGGTGCGGGCTTCGTGCTTGGCCAGTGCCTTCGCGGCACGCTTGATCTCGCCCGGGTCGGCGCCGAGCTGGATCGTCTTGTGTGCTTCGCCGCAGCGTTCGCGGGCCTCTTTCAGGCTCACGTCGGGATAGACGCCGAACGACAGTCGCTTTTCCTTGCCGGCGTGGCGGTACTTCATGCGCCAGTACCGGCCGCCGGCCGCTGTGACTTCCAAGTACAGGCCACGCCCGTCGAAGTGCCGGCCTGCCTCGGCCAGGTTGCGCAGTTTCATGATTCCTCGCTCCGAAGCGCCGCTGGGGGCACATTTGGGGGCACATCGTAGCCCCCGAGGTTGAACATCAAGCATTGGCGCGGGTTTCCGGGTTGAATGCGTGTGCGGCCTCCGCACCATGAATGCCGCGCTCGGCTGCTGCGCGGCGCAATCTGCGTCCTGCGATGCTCGCCGTACACCAGTACGGCTGCGCTTCTCGAACGCACCTTGCGCCGCTCGCGACGCCGATCGGGGCATTCATGGCACTCGCGCAAGCTTGAGTGCCTGCCCTGCCACAATGCCAGCGGCCTCTCACGATCGCGGATCAGATTGAACATGGATCGCTACAACACGCTCGAAGACGTCATCGGCAACACACCGCTGGTGCGCCTGGTGCGCGTGCCGGGCAAGGAGTTCGATGCGCGCGGCAATGTGTTGCTGGGCAAGTTGGAGGGCAACAACCCGGCGGGGTCGGTCAAGGACCGGCCGGCGATCAGCATGATTCGTCGCGCTGAAGAGCGCGGCGACATCAGATGCGGCGACACGCTGATCGAAGCGACCTCGGGCAACACCGGAATCGCGCTGGCCATGGCCGCGGCGATCCGCGGCTACCGCATGGTGTTGATCATGCCCGAGGACCTGAGCATCGAGCGTGCCCAGACCATGAAGGCGTTCGGCGCGGAATTGATTCTGACGCCACGCGCCGGTGGCATGGAATACGCGCGCGACCTGGCTGAGCAGATGCAAAAGGAAGGCAAAGGCGTCGTCCTCGACCAGTTCGCCAACGCTGACAACCCGCGCATCCACTACGAGACCACCGGTCCCGAAATCTGGCGCGATACCGCCGGGCGCATCACGCATTTCGTGAGCGCGATGGGCACGACGGGCACGATCACGGGCACGTCACGCTTCTTGAAGCAGCAGAACCCGGCGATTCATGTGGTCGGCGCGCAGCCGCTCGAAGGCTCGCGCATTCCGGGGATACGCAAGTGGCCCGAGGCCTATCTGCCGAAAATCTATGACGCCCAATGGGTGGACCAGACGATTGGGGTGAGCCAGCTCGATGCTGAAGAGATGGCGCGGCGCCTGGCCCGCGAAGAAGGTCTGTTCGCCGGCATCTCGGCGGCCGGCGCCTGCTGGGTGGCGTTGCAGTTGGCGCTGACGCTGAGCAATGCAACGATCGTGTTCGTGGTCTGCGATCGCGGCGATCGCTACCTGTCCACGGGCGTGTTTCCGGCTTGAGCACGGCGAGATGTCGCAGGCGTTCGTCTACTGCCCGCTCTGCGCCATGCGGCTTGAGCTGCTCGGCGCCGAGGAAGATGGCGGACCGAAGATCCGCCTGCGTTGCCCGAGCTGTTCCTGGACCCATTGGAACAATCCAACGCCGGTGCTCGCCGCGGTGATCGAACTGGCCGATCGCGACGGCCGGTTGCTGCTCGCCCGCAATGCCGCCTGGCCTGGCAAGATGTTTGGCCTCATCACTGGCTTCATGGAGGCTGGTGAGACGCCTCAGCAGGGCATTGCGCGTGAAGTCGCAGAGGAGACCTCGCTCAAGACCGACGCCCTCGATTTGATCGGCGTCTACGACTTTCAGCGCATGAACCAGCTCATCGTCGCTTACCACGTTGTCGCCCGAGGTGACATTGTTCTGTCGCCCGAGCTGGCCGAGTACCGCTTGTTCCGGCCCGAAGACGTGCGCTGCTGGCGCGCAGGAACCGGCGTGGCGCTGGCCGAGTGGCTGGTGTCGCGAGGCCATACGCCGCGTTGGTTCGAAGTTCCGCCGCGCGGTGGCGAGACGGCGTCCTAGAATCCGCCATCAAGAGGGACGACATGCAAGCGCAGAAAGAACTCGATACCCGTGGCCTGAATTGCCCATTGCCGATACTCAAGGCGAAGAAGGCGCTGGCCGATCTGACGAGCGGGCAGGTGCTGAAAGTGGTGGCCACCGACCCCGGTTCGGTACGGGACTTTCAGGCCTTTGCGCGCCAGACAGGCAACGAGCTGGTCGAACAGACCACGCAAGGCGATGAGTTCATCCACTTCCTGCGGCGTCGCTGAGCCCGGACACGAACGCTCCTGAGGAGCGTCAGATTTCCAGCGATCGCAGGTAGTCGCGAAAGCCCGGGCCGATTTGCGGATGCGCCAGCGCCAGCTCCACGTTGGCCTGCAGGAAGCCCTCTTTGCTGCCGCAGTCGTAGCGCCGCCCTTCATAGCGGAACGCAAAGACTTTTTCACGGCGCAGCAAGCCGGCAATGCCGTCGGTGAGCTGGATCTCGCCGCCCACGCCGCGCGGCTGGTTCGCGATCTCGTGGAACACGCCCGGCGTGAGGATGTAGCGCCCGGCCACACCCAGCCGTGAAGGCGCGACATCCGGGGCGGGCTTTTCGACGATGCGGCTCACGTCGAGCAACTGATCGCTGATCGGTGTGCCGGCGACGATGCCATAGCGGCGCGTGTGCTCGGCGGGAACCTCTTGCACCGCGAGTATCGAGACACGCCACTCATTGAACTGCTCGACCATCTGCTGCAGTACCGGCTTGGCGCCGACCATCAAGTCGTCGGCCAGCAGCACCGCAAACGGCTCGTTGCCTACCAGCCGCTGCGCGCACAACACCGCGTGGCCGAGGCCGAGTGCTTGCGCCTGGCGCACGTAGATGCACTCCATGTCGTCGGGCTTGACGCTGCGCACGACGTTGAGCAACTCTTGCTTGCCGGATTGTTCGAGCGCGACTTCCAGCTCAAACGTCATGTCGAAATGATCTTCGATCGGCCGCTTGTGGCGCCCGGTGACGAATATCATCTCGCGCACCCCAGCCGCGTAGGCCTCCTCGACTGCGTATTGAATCAAGGGTTTGTCGACAACCGGAAGCATCTCTTTCGGCTGCGCCTTGGTGGCCGGCAGGAAGCGTGTTCCCAACCCCGCCACCGGAAATATCGCCTTGGTTACTTTCATGGTTCTAGAATCCCTTTCAGACCCGGGCGATTCTGGCATGACCTTGCACCAGCTCGGCCGCATCCGATGACGACGCCGACTCTCTTGAAACCTCGGACCCTATGGATCTGCTGATCGTTGAAGCGCTTGAAGACGAACTGATGCAATGGCTTGAGGCGCGCCACAGCGTGCGCTTCGCCCCAGAGCTGGCGCTGGACCCGCGTGGTTTTCGCCAAGCCTTGTATGACGTGCGCGCTGCGGTGGTGCCCGCCAGCGTGGCGATGGACGCGCAGGCACTGCGCCACGCGCCCGTGCTGCGTGCCGTGGGTCGCGTCAGCGCCGGACCCGACAGCATCGACGCCGAAGCCTGCAGCCGCGCGGGGGTTGAAGTGGTTCGCAGCCGAACCGCGTGCGCCCAGGCGGAGGCTGAATTCATGATCGGGGCGCTGCTGTCGCTGCTGCGCCGAGTGCCGGTGATGGGTGCCGACGGCAGCTTTGTCGGCCGCGAACTCGGTGCCGCCACGGTGGGTTTGCTGGGCATGGCGCCTGCGGCACGCACGATGTCGCAACTGCTGGCGAGCTTCGGCTCCACGGTCCTGGGCTACGACCCTTCGCTGCATGCGAACGACGCGGTGTGGGAGCGCTGGCGCGTCAAGCCCATGGGCTTGCACGAACTGCTCGAACAGTCCGACGCGGTGTGCGTGCAACTCGCCTACTTCAGCCGCTACCACGGCCTGCTCGGTGAGCGTTTCCTGCAGTTCTGCAAGCCCGATCAGGTGATCGTCAGCATCGCCCACGCTGGTTTGTTCGACGAAGCGGCGCTCGCCGGTGCGCTGGCCAGTGGGCGCATCGCCGGGGCCTGGCTCGACAGCGTCGAACCCGGCATGCTCGACGAAGGCCGACCGCTCTATGGCATGCAGAACCTGCAGGTCACGCCGCGCCTGTCTGGCACGACGCGCGAGTCGCGGCTGCGCAGTTCCTGGACGGTGATCAAGCGCATCGACGAACTCCTGGCACAGGCGCCACTCGCGCCGCGCGAGTTCAGGTCGACCGGGACAGGCGTGCCAACTGATCTCGCAGGCCCGCCAACGTTGCAGTGAAGCCGATCAGGCGCTGCCGCTCCTGATCGACCACGGCAGCGGGTGCGCGCGCGACGAAACTCTGGTTCTCCAGTTTCGCCTTGGCCTTCACTTCTTCGGCGCTCAGGCGGTCGATCTCCTTGGTCAGGCGTTCCGCTTCAGCCACCGGGTCGATCTCGACGCGCAAGGCAAGCCGGGTCTGCCCTTGCATCACGACGGGAGCGTCGCGCGTGGCTTCG
This sequence comes from Burkholderiales bacterium, assembly GCA_031419715.1. Classification (GTDB taxonomy): domain Bacteria; phylum Pseudomonadota; class Gammaproteobacteria; order Burkholderiales; family Burkholderiaceae_C; genus JAEMQF01. The sequence goes on along the minus strand of JANOLJ010000203.1, from coordinate 953 downwards.
AGAAACTCCGCTTCGCTGGTGAAGCAGCGCACTTCGGACAGTCTGCCCAGGGTTTGCAGCAGGGCGCTGGCCTGGGTCACGAAAGCAGCGTCGCCATGGGTGAGCAAGGGCACTCGTTCCCCGGGTGACAGGTTCATCTCGCTGCGCAAGGTGCGGCACGCGCCGACGAGTGCCTTGAGTTGGGTCACCCAGGCGTCGGCGGTGGCGTCCACTTTTTCGAGTTGCGCTTTCGGATACGGCGCGCCGACCAGGCCGAGAGTATCGCCCACCGGTTTGCGCCCCGCCACCGGCGCCACCGCTTCCCACAATTCAGAGGTGATGAACGGTATGAGTGGGTGCAACAGCCGCAGCGTGGTCTCCAACACGCGGATCAGCGTGCGGCGCGTGCCTCGCTGCTGCGCGGCGTCGCCGACGCGCAATTGCACCTTGGCGATTTCGATGTACCAGTCGCAATACTCATCCCAGACGAAGCGATACAGCAGGTTCGCCACGTTGTCGAGCCGGTATTCGGCGAAGCCCTGCGCCACTGCCGCCTCCGTGCGTTGCAGCTCACCGGTGATCCACCGGTCGACGGAGGAGAAACTCAGATAACCATGCGCCGGACCACCCGGCGCGCACTCCGCTTTCGTGTGCTCCTTCAGGCCGCAGTCCTGGCCTTCGCAATTCATCAACACGAAGCTGGTGGCATTCCAGAGCTTGTTGCAAAAATTTCGATAACCTTCGCAGCGCTTCGTATCGAAGTTGATGTTGCGCCCCAAGCTCGCATAACTCGCCATCGTGAAGCGCAGCGCGTCGGCGCCATAGGCCGGCATGCCTTGCGGAAACTCCTTTTTCACACGCGCCGCAACCTTGGGCGCGATCTCGGGTTTGCGCAGGCCTTGCGTGGACTTGCGGATCAGTGTGTCGAGGTCCACGCCTTCGATCAAGTCCACCGGATCGAGCACATTGCCCTC
>JANOLJ010000202.1:0-3527 GCA_031419715.1 Burkholderiales bacterium | reverse complement strand
TCGCTCGTTGTGATCGGCACGGCGTTGATTCCGTTCATGACAACGACCGCCGGGCTGATCTTCGCCATCGGCGTGCTCTCGGCGGGCGGCGCCGGGATGGCTGGGCCTTCCGTGCTGATGTCGGCGACGACGCGCCTCGTGCCGCCGGAAAAGCGCGGCATGGCCACCGGCATCGTCAACGCCGGCGGCTCGTTCGGCCAGTTCGTGTTCGCGCCCATCGCGCAAGGCATCACGGCGGCGGCGGGCTGGGTCGCGGCGGTTCACAGCCTGGCGCTGTTCACGCTGCTCGCGCTGCCCGCGGCGTGGGTATTGCGCGGCAACTCGAGGCCGGTGCTGGCCGGCGCGGCTGGAACAGGTGGCGCGGCTGCTGCGGCCGTGGGCACGCCGGGGGCCGCAGCTGCAGCCGCACCCGATGCGGCGCAATCCACGCGCGAAGCCATAGTCGCCGCATTTCGCCACGCCGGGTTTCGCCTGCTCGCCGCCGGCTTCTTTGTCTGCGGCTTTCACGTCGCCTTCATCGGCACGCACCTGCCAGGTGTCGTGGCGTCATGCAACCTCTCCCCGGAAGTGGGTGCGTGGGCGCTGGCGATGCTCGGGCTGTTCAACATCTTCGGCAGTCTGGGCATCGGCTGGGCGATGGGACGTTGGCGCATGAAGTCACTGCTGTCGCTGATCTACGCGGCGCGCGCACTCGCGGTGCTGATCTTTCTGGTCGCGCCGAAAACGGAAACCGTGATGCTGGTGTTCGCGGCCGTGATGGGCCTGACGTTTTTGTCAACGGTACCGCCCACTGCCGGCCTGGTGGTGAAGTTCTTCGGCCCGTCGCGCATGGGCACGCTGTTCGGCATCGTGATGGTGTCGCACCAGGTCGGCGGGTTTCTCGGCGCTTATCTCGGCGGCAAGGCGTTCGAGTGGACCGGCTCCTACGACTGGATGTGGTACGCCGACATCGTGCTCGCGGTCGGCGCGGCGCTGATCCACTTGCCGATCGGCGAGGCGAAGCTGGCGCGGCGGGCGGTGGGGTCGGCGTGAACCGACCGCCACTTCCCAATTCGCCGCACCCAATGAATGCATCCGCGACCACCCCAGGAAAACTGAGTGGCCCCGAGTTGGAAGGCGACTGGGATCAGTTCTCCCAAGCGCAGGCGCTGCTCGGGCGCTGCGCGATATTCAGGCGTTGCAGTGCCGACGATCTGGCGCTGCTGGCCGCCGTCTCGCGCTTTGTCGATCATGCCGCAGGCGCCGACATCGTGCGCGAGGGCGACCCAGCGCTCGACATGATGGTCATCGCGAGCGGCCAGGCCCAGGTACTCAAGCTCGGCGCGGCCGGCGAGCAGCACGAGATCAACCGCCTCGGCGTAGGCGACACCTTCGGCGAAATGGCCCTGTTCGACCGCGTGCCACGCTCGGCGACGGTGCGCGCAATCGACTCGGTGCGAACACTGGTGCTGCCGGTGGCCGACATCGTGGGCCAGGCCGAGCTGCGGCCGTCGCTGGTGCCGCTGCTGGTGGACATTGCCGCGCTGGTGGCCGAGCGGCTGCGTCTGTCGAGCGCCACCGCGGTGGCCGCGGCGGAGCGCGCGCTGGCTGAAGAGCGCACGCGCGCCGTGATGGGGCGCTTCACGCTGCTGCTGATCTTCGCCTACTCGCTCTACACCTGGGTGCTGGGCACGGCCATGCAGGCCAAGGCCGCGCTCGGGCGCAGCGAGTTCATCACCGTGCCGGCGGTCGTCATCTGCGTGGCGATCCTGTTCGTGTTCGTGCGCGTCTCGGGCTACCCGGCCAGCTTTTTCGGCGTGACTACGAAGAATGCGCTGCGCGACGTCGGCGAGGCGACGTTGTTGACGCTGCCGCTGATCTTGCTCACCGTGGCGCTCAAGTTGGCGCTGCTGGCGTGGGTGCCGGCTATGCACGGCATGCCGCTGTTCGACATGTTTGCGGCGGCCACAACGGCCACAACGGCCGCAGCGGCCTCATCGGGTTTAACCGTGCCACCCGGTTCAGCCGGTTCGCCCGCCAATGGCTTCAACCCCTGGTTGGCCTTGGCCTATGTGGTGTTCGTGCCGTTCCAGGAGTTGATCTATCGCGGTGGCGTACAGGGTTCATTGGCGCACTTTCTCACCGGCCGCTGGCGCGACTGGATGGCGATCGTCGGCGCCAACATCATCTTCTCGGCTGCGCACCTGTATGTGTCGCCCGGCCTGGCCGTGGTGGCGTTCGCCGCGGGCCTCTTCTGGGGTTGGCTGTATGCGCGGCAACGCGGTCTGGCCGGCGTGTCGGTGTCGCACATGCTGCTGGGTTTCTGGGCCTTCGAGGTGGTGGGGCTGGGCGTGCTGGAGTGATGCGCCGCCCCGGGGGGCAGCGGGCTCATGAACTTTCGAAGCGATCGGCATTGCGCCCCCGCATACCGGCGTAGAAGCGCTTGATCTCGACCATGTCCGCTTCCACATCGCCGGTGGGCGTGAACGGCGGCCCCAGGCCGGCGGTCTTGCGCCCGTAGTCCAGGTAGGCCAGCACGATCGGCACCTTGGCCTGCTTGGCGATGAAATAGAAGCCCGACTTCCAATGTCGGGTCTTGTCGCGCGTGCCTTCGGGCGACAGCACCAACTGCAAGGCACCGTCGGCGGCAACGAGCGCCGCGGCCGACGCGGCCACGAGGTTGCCGCCGGTTTCCCGGTTCACGGCAATTCCGCCCAGCCAGCGCATCACCGGCCCGAAAGGCGCGCGAAACAGCGTGTGCTTGCCCATCCAGTAAATGTTCAGGCGAAATGCGAATGCGCTCATCAGCGTGTAGGGCAGGTCCCAGCCGCTGGTGTGCGGTGCCGCGATCAGCACGCACTTGGGTGTGTTTGGCGGCAGGGCGCCCAGCAGCTTCCAACCGGCCAGGCGCATGTAGACGAGCGACAGCCCGCGCAACGCGCTGTTGACGACGGGTGTAGTGAAGATCGTGCGGTGCATTCGAGGCTTGGAAGTGAGGGTGGCGGGTGTCCGAATTGAGGCGGCATTGTGAGTGCCGCCGGCTCGCTGCCGACAACGCGTTGAAGGTGGTGAGGCGTGAACCGGTCCGACGCTCGGGCGCCGTGGGCGCGCCGGCATCTTTGCACTCGCGCGCGCGTTTACGCTGAGCGCGTTGCCGCGACCCCTGGCAGCACCGACTCGCCGTAGTTCGCCTTCCAGCGCTCCATCGTCTTGGCGTGTTCGTCCAGGCGCTCGCCGGGAAGGCCGTCGTCGCCGTGCCACGCGGCGATGCGCGACTCCACGCTGAAGTGCGTGGTCGGCTTGGTCGCGCCGGGGTCGTCCAGGCTGCCGATCGAAATGTCCATGCGCTCGGAGTCCAGGTACTCGAACGTGAGCGGCGTGCCGCAGCGGTTGCAAAAGCCACGCCGCGCGATCTTCGACGACGCGTAGTAGCTCGGCATCGCGCCGAGCCAGCGCAACTGGTCCTTGCGCAGGTTCAGAAACGCCGCGCGCGTATTGCCGAAGGCGAGCTGGCACATGCGGCAGTGGCAGTAGTAGCCCTCGGGCTT
>JANOLJ010000201.1:0-9095 GCA_031419715.1 Burkholderiales bacterium | reverse complement strand
GCCCCCGCCGGGTGCCGCCTGCCGCGCCGCGGCGAACGGTTGAGGTAAGCGGCGCGCGGAGACTATAGCCCGGAGGGCGTCTGCTTGACCGAATGGTTATGACGCACTTCTCGGCTAGGAGTCGGGCAGGAGTTTGAGCAGATCTGACGACGGGAAATGCCCAGCGCTGGCTCGTGCGATGGCTGCTTGTACTTCGTGTTGCGAGGCTGCAAGCGTGAAGCGTTTTGGAGGTGCTCCGAGGACTCCAAGGGTGCAATCAAGGTTGATGGCGCGAGGATCAGCGACTGATATGGCAATGACTATGTCGCACATGTGCTCAGTCGCCCCAGGGGTGAGCAGGAAACCTTCTGAGGACACAACACTGAAGTTGGGAAGCAACCCGCGCCTCACATGGAAGTGCTGTCGATCGGCAGATTGAACGGTCAGAAGATTCTGTGGGAAGTCTCCGATGAAAGCCGACAAGTACGGCCGCTCGCCCACGACAGCGCCGAGATTGACGACCACAAAGCCGAATGCAATGGTCAGATGCCCTGGGCTGGAGTCTAGGCGGGCCGGATGCGAGATCAAGTTCAGGTCTGCCTTCGGCTGCGGGATTCTTCCGAACATTCCTGCGAGGACATCGTGCGGTAAGAAACTGAAGTCCGACCCTGTGCGCACGTGGTAGTGGTTCGACACCAGCGCGCGGATCGGGCCGATCGACGACTGCGGCACGTACACGACCACATATCCAGCGGGACTCTGACCTGGTTCGTCAAAGAACAAGACCTGTACACCCGGATGCGCAGGAATCGTTGTTCTCGAAACGGCGGCCTGAAGTTTCGTGTTGAATCCGTTGGCATCGACTAAAGGGTGTTTCTCGACCACCTCGTTACCAGAAGCAGTGTCGCGACGACAGTCCACTCCCCACACGATGATTCCGCCGGAAGAGTTCGCAAATCCTGAGATGGCCTTCGACAGATTCTTGTTGTCCTCTGGCGCCAAGCTCTTCGATGCGCCGTCCTGAGGAGATCGCTTGAAATCCAAGAACAGAGACTCCGGCTCGCGATCGGCTATGAGTTGTTCTAGAGCGGAACACCCGCCATCCCGGAGACGTTCGAAGAGTTCATGTGCGCGGGACATATGGCGTGGTTGTGCAGCCTGACTGTAGATGCAATCTCGGCCTGCCGTCGTCGTGGCCGCAAGGGCGACGATGGTGCCCTGTTGCATCCTTGAGTGGCATGCCACGCCGTGCCTTGCCACCCGGGTATCGGGGCAGGCGGTTTGGGGTACGGGCGCAGGTCCGATTCGCGGTGTCCTCGACCTGAGCAAGAGAACACCGTGTTGATGGCACTGCGCAGGTGGGCGCAATCCGGTGCCCCGCGAGCGTGGGCCGGAGAACGTACCCCAGGCCGCGTGCCACGCTGCTCGACGCTGGCATGCAGCTCGGGACGGTGGTCAGCAAGGCTGCCAGCCCGCACCCTCAGTCGACCTTCGCCCCCGACGCCTTCACGATCGGCCCCCAGCGCGCCGTTTCCAGCTTGTTCATCTCCGCCATCTGCTCGGGCGTGCTGCCGATGATGCTGTAGCCCAGCTCCGTCATGCGCTTCACGAACTCCGGCGACTTTGTGCCCTTCACCGCAGCGTCATTGATGCGCGCGATTTCTTCTTTCGGCGTTGCCGCGGGAACCGCCAGGCCGAACCACACGCCGGATTCGTAGCCCGGCACGCCGGATTCGGCCACCGTGGGCACATCGGGCAGCAGCGGGTCACGTTTCGCGCCGGTCACCGCCAGCGCGCGCAGCTTGCCGGTCTTGATGTGCGGCAGCGCGGAGGGAATGTTGTCGAACATCATCATCACCTGGCCACCGAGCAGATCGCTCACTGCCGGGGCACTGCCCTTGTACGGGATGTGCACGATGTCTACTTTGGTGAGGTGCTTGAACATCTCGCCCGACATGTGGATGCTCGTGCCGTTTCCGGACGAGGCGTAGTTCATCTTGCCGGGTTCGGCCTTGGCCAGCGCAATGATGTCAGCGACTGAATTCGCCTTCACCGACGGATGAACCACCAGCACATTCGACAGCGACACCAGCGCCACCACCGGCGTCAGGTCCTTGAGCGGGTCGAACGGCATCTTGGCGTAGAGGGCAGGGTTGATGGCGTTGATGCCGCTCGTTGTCATGAACAGCGTGGTGCCGTCGGGTGCGGCGCGCGCGGCTTCCGCGCCGCCGATGTTGCCGCCCGCCCCAGGGCGGTTTTCGACCGTCACGGTTTGGCCAAGTATCTTCGACAGTTCCGCCGCGATCGCGCGCGACGCAATGTCCACAGCGCCGGCCGGCGGGAACGGGCAGATCAGCCGGATCGGCTTGGGCGTTTGCGCCTGGGCCCCGGCGAGCGAGGCCGTGGCGAGCACGACTGCAAGCAGCGTCTGCGTGACGGAACGAATCATCTGCGGCTCCTGGCGGTGAGGGGTTGGCGAACGGATCGGATTTTCAGTGTAGCGGCACGGGCCGGGCAGCGGTCACGCCTCTTGCCAGCCCGGCCCAGGATAATCCGCGCCTGCCCTGCCACGCCCGCCGATGCTCACCGCACCCCTTCCCCCAAGCCCGGACGCTGCCGCCGCGCCCGCCGCGCCCGACGCACCTTCGGCCCGCACCGACCTGTGGATCGTCGCCGGCCTGACGCTGGCGACCTTCGCCCTCGCCTGCGCGTTCGAACTCTACGAAGCATTCACGCGCCTGACTCGACCGCTCGAGGTGTGGCAGCTCGACGAACTGCCGATCGCGCTGGTCGCGCTCGCGCTCGGGCTGGCGTGGTACGCCTTTCGGCGCGCCGCGCAGGCGCGCGCCGAACTGCGGATGCGCGAGATGGCCCAGGCGCAGGCACTGAGCTTGCTCGGGCACAACCGTGAACTCGCCCAGCAGTTGCTCGGCGTGCAGGAAAGCGAACGGCGGGCGCTGGCGCGCGAGCTGCACGATCAGCTCGGCCAGCATTGCCACGCGATCCGCGTCGAAGCCGCGTATCTGCAGCGCACCGAAGACGCCGCCCAGGCCCGCGCTGCGGTGTTGCGTACCGCCGCGAACGCCCAGGCGCTGGTGGACAATGTGCGCGGCTTGCTGCGGCGCCTGCGCCCCGCCGAACTCGATGAACTGGGCCTCGTGGCGGCGTTGCAGGCCTTGTGCGAAGCGTGGGAAGAGCGCAGCGGAGTTGCCTGCATCCTGGGTGACGCCGGGCCTCTGGAAGACCTGGGCGAGAACATCGACACCGCCTTGTACCGCGTGACTCAGGAAGCCCTCACCAACGTGCTGCGCCATGCGCAGGCGACGCAGGTGCGCATCGGCCTGCGGCATATCGCGCCGACGCTCGTCGAGCTGCGCATCGACGACGACGGCTGCGGCTTCGACCCGAAATCCGACACCCACGGCCTGGGTTTGCTCGGTGCCGCCGAGCGCGCCGCGGCGCTTGGCGGTTCGCTGCGCATCGACAGCGCACCCGGGCACGGCACGAAACTTTGCATGCGCGTTCCGCTGGCCCGAACATGATCCGCGTGCTGCTTGTCGACGACCATCCGGTGGTTCGCGCCGGCTACCAGCGCCTGCTCGAGCAGGCTGGCGACATCGCGGTGGTGGCGCAAGCCGATCGCAGCGATGCCGCCTGTGCCTGCTTCGCCGAACACGCCCCCGACGTGACGGTGACCGATCTCGCGATGCCGGGCAGCGGCGGGCTGGAGTTGATCCGCCGGCTGCTGGCTCGCTCGCCGCAGGCGCGCATCCTGGTGTTCAGCATGCATGACAGCGACATGCTGGTGCGCCGCGCGCTCGAGGTCGGCGCGCGCGGTTTTCTCTCCAAGAGCAGCGCGCCCGAAGCCTTGCTCGACGGCGTGCGGCGCGTCGACCGCGGCGAATGCTACTTCGGCCCGGGCCTTGCGCCGCAGTGGCTGAGCGGCCCGTCTCCCGACGACCGCCTGGCCGGCCTGACGCCGCGCGAGTTCGAGATCTTCCGCCTGCTGGCGCGAGGTGAAACGCCGGTCGAGTGCGCCGCGGCGCTCAAGCTCAGCCCCAAGACGGTGTCGAACCATCAAACCGTCATCAAGGAAAAGCTCGGCGTCAGCACGACCGCCGCGCTCGTGCACCTGGCGATCAGGCACGGCGTGATTTAGACGAATCCCGCGGCCGCTGGAGCGGGCCCAGCAGAAACGCGCTAGCGACAACCCCGAGGCGCGTCGGGAAGTTTTCCCTGTCGTCCCGGGGATCGCCACGTTAAGGTGCGCGCTGCGGCCGGAAAAATTGTCCGCCCGCTGCCGCGACCCGGATTCATCACGCACCGAGACACCATGCATCGCACCCGTTCGCCCCGCGGCTTGCCGCCCACGCCCATCACGCTTGCTGCCCTCGCCACCGTTTGCGCATACACCCTGCCCGCGTGGGGCCAGCCGGCCGCCAGCGCGTTGCCCAGGGTCGAGGTGATCGGCGTCACGCCCGTGCCTGGGCTGGGCGTGCCCAAGGACCAGATTCCCGGCAACGTGCAGTCGGCCAGCGACCAGAAGCTGCGCGACGTGCAAAGCCTGAATCTGCCCGACTTCCTGGCCACGCAGATGCCCAGCATCACGATCAACGAAATTCAGGGCAACCCCTACCAGCTCGACGTGAACTATCGCGGCTTCTCGGCCAGCCCGCTGCTGGGCACGCCGCAGGGCCTGTCGGTGTTTCTCGACGGCGTGCGCGTCAACGAGCCGTTCGGCGACGTCGTCAACTGGGATTTGATCCCGCGCGGTGCGCTGGCATCGATCACGCTGATGCCGGGCTCGAATCCGCTGTTCGGGCTGAACACGCTGGGTGGCGCCATCTCGCTGCAAACCAAGAACGGCCTGACCCATCCCGGCAGCGAAGCGGAACTGAGTGCGGGTTCGTTCAAGCGCGTCAGCACCGAGCTGTCGCACGGCCAGCGCATCGGCGCCGACAGCCACCTCTTCGTGGCCGGGAGCGCCTTGCGCGAAGACGGCTGGCGCGACGCCTCGCCGTCGCGCGTGAACCAGTTGTTCGGCAAGTTCGGCTCGCGCGCAGGCGCGTTGCGCTGGGACGCGAGCACGGCCTACGCGCGCACCAAGATGATTGGCAATGGGCCGAGCCCCGAGGCGATGCTGGAGGCGCGCCGCGAGCAGGTCTACACCGTGCCCGACGAGACGAAAAACGGCGCGCTGCTGATCACGCTGCAGGGCAACTACACGCTCGGCGATGCGCAATCGGTTTCAGCCACTGCCTATGTGCGACGCGTCGATACCGACACGCTCAACGGCGACCTGAACGATGCCTTCGACCCGCCCCTGACCCCGCAGGCCGGCGTCGAGAACCGCACCGCGAGCCGCCAGCGCGGCGAAGGCCTGGCGCTGCAGTGGAGCCATGCCGGCACCGACCACCGGTTAGCGGTCGGCCTGACCTACGACCGCTCGCGCACGAACTTCGAGCAGACCGAAGCCGAAGGTGACCTCGACGCGAATCGTCGCGTCATTCCGACCGAAGCCACCGAGACGAATGCGCTGCTGCGCGGCAAGACCAGCACGCAAAGCGTGTTCGCCACCGACACCTGGACGCTCACGCCCGACATGCACCTCACGCTCGCCGGCCGCTACAACCGAACCCATGTCGTGACGATCGACGACGGCCGCACCCAGCTCGGCCTGTCCACCACGTTGGACAGCGACTACCGCTACAACAAATTCAACCCGGCGGTGGGCCTGACCCTGCGCGTCACACCGCAGGCCACGCTCTACGGCGGCTTCAGCCAAGGAAACCGCGCACCCAGCCCGATCGAACTCGGCTGCTCCGACCCCGCCAACCCCTGCGTGCTGCCCAACGCACTGCAGTCCGACCCGCCGCTCAAGCAGGTCGTGGCACGCACGCTCGAGCTGGGTGTGCGCGGCACGGCGGGCGGCGTGCGCTGGAACGCATCCGCGTTTTCGACGCGCAATCGCGACGACATCCTGTTCATCAGCAATGCACTCGCGGCAGGCTACTTCATCAACTTCGGCCGCACGCAGCGCCAGGGCCTGGAACTCGACGCCTCCGGCCGCTTCGGCAGCGTCGATTGGAGCCTGGGCTACAGCCATCTGCGCGCCACCTACGAATCGCCCGCGTGCATCGTCTCCGACAGCAACAGCACGGCCGAGACTTCGGCCAACTGCCTCGGCGCCGACGAAATCGAAGTTCGCCCCGGCGACCGCATTCCGGGCCTGCCACGCCACAGTGTGAAACTCAACATTGGCGTGCAGGCCCTGGACAAGCTGCGCCTGGGCGCGCAACTCGCCGCCCACTCCAGCCAGTTCGTGCGCGGCAACGAGAACAATGCACACGCCGCCGACGGCGTAAATTTCTTCGGCAGCGGCAAGGTCTCCGGTTTCAGCGTGCTCAACCTCACCGGCGACTGGCAGTTCGCCCCGGGCTGGGAGCTGTTCGGCCGGATCAACAACGCCTTCGACAAGCGCTACGCGATGGGCGGCCTGCTCGCCGAGAACGCGTTCGACACTGCCGGCACGGTTCAAGCCCCCGCGAACTGGCGCAATGAACAGTTCGTCACGCCGGCCGCGCCGCGCTCTGCCTGGGTGGGGGTGCGGTGGAGGTTCGGGGAGAAGTAGGCGAACCGGGGTGGCGAACCCGGGTAACTTAGCGAGCGCAGACGCCCGCAACCTCGGGCATCGCCGAGCCCTCTTTCTTCTGCGTCAGCACGATGCCGTTTTTCACCGCCACGATTTCGGCGACGATGGACACCGCAATTTCAGCCGGCGTTTTGCTGCCCAGGTCCAGCCCGATCGGCCCGTGCAGTCTGTCGATCTCGGCGCCGGACAAGTCGAACAGCGCCAGACGCTCTTTGCGCTTGGCCGTATTGCCGCGCGAACCGAGCGCGCCGACGTAGAACGCGGGCGACTTGAGTGCCTCCAACAACACCATGTCATCCAGCTTGGGATCGTGCGTCACTGCGATCACGGCGCTGTGCGGGTCGAGTTGCAGCTCCTGCACCAGGTCGTCCGGCATGGCTTTGCTGAACGTGGTGCCGGGCACGTCCCAGCTCAGGTGGTATTCCTCGCGCGGGTCGCAGCAGATGACTTCGAAGTCCAGCGCCAGCGCCATTTGCGCCACGGTGCGCGAGAGCTGCCCGGCGCCGATGATGAGCAGCCGCCAGCGTGGGCCGAACAGGGCGCGCAGGGTCTTGCCGTCGAAGGCGAAGGCTTCGCCGCGCGATGCGGGCTCGATCGTCACCTTGCCGGTGTCGAGGTCCAGGCGCCGCGCGACGAGTTCATGGCGCGCTGTGCGTTGCAGGATTTCCGTGATCCAGGCGGTGTCGCCGAGTGGCTCTTGCACGAGCCGCAAGTTGCCGCCGCACGGCAGACCGAAGCGCGCCGCTTCTTCCTTGCTCACGCCATAGGTCACGAGCGAAGGCTTGGCGACGCGCTCGCCATGGCGCACGCGCTCGATCAGATCGTCTTCCACACAACCGCCCGAGACCGAACCGGCCACCTGGCCGTCGTCGCACATCGCCAGCAGCGCGCCGGGCGGGCGCGGCGCCGAGCCCCAGGTTTCGATCACCGTCACGAGCCACACGCTGCGGCCCTGCACGCGCCAGTCGCGAGCCTGGTTCAGCACCTGCAAATCAAGACTGTCCATCCCCTGCTCCTGTTGCTCGTTGCCCGTTGCCCTTCGCCCTTCGCCATTCGCCCTTCGCCCTTCGCCCTTCGCCCTTCGCCCTTCGCCCTTCGCCCGTCAGCGAATTGTGCCCGCCCGGGCGGGCGGCCGACGCAGCGCTTTCCCCAGGTCGGCCAGACTCGCCAGGTTGTGCACCGGCAGGAAACGGTCGACATGCGCGAGCAGCGTCTTCACGCCCGCCGCGCGCGGCTCGAAGCCTTCGAAGCGCAGCAACGGATTCAACCAGGCGACTTGATGCGCCATGCGGTGCAGTTGCGCAGCCGCACCGTCAAGCAGCCCGCCGTCTTCTCGCTCCAGGCCGTCCGTCACCAACAACAGCGCCGCGTTCGCGCCAAGCACACGCCGCGCCCAGCGCCGGTTGAATTCATCGAGGCTGCTGGCGATGCGCGTGCCGCCCTTCCAGTCGAGCACCTGCGCATCAGCCATCTTCAGCGCAACATCGGGGTCGCGGTGTTTCAGGCAGCGGGTGATGTTCGTCAAGCGCGTGCCGAAGGTGAAGGTGTGCACTTTCAGATAGCGCCGCGTCAGGCCATGCACATAGTGCAGGAACAGGCGCGAATAGCGCTCCATCGAGCCCGAGATGTCGAGCAGCACGACGAGCGGCGGCAACTCGGTGCGCGGCAGGGTGTAGGCCGGCAGGAGCGTGTGCGGTTGGCGTGCCATGCGCTGCAAGGTGCGGCGCAGGTCGAGCGTGCCGCGCGCGCCGGTTTCATGGCGGCGCCTGCGCACCGGTTGCACCGGCAGCGGCGCGCGCTCGGCGAGCTGCTTCGCGGTTTCGAACTCCGCCGTCGTCATCGATTCAAAGTCTGCCTGCTGCAGCCGCTCGCGTTCGGAGGAGCTGAACTGCATGTCGAACTGGATCTCTTCTTTGGCGGTGTGGTTCGCCGGATTCGGCGGCTCGGCCTTGGCTGGCGCCGCCAGCGCTTCGGCGAGGCGGTTCGAGCGCGGCGGGCGCAGCTTCTCGCCACGGCCGCTGATCTTGGGCAGCAGCAACAGCATCATCTGCTCGAGCAGCTTCGGGTCGCGCCAGAAGACCTCGAATGCGGCGTCGAATACCACTTGCTGCTCGTGGCGCTCCAGCATCACCGCACTCAAAGCGGCACGCACGTCTTCGCGCCGGTCCAGGCCAATGACCTCGACCGCGGCGATGGCGGCAAGCACCCGGTCCGGCCCCACGGCCAGGCCAGCGTTGCGCAGCACGCGCGAGAAGTGGACGATGTTGTCGGCGAGCATGGGTTCAATTGCGTGCTGCGCCGCCCCTGCTCTCATTTCGGACGCTGGGCCGAGCGTGGGCTTGCGCTACGAATTTGACTGCGCAACTGCGATGGGATGATCGGCTGGGCCGAGGGCGGGCCGGCCACAGCGGGCTGAACCCTCGGCCGGCCCTGAACGGGCCGACCTCCGGCTTCTCTATGCCCG
>JANOLJ010000200.1:0-3178 GCA_031419715.1 Burkholderiales bacterium | reverse complement strand
CGTCCCTCGATCGCGGCCGTCGCCGCGTGCATTAGGTTGACCATGGACAGCGCGGCCTGAACCTCACCGTGAACCCCAACGACCCCGCCGCCCCCCTTGCCGCCAGCGCGCCTGGCGCGGCGACGCGCGACATGGCACCCCACGCACCGGGTACGCCCGATTCGACCCCTGCGACTGATACGCCCGAGGCGCCCCCTAAGCCCGATACGCCCGATACCCACGATACGCCCGATACGCCCGATACGCCCGCCCCGCCAACCGAGCCGCGCCAGCGGCGTCGCGCCCTGTGGCGCTGGCCGACACCGGGCACGGGGCTGGCGCTGCTGCTGGGCGTTGCGGCCCTGCTGATGGCATGGAACGTGAGTGAGCGCCATGGGGCGCTTGAGCGCGAACTGGTGCTGCGCCAGCAGACGAGCTCCAGCCAGGCGGACGCGGCACGCCTGCTCGCCAAACAAGCGCAGAGCGGCATGCTCGAAGGTGCGGCGAAGGTGGCGCTGCTGGAGGCGCGTCTGGCCGAAGTGACGGTGCAGCGCGGACAACTTGAGGAGCTGCTGCAGTCGCTGTCGCGCTCGCGCGACGAGAACCTGATCGTCGACATTGAAGCCGAGATTCGCGTCGCCATTCAGCACAACGCCATCACCGGCAGCGCCGAGCCGCTGCTCGCCGCGCTCAAGCAGAGCGATGAACGCCTGGCGCGCCACGCCCAGCCGAAATTCGAACGCGTGCGCCGCGCCATCGCGCGCGACACCGACCGGGTGCGTGCCGCCGCCGTGGCCGATGTGTCCAGCCTGGCGATCAAGCTCGACGAGGCGATGCGTCTCATCGACGAGCTGCCGCTGCTCGTGTCGGCAGAATCGCGCCGGGGGGTGGCCAAAGCGCCTGACGCGGCCAAGCCGGGGTCGGCAGCGGCGTCGGCGGCGGCGGGCGCTGCGAGCCGCGGGGCCTCCGGCCCGGCATGGCTGCGGACGTGGGTGCAAGCCTGGGACACCGCATGGCAGCGCATCGGCTTCGAGGCGCGTTCGCTGGTGCGCGTGACGCGCATCGAACACCCCGACGCGATGATGATCGCGCCAGAGCAGGCCTTCTTCTTAAAGGAAAACCTCAAGCTGCGCCTGCTCAACGCCCGGCTGGCGCTGTTGAGCCGGCAGTTCGACACCGCGCAGTCCGATCTGGCGGGTGCGCGCGCATCGCTGGAGCGCTTTTTCGATCGCGGCTCGAAGCGGACCGTGCTCGCGCTGGAGCTGGTTCGCCAAGTCGCGGGCCAGGCGCGCCAGAGCAGCGTGCCACGGCCCGACGACACGCTCGCCGCGCTCGCCGCAGCCGGCGCGGGCCGCTGAGGCTGGACATGAGACAAGACCTGCGTCTTGGCGAATGCCTGCCGAAGAGGCGGTGCGTCTCGCATCGCCCCGGCCTGGAAGGCTGAGGCGCCTACCCCCTCGTCGCCATGCGCACCGTGCTGTGGTTGTTGTTGCTGTTCGTGGTGGCCGTCATCGCCGCGGCGACGCTTGGCGTGAACGACGGTCTGGCGTCGTTTTACTGGCGCGGTTCGCGTGTCGACCTGTCGTTGAACTTGTTCCTGCTGTTGCTCGTGGCAAGCTGCGCGGCCTTGGTGGTGGCGATGCGCGCGGTGACGCTGCTCTTCGAGTTGCCCCAGCGCGCCCAGGAGTGGCGCACCGCGCGGCGCGAGCGCAGCGCCCAACAGGCACTGCGCGAGGCGCTCGCGTTCTACTTCGGCGGGCGCTATACGCGAGCGCAAAAGGCGGCGCAGCGCGCGCTGGCGATCCAGCGCGACACGGCAGTCTTCGAGCGCGACGAGCAATTCACCGTGCTCGCCCATGTGCTGGCCGCGGGCAGCGCACACCGTCTGCAAGACCGCGCGGCGCGCGATGCGGCCCTGCGCGACGCGTTCGAGCTGACGCGCCGCAAGCTCACCACCGGCCCGGCTGAAGAAGGCGCGCGCCTGCTCGCCGCCGAGTGGGCGCTGGACGACCGCGATGCCGAGCGCGCGCTGCAGTGGATTGCCGAGCTGCCCATCGGCGTGGCACGCCGCACCCACGCCTTGCGCCTGAAGCTGCAAGCCGCGCGCCTGGCGCGCCAGCCGCAGGAAGCGTTGAAAACAGCGCGCCTGCTCGCCAAGCACCAGGCGTTTTCCAAGCCCGCGGCGCAAGGCATGCTGCGCTCGCTCGCCAACGAAGCCCTCGACAGCGCGCGCGACGCCGACCAACTGCGGCGCCAATGGCAACAGTTCGAAGCCGCCGATCGACGCGACGCATTCGTGGCGGCGCGCGCGGCGCAACGCGCCGCCGAGTTCGACGCGGCCGATGAAGCGCGCGCCTGGCTGCGCCCGTTTTGGGACCGCCTGGGCGAGCTGCCCGCCGATGAACGCGGCGCCGTGGCCCAAGCCTTGTCCAAGGCCGTCGCCGGCATCGGGCCGGAGTGGCTGGCGCGCTTGGAGGCCGCGGCTGCGGCGTTCCCGCGCGAGGGCGCGATTGCGTTGGCGGTCGGCGCCGCGCTGGCCGAGCGCCAGCTCTGGGGCAAGGCGTGGCAGATGCTCGATCTCGCCGACCGCGTCACCGCGCTGCATGTGAGTTGGCGCCGCGTAGGCTGGCTGCGCGTGGCGCAGATCGCCCGCGTCTAAGTCGATGCGCAGCGCGTCGCGCAGTGCTTCGAAACCGCCGCGCGCCTGGGCGAATAGCCGCGCCATGGCCGCTGCTATACTGCCCGGCCCACGCGGCTGTAGCTCAGTTGGATAGAGTACTTGGCTACGAACCAAGGGGTCGTGGGTTCGAATCCTGCCAGCCGCACCAAGAAAATCGACGGGTCAGCTCTCACAAGGGGCTGACCCGTTTCTACGTCAAGGCCCGCCTTTCCATGCCAACACCTGCGCGCGCATCGAAGGAAACCGAATGAAAGTCTGCATCGTCGGGTTCATCGACAGACGCCTGGCGGCAGCGAGCTATGCCCCAAGCAACGGAACCGATCACTGAGGAACCCCGGTGCCATGTCTTGTCGTATGTCCTGAAGTGAGAGCGCGGACTCATGAAGATCGTCCGTAATGCCGGAACCGATCGCGTCATCGACCTGCTTCGCCCGGGCGTCGAGGCGGGACGCCAGCTCGATGCTGTGACCCCGGCCTTTTCGCTCTTTGCCTTCTCGGAGATGGTGCATGAGCTGACCG
>JANOLJ010000199.1:0-1893 GCA_031419715.1 Burkholderiales bacterium | reverse complement strand
GTACCTGGAGCACCATTTCGAACCCAAGCCAAACGATGATTTCCGCATGGAACCGGAATAGACGCGTCGTTCAGCCGACGCGTATCCGGACTTTCAGTCCGCAACACAAACCCACCGGCTTTAGCCGGTGGTTGTTTAGTTGTTCTTGATCCGCCCAAGTGCGAAGTGTTGTTCTGTCAGGCGGGCGATCTCGTTGCGAAACGCAGCCATGTAGTCGTGCCGCGGGTCGAGCTGCCCGATCATCGATTCAAGGATCACGAAGGCGCGGGTCAGCAACACAAACTCGGCCGGGTTGTGAACCCCATTTCGACTGCCGGCACTCGTCAGCGAATCCAGCGCGGTGCCGATGGAAACCTGCGCCAGGTTGGTCTGGCGTATCTCGTAGAGCGCGCCTTTCATGTCGGCGATCAAGCCCGCGCGGTTCACGTCTGCCCCGGCCGATGCCATTTCGAGATAGGCCTCGGTGGCGGCACGCGCGTTGCCCTTGACAACCGCTTCGAGCAGCAGCGCCAGCGATTCGCGCATCGGCTCGTCGAGCTCGCCCGTATTGCCGAAATCGAGCAGCGACAGGCGTCCGTCGGGCAGAACGAACACATTGCCGGGATGCGGGTCGGCGTGAAACAGGCCTTGCTCGAAGATCGTTTGCAGCATCAGCCTGACGAGGGTGTCCATCGGCGCCGCCATCGCTTCGGGGTGCCGTTTGGCGTATTCGTCGATCCGTTCGCCGGCCGAGAACTCCAGCGTCAGCACGGCGCCGTGGGACAGCGGCATCACGACATCGGGAATCCAGAGGTCGGGGAAATCGGCCAGCGCCGCGCGAAACAGCACGATGGAGCGCGCTTCGCGACCGAAGTCGATCTCGCGCTTCAAGCTGCTGTCGAACTCGCGCACCACGCGCGGCAGATCGAACGCGCGCAGCCGCGGCATGAGCCGTTCGCCCAGCGCGACCAGGGATGTCAACGCCGCCATGTCGGTGGCGATGATGGTCTCCAGGCCGGGGCGCCGCACCTTCACCGCCACGGCACGCCCGTCTCGCGTGCTCGCGCGGTGCACCTGGGCGATCGTGGCGGCGGCCAGGGGTGTCGGGTCGAACGACGCAAACGACGCCGTCAACGGGGCGCCCAGGTCGCGCTCGACGGTCGCACGCACCGTCTCGAAGTCCATCGCCGGCAAGTCGTCGTGCAGCAGTTCCAACTCATCGATGTAGGCCCCCGGCAGCATGTCGCGCCGCATCGCGAGCACCTGGCCGAACTTGAGAAAGACCAGCCCCAGTTCCTCGAAGGCTTCCCGCAGCTGCTTCGGTGACGGCCCATGTCGCTTGCCGAACAGGGCGCCGAGCATCTTGTGGCGGGCGAGCACGCGCAAGATCTGCAACAGCCGCGGCAGCGCTCGCTTCGCTTGGGGAACGCTGGGCGTGTCGTACACCGCGTGTCGGTTCGCTGGGGCACGCAGAAGTGGTCGGGTGGTGTCGGTCATGGACGCTCCGGGGAAACCGCGGCATCGACGATCACCTGCGCCTGGGTGAGGATGTGTTGCAAGTGCGCTGGGCTCGTGAAGCTTTCGGCGTAAATCTTGTAGAGATCCTCGGTGCCCGAGGGCCGCGCGGCGAACCAGCCGTTGGCGGTGTTGACCTTGATGCCGCCGATCGCCTCGCCATTGCCCGGCGCGTGGCTGAGGATGCTCTCGATGCGTTCCACGGCCAATGTGGTCGAGCTGATCTGCCGCGGCGTGAGCGCCGTCAACTGCTGCTTCTGCCGCGCGGTCGCGCCAGCCTGCACGCGGCGCGCCACCGGGCTGCCGAACTCGGCGGCCAGTGCGGCATAGCGCGCGCCGGGGTCGCGGCCGGGGTGGTGGTCGGGGTGGTGGCCGGGTTGGTGGCCAGTACGGGCGGTG
>JANOLJ010000198.1:0-5005 GCA_031419715.1 Burkholderiales bacterium | reverse complement strand
GGCCCATGGCCCCAGACCATCGGCGCGCACTCATCGAAGTCCGACGCCGGAAAGCCCATGCAGAAGCTCAACGTGGCGGCGTGCTCGCGCTCCAGTGCTCCGAGTTCGTCGTAAAGGGTCTTGGCGGGCTCGGTCCAGGTGCTCTGAGCGTTCAGCGGAATCAGGAACGGCAAGCGCCGGAAGTGGCTCGGCGCGCGTGTGCCCGCCTTGAAACGCTGCGCCAGCAGCTCGGCGGCGCGCTCGCCGGTGTCGGCCATGTCGATATGCGGGTAGGTGCGGTAGGCGACGAGCGCATCCGCCTCGCGCAGCATGCGCTGCGTCACGTTGGCGTGCAAGTCCAGGCTCGCGACGATGGGGGTCGCCCGCCCGACGATGGCGCGCAGCCGCGCCAGCAACTCGCCTTCGCTGTCATCGGCATGTTCGGCGACGGCCGCGCCGTGCAGGTCGAGGTAGATCGCGTCCAGACCGAAGGCGCCGCGCAGTGCGGCGCGCGCGTCGTCGCAAATCGCGCCGGCAATGCGCTCGAAAGCGTCGCGCGTGACGAAAGACGACGGTATCGCTCCCGCCCAGCACGAGGGGGTGAGCGTCCAACCGAGTCGCTTCGCGGCGGCGATGAAGCCCGCGATCGGAATGTTGATCCCGCTCAACTGCTCCTGCATCGCGGCGCCGCGAACAAAGGCGGGAAACGAATCGCCGCGCGAGAATGCGGCCCAGTCGGCCAGGCTCGGCGCGAAGGTATTCGTTTCGTGCTGATAACCAGCGATCAGGATGCGCGCCATCGTCGGTGACTCGGGGTTTGCATACACTGCGGTGCAGCCCGGGCCGAACGCGCAACATGAAGGCGCAGTGTACGCACGCGCCAAACGCCGCGCACCGACAGGCGCGCGACATCAAGCAACACACTTGGAGAAGATGAGATGAAAACGCACCACATGTTGTCGGCCGCGCTCGCTGCATTGAGCATCGGCCTGGTCAGCGTCGCGCCCGGCGGGGCACACGCCCAGGCCTGGCCAGCCAAGACTGTCACGCTGATCATTCCGTTCGCCGCCGGTGGCCCGACCGACGTGATGGGGCGTACCTTGTCGGTGGCGCTCACCAAGAGCTTGGGCCAGACCGTCGTCGTCGAGAACAAGGTCGGCGCGGGCGGCACGATCGCCGCGGGCCATGTGGCGAAGGCCGCGCCCGACGGCTACACCTTCTTCCTGCACCACAACGGCATGGCGAGCGCGACCGCGCTGTACCGCAAGCTCGCGTTCAACCCGCTCACCGATTTCGAATACGTGAGCCAGGTGGCCGACGTGCCGATGACGATGCTCGCGCGCAAGGACTTCCCGGCGGCCAACTTCGCCGAGATGATCACCTACATCAAAGCGAACGCGGCGAAGATCAATCTCGCCAACGCCGGGCTGGGGGCGGTGTCGCACCTGTGCGGCATGTTGTTCCAGCAGGCGATCGGCGTGGACCTGCAGACGATTCCCTTCCAGGGCACGGCGCCAGCGCTGAACGCGCTGCTCGGCGGCCAGGTCGACGTGATGTGCGACCAGACGACGCAAACCATTCCCCACATCAAGGCCGGCTCGGTGAAGTTCTACGGCGTCACGACCAAGCAACGCATCAAGGCACTGCCCGACGCACCAACGCTGCATGAGCAGGGGCTGAGAGACTTCGAGATGGTGGTGTGGCACGGCATTTACGCACCCAAAGGCACGCCGGCCGACATCACGACAAAGATGAACGCCGCACTGCGCGCGGCATTGAAAGACGCCGACGTGATGGCGCGCTTCGCCGAACTCGGCGCCGAGATCGTGCCGGAATCGAAGCAGACGCCCGCGGCGCTGCAAAGCTGGCTGAAGAGCGAGATCGATCGCCTTGGGCCGCTGATTCGTGCGGCGGGCAAGTTCGCGGATTGAGCGCGCGGGTGCGGCGGTCAGCGTGGCCGCACGCTGGCCCGCATTGGTGAACGACGCGATCATGATGCGGACCCCTTCGCAGGTGCGGTAGGCCCCGCCGGGCCCGTCCATCAAGAGCGGGCACTGACTACACTGCGCCACCACAGCCGAGGCGAGCGCAATGAACCCCGAGCAGCGGGCACGCGAGACCATTGACCAGCTGCTCAGGGCGGCGGGCTGGGCTGTGCAAAGCGTTTCTTCGGTCAACTTGCACGCGGCGCACCCCATCCGCCAGTGGTTCGAATCGCACTACGCGCAGAAAGATTTCCGGACCCGCGCGGTGTGCTTCGTGGACGCGCCGGGGCAATGGAACAAGGCGCATGTGCAGTTTCTGGAAGCGAACCCGGCACGCCAGAGCTGCATTCGGAATGTCGCCACCGCGTCGCGACAATTGGCGTGCCGCCCATGAACACCGAAGCCCTGCTTCAACGCCTCGACCTTGGCGAAGACCTGGACGTCGAGTTCAAGCTGGCCGAGGGCGCTGTGGGAGACGGTCTCCGGGTTCGCCAATACCGAGGGCGGCACGGTCGTGCTGGGCGTTGCCGAGAAGGGTGAAACGCACGAGCTCGTTGGCGTGCGAGCGCCGGCCAAGCTGATCAAGGCCTTCTGGGACAGCCACAACAATCCGCAGAAGTTCAGCCCGGCCATTTGTACCGAGGGCGACGTGCGGGTGGTGCCGGTTGACGGCCGCGATCTGCTTCTGAAGCGAAATTTCGAGGGCGACTACCACTGCACCGAGGCCGAGGTGCGGCAGATGTTGCGCGACGCTAGTGACGAGCCGCAGGACGGTTCCGTTCTCGAAGGCTTCGGGTTGGACGACCTGGATGCCGAGTCGCTGAAGGCGTATCGCAACCGCTTTGCTTCGCACGAACCGGACCATCCCTTTCTCGCGCTGGATGACCGTGCTCTGATGGAACGTTTGGGTGGGTGGCGCCGCGAGCGGGTGAGCGGGCGTGCGGGTCTCACGCTGGTGGGACTGCTGATGTTCGGCAGCGAGCGCAGCTTGCTCGATGCTCTGCCGCACTATCACGTTGACTACCAGGAGCAGTTGTCAGCAGACCCGGAGCAACGCTGGACGCAGCGCGTCACCGTGGACGGCCGATTACCGTGATCAAGCGGCAGGACGCCTTTGTGTTCTTCAACCCGGGGCGGCTGCGCATTCCGCGCGAGGCGCTGTATCAGGGCGGGGTGAGCGACCCGCGCAACCCCAATGTGCAGAAGATGCTCCAGATGCTGGGTCTTGGGGAGAAGGCGGGTTCGGGATTTCAGAAGATCCTGCGCGCATGGCGCGAGCAACACTGGATGATTCCGCTGGTGGCCGAGAACCCGGCGCTCGAGATGACACGCGTGTGGCTGCCGCTGGCCAGCATGATCCCCAGCGATGTGGAGCAAGAGCTGCGCGGCATCGTCGGCGACGCGTATCAAGGGCTGGACGAATTGGGCCGCGTGATCCTGATGCTGGCGCATCGGTTCGACGAGATCGGCAACGCCGACATCCAGCCGTATCGGGCCGAGCATCCGCGGGAGATCGGCGTTCGGCTCAGGCAGTTCGTGGAAGCGGGCTGGCTGGAAAAGGAGGGGCACGGACGGGGCACGCGCTACCGCTGGCCGAAGCAACGCAGGGGGGATTTGTTCGTCGATCAGATGGGTGGCGTTCCGAGCTCCCAACATAAGGAGCTGAGCCCCCAACATAAGGCCGACAGCCCCCAACATAGGCCGGGCGAGCCGCAACACAGCGAAACGCTGCGCGCCTTGGCGGAGCCCGTGCGGGTGCGCAGGAGAACCCAGCCGCAGGCATTGCGGCGCGTCATCCTTGACCTGTGTGCCGCGCAGCCCCTTTCGCTGCCCGAACTCAGCGAATTGCTGGCCCGCGCGCCCGCGAGCCTGCAGAACCACTACCTGACACCGATGTTGAAGGAAGGCGTCTTGCGGCTCCTATATCCCCATCATCCGAACCACCCGCAGCAGCGGTACCGGGTCGAATGACCAAGACGCCAATTGAACGCCTCCCCCTCGGCCAGAACTCTGGAACTACTGCAGCGTCTTGCGCGACGCGCGCGCGGCTGGTCGATGCGGCAAGATACCCAATTAGGGTATTCTCATGCCCATTATGGGTATGACCAGGAAGACCCCACCAAAGAAGGCGCGCGCAGGAAGCCTGGCAGACGCGTTGTTCTCCGGCACGCAGCAGCGCGTGCTGGCGTGGCTGTTCGGTCAGCCCGGGCGCAGTTTCTACGCCACTGAGTTGATCGGCTTGGCAGGTGCGGGCTCCGGCGCGGTGCAACGCGAACTGGCGCGCCTGGCGCAGAGCGGGCTCGTCACGGCACGAGCAGTGGGCAACCAGAAGCATTACCAGGCCAACCCTGACGCACCCATCTACGCCGAGTTGTGCGGCATCGTGCAGAAGACGGTGGGCCTGGCCGAGCCGTTGCACGAGGCGCTGGCGCAGCTGGCCGCGCGCATTCGGGCGGCATTCGTGTACGGGTCGATCGCCAAACGCGAGGACACTGCATCGAGCGATATTGATCTGATGCTGATCAGCGACGACCTGGCCTATTCCGATCTGTACGCGGCGCTCGAGGAAGTGAGTACACGGCTCGGCCGCACCGTCAACCCGACAATCTACACGCCGCAGGAACTGGCCAAGCGCGTCAAGCGCAAAGAGGCGTTCGCCACCCGCGTGCTGGCGCAACCCAAGCTGTGGCTGATCGGAGGCGAAGATGCCCTCGGCCTTTGACAACCTGTGTGGCTCAGGCAAACCGCTGAAGGCGGAACCACCCGACGCCAACGAGTTCGCCGGCCTCAAGCGCTCGGGTCTGGCGCGGCTGAAAGACGCCGCCACCCCCTCGCTCTCGCTCGAAAGCCGGTTCGACCTGGCCTACAACGCCGCGCACGCGCTGTGCTTCGCCGCGTTGCGCTGGCACGGCTATCGCTCCAGCAACCGCTACATCGTCTTTCAGCTGCTGCCGCACACGCTGGGGCTGGGCCCCGAGGTGTGGCGCGTGCTGTCCAAGTGCCACGACCTGCGCAACCTCGGCGAGTACGAGGGCGATCTG
>JANOLJ010000197.1:0-4164 GCA_031419715.1 Burkholderiales bacterium | reverse complement strand
CCGCGCTTCGGCCACTTCAAGCTGCTTGACGAAGAGCAGATTCGCCACATCATGGCGTTGCTGCTCGATCCGAAGTCGCCGGTCAACCAGTGACCCTGTCCAAGCGAGACTTTCTCCAGGTGCTCGGCGCGGCGTCCGCCGCGGGCATGGGCCTGGGCCGCTACGCGAACGCCGACGCCGCGACGGCGCAACAGGGCTTGTACGACATCGCGCCGTTCGGCAACGTGTCGTTCCTGCACATGACGGACTGCCACGCGCAGTTGAAGCCGATCCACTTTCGCGAGCCCAGCGTCAATCTCGGCCTGGGCAGCATGCAGGGCCAGTTGCCGCATGTGGTGGGTGAGGCGCTGCTCAAGCGCGCCGGTGTGCGCCCGGGCAGCGCGCAGGCGCATGCCTACACCAGCATTGACTTCGAGCAGGCAGCACGCCGCTATGGCAAGGTAGGCGGCTTCGCGCATCTGGCCACGCTCGTCAAGCAGCTCAGGGCGAGCCGGCCCGGCGCGCTGCTGCTGGATGGGGGCGACACCTGGCAGGGCTCGGCCACGGCGCTGTGGACAAACGCGCAAGACATGGTCGATTGCGCCAAGCTGCTCGGTGTGGACCTGATGACGGGCCATTGGGAGTTCACCAATGGCATGGAGCGCGTGCGGCAGATCGTCGAGCAAGACTTCGCCGGCCGCATCGAATTCATCGCGCAGAACATCAAGACGGCGGACTTCGGCGACGCCGTGTTCAAGCCCTATGTGATGCGTGAAATCAACGGCGTGCCCTGCGCCGTCATCGGCCAGGCGTTTCCCTACACGCCGATCGCGAACCCGCGCTACCTGGTCGCCGACTGGAGCTTCGGCATCCAGGACGAGAACATGCAGGTTGTGGTGGACGAAGCGCGCGCCAAGGGGGCTCAGGTGGTGGTGCTGCTGTCGCACAACGGCATGGATGTGGACCTGAAAATGGCCACCCGCGTGCGCGGCATCGACGCGATCTTCGGTGGCCACACGCATGACGGCGTGCCGGTCGCGGTGCCCGTCAGCAACGCAGGCGGCAAGACGCTTGTCACCAATGCCGGCAGCAATTCCAAGTTCCTCGGCCTGATGGACTTCTTTGTTGCAGGTGGCAAGGTCGCCGATTTCCGCTACCGCCTGCTGCCCATATTCTCGAACCAACTCCTGGCCGATCCGGCCATGGACGCGCTGATCACCAAGGTGCGCCGACCCTATGAAGCCAAGCTCGCCGAAAAGCTCGCCGTCACCGACGGGTTGCTCTACCGGCGCGGCAACTTCAACGGCTCGTGGGACCAGTTGATCTGCGATGCGTTGATGGACACGCAAGGCGCGGAAATCGCGTTCTCGCCGGGCTTTCGCTGGGGCACGTCGCTGCTCCCCGGCGACACGATCACGCGCGAGTTGATGATGGACCAGTTGGCCATCACCTACCCCTATGCCACGCTCACCGAAGTGAGCGGCGAGACGATCAAGACGATTCTGGAAGACGTGGCCGACAACCTGTTCAACCCCGATCCGTATTACCAGCAGGGCGGCGACATGGTGCGCGTGGGCGGCCTGACCTACACCTGCACGCCAGGCGAGAAGATGGGCAACCGCATTGGCGAGATGCGCTTGAAGGGCAAACCCATCCAGGCCGACAAGACCTACAAGGTCGCGGGCTGGGCGCCGGTGAGCGAGGAAGCCAAGGCGCTGCCTGGTGTGAAACCCGTGTGGGAGCATGTCGAGGCCTGGTTGCGCTCGCAGGGCGGGCGGGTCAAGGCACGCAAGATCAATACGCCGCGGCTCGTCGGCGTTTCAGGCAACCCCGGAATGGTGTGACGGCAGTCGCGACGTTCCATTCACCCAAGGAGAAGTTCATGCAGATCAAACGTTACGCGGCGCTCATGGTCCTCAGCCTGGCATGCGCCGCCTCCTGGGCGCAAGACAAGGTGGCCTACCACATCAATGACACGGCAGGCCAGGCGCTGGGCGCGCTGCGCAACGCCGGCAACCACCTCGACACCGACCCGAGCGCGCAGATCACGGTGGTGACGCACGCCACCGGCGTTGATTTCCTGATGCTCGACGCGAAAGACCGCAATGGCAACCAGTACGACATTGCCGTGCAGGGCCTGGTCAAGCGCGGTGTGAAGTTCGAGGTGTGCGAGATCACGCTGAAGAACCGCAGCCTGAAGCGCGAGCAGTTCATTCCGGAGGCCACATTCACGCCGTCGGGTGTGGTGCGCCTGACGAAGCTGCAAACGCAGGGCTACGCTTACATCAAGCCTTGAGTTGCAGGCCCTCGGTGCTGCGCGCGCTCATTGGCGCGGTGCTCGCTGCGAGCCTGGCCACGACCAGCGCCGCCGACAAACCGGTGCGCGCGCAGCGTGTTGCGCAGGACGTCTGGTTCGTGCAGGGCGAAGCGGCGATCGGCTCATCGGCAAACCGCAATTTCATCTCCAACGCCGGTTTCGTGGTCACCGGCAAGGGCGTTGTCGTGATTGACGCGCTCGGCTCGCCGGCCCTGGCGCAAGAACTGATCGCCGAGATCCGACGCGTTACCGCGCAGCCGATCCGCTATGTCATCGTCACGCACTTTCACGCCGACCACATCTACGGCTTGCAGGCGTTCAAGGCCATCGGTGCGACGATCATCGCCCACCCCGCGGGGCGGGCCTATCTGAACTCGGAAGTGGCCGCGCTCAAGATGCAGGCGAGCCGCGAAGAGCTGTTTCCCTGGATCGACGAATCGACGCAACTGCTCGGCGCCGACCGCTGGCTGGAGAGCACCCCCAGGCCGACGAGTACGTCGTCCGCCCCCAGGGCCACGAAGGGGCCCCTTCGTGGCCCTGGGGGAATGAGCAAAGTGACAGAGCCACATTTGCTCATGCGCGACGAGAGCACGTTGCGCCTGGGCGCGTTCGAGTTCCAGATGCGCCACGCCGGCCCGGCGCACACGCCGGAAGACCTGGTGGTGCACGTCCCGCGGCGCAGCGTGCTGTTCGTCGGCGACCTGGCATTTCGCGGCAGGATTCCGTTTGTCGGGCAGGCCGACAGCGGGCAGTGGATTGCGTCATTGACGCGCCTCATTGAATTCAAACCACGCATCGTCATTCCCGGCCATGGCCCGGTGTCAACACAGCCGATTGCCGACATGCAACTGACGCGCGACTACCTCAAGCACCTGCGTCACACCATGGGTGAAGCAGCGCGCAACCTCGAACCTTTCGACGAGGCCTACGCCAAAGCCAACTGGTCGCGCTTCGAGCGCGTACCGCTGTTCGCCGCGGTGAACCGCATGAATGCGTACAACACTTATCTGTTGATGGAGCAGCAGGGCAGGTGAGGTGGGGTCACCGGGCCAGATGAAGCGCCGAAGCGCCGGCCCGCTGAGGCGCGGTGACGGAAGGCTCAGGGTCAACGCGGGCCCGCTAGACTCATCGTCCATGCGAGCCAGCAGGCGACCAAACAAGACCGCAGCCCGAACCGCGCGTGGGCTGTGGGTCGAGCCGGTCGCGAGCCTGGCCTGGGCGGGCCAGCACGCGCAGGCCGTGGCGCGGGCGAGTGCCGCGCTCGCGGCGAGCGATCTGGATGACGCGACGCGCATCGAACTGCTGGACCACCGCGCCGAAAGCCTGAGGGCGCAGGGCGATCTGGAGCTTGCCGAGGCGGACGCCGCGGCGATGAAGCGACTCGCGCATCGCTCGCGCAGCGCGGCGCACGAGGCGCTGAGCATGAATCGCCAGGCCTTGCTGCAAATTCGCGGCGGCAAGTCGCGCGAGGCGCTGGTCACCGCGGCGGTGGCGTTGCGCGCCGCCGAGCGCAGCGAAGACAGCGAACTCGAAGCGCACAGCCTGGCGCTGCTCGCGGAGGCGCTGTTTCGCAGCCGCAAGAATCTTGATGCCGCCCAGGCCCACGCCACGCGCGCCGCGGCACTGTTCGAGGCGTTGCGCAACCCGGTTCAGCACGGTCGCGCCTTGTGGGTGCTGGCGTCGGTGCACAGTACCCGAGGCGAGCCGCAGCAGGCCGAGCGCGTGGCGGCGCAGGCCCTCGCGGTAGGACGAAGCTGCGGCGACCTGCTCGGCCAGGGCAATGCATTGAACCTGCTCACGTTCAACAGCGCCGATCTCGCGGCGCGCCTGGTCCTGCTCAAACAATCGCTCGCCGCCTTCGCAGCCGC
>JANOLJ010000196.1:0-2104 GCA_031419715.1 Burkholderiales bacterium | reverse complement strand
GCCACCACCCCCGCCGCCTGCGCCGCCCCCGCCTGCGCCGCCGCCGGTTGTTGCGCCGCCTCCGCCGCCACCCCCGCCACCGCCGCCGCCACCACCCCCGCCTCCCGCGCCGGTGAGCGAGAAGGTCACGTTCGCGGCTGACGCTTTCTTCGATGTCGACAAGACCGTGCTGAAGCCCGAAGGCAAGGCCAAGCTCGACGACTTGGTGGCCAAGATGAAGGGCATCAACCTCGAAGTCGTCATCGCGGTCGGCCATACCGACTCAGACGGCAGCGACGCCTACAACCAAAACCTGTCGGTGCGGCGTTCTGAGTCCGTCAAGGCCTACTTGACGAGCCAGGGCATCGAGAAGAACCGGGTCTACACTGAAGGCAAGGGCGAGAAGCAGCCCGTGGCCGACAACAAGACCACGGAAGGCAAGCAGAAGAACCGCCGCGTCGAAATCGAAGTGGTCGGTACGCGGACCCGCAGGCCCTAAGCTCTGCTTTCGTGCTGCAACAAACCCCGCTCCGGCGGGGTTTGTTTTTTGGGGCGTCGAATCGCGGGCGCCACGCTCATGCCAGCTAACATCCGGTCCATGCAGTCCAATGTTGATCCCCAGGAGCTCGCGAAATTCAGCGAGTTGGCGCATCGCTGGTGGGACCCCGACAGCGAATTTCGGCCGCTGCACCAGATCAACCCGCTGCGGCTGGAGTGGATCGACGCGCTGGCGCACATTCCCGGCAAAGCGGTGCTCGATGTCGGCTGCGGCGGCGGCATCCTCGCCGAGGCGATGGCGCGACGCGGCGCGGCCGTGCTGGGCATTGACCTGGCCACCAAGCCGCTGCGGGTGGCGCAACTGCACGCGCTCGAAGCCCAGACCTCGGGAGTGCAGTACCGTGAAGTCGCCGCCGAGGCTTTGGCCGAAGAGTTGCCCGGGCACTTCGACACCGTCACCTGCATGGAGATGCTTGAGCATGTGCCTGACCCCTCGGCCATCGTGACCGCCTGCTCGACACTGGTGAAGCCGGGCGGCTGGGTGTTCTTTTCGACAATCAATCGCAACGCCAAGGCGTTCCTGTTCGCCATCGTCGGCGCGGAACATGTGCTGAAGCTCCTGCCCAAGGGAACGCACGAATACGCGCGCTTCATCCGGCCGAGCGAACTGGCCACATGGGGCCGAGCGGCGGGTTTGGCGCAGGGCGAAATGCGCGGCATGGAATACAACCCGTTGAGCCGGCGCTACAGCTTGTCGAGCGACACCAGCGTCAACTACCTGATGGCGTGGCGCAAGCCGGCATGAGCGAGCCGGTGACTCGCATCCGGGCGGTGCTGTTCGACCTGGATGGCACCCTCATCGACAGCGCCCCCGACCTGGCCGGCGCAGCCAATGACATGCGCGTGGCGCGTGGTCTGCCCGAGCTGCCGCTGGCCCACTTCCGGCCGATGGTGGGCTCGGGTGCGCGCGGCATGTTGCATCGCGCGCTCGACATGGACCCGCTGCACGATCAGTTCGCCGCGGCGCGCGACGAATTCCTGAACCGTTACGAGAGCCGCATGACGTGCGACACATGCCTGTTTCCCGACATGGCGCCCGTTCTGCAAGCACTGCGCGAGCGCAGCGTGCCATGGGCCATCGTGACGAACAAGGCCGCGCGCTTCAGCGAGCCGCTGGTGCGCGCGCTCGGCCTGCATCTGCACGCGCGCACGCTCGTCAGCGGCGATACGACACCGCACGCCAAGCCGCACCCCGCACCGCTGCTCGAAGCCGCACGGCGCATCGGCGTCGCCGCCGCCGAGTGCATCTACGTAGGCGACGACCATCGCGACGTGCAAGCCGGCCGCGCCGCCGGCATGGCCACCGTGGCCGTCGCCTGGGGCTACCTGGGCCAGGGCGAGGCGATCGAGAACTGGGGGGCCGATCATGTGATCCAGTGGCCGCATCAGCTCTTGCAATTGCCCGGACTGGCCTAAACTACGCCGCTCTGGGGCTGACCTGGCTTCGACGTGGGTTCGGAGTTGGAACAGGGCATGCCGAGCACCAGTTCGCTCGTAAATCCACTGGAAACAAAGTAACTGCGAACGACTCTACGTACGCTCTCGCCGCTTAAAACCGGTGAGCTTC
>JANOLJ010000195.1:0-23652 GCA_031419715.1 Burkholderiales bacterium | reverse complement strand
GCAATGGCGCAGCCAAAGGCCCCGGACGTGCTCATCAAGGAAGTTTCGATCGACGTGATCGAAGCGGTCAAAGCGGACAAGGGCATCCAGTCAGGAGAGGTGCAGAAGGTCATTGCGCTCGTCGATGCGAAGGTGATGCCGCATGTGAATTTCCAGCGCATGACAGCTTCGGCCGTCGGGCGCTATTGGCGCCAGGCCACGCCCGAGCAACAGAAGCGCCTGCAAGATGAATTCAAGGCTCTCCTGGTTCGCACGTACGCCGGTGCGCTGGCTCAGGTCAGAGATCAATCGGTTCAACTCAAGCCGATGCGCAACAGCGCTGAAGACACCGAAGTCGTGGTGCGTACCGAGGTTCGCGGCAAGGGCGATCCGATCCAGCTCGACTATCGCCTGGAGAAGTCCGCCGATGGTTGGAAGATTTACGACGTCAACGTGCTCGGCGTATGGCTCGTCGAGAACTATCGCAACAGTTTCGCCCAGGAGATAGGCGCCAGCAGCATTGATGGCCTGATCACCAAGCTTGCCGAACGCAACAAGGCGGCCAAGAGCGGGAAGACTTGATTCATGCTGCTGCTGCCCGCGACGCTGACCGCGCACGAAGCGCGCGACACCCTGCGTTTGCTGACGCAGGCCATCAAGGGGCAGACCGAGGGTGTGGTGGTCGACGCGTCGAGCCTCGTGCAGTTCGACTCTTGCGCGCTCTCGGTGTTGCTTGAATGCCAGCGCCAGGCGCAAGCTTGGGGCAAGACGTTCTCGCTGCGTGACTCGCCGCCAAAACTGACGGCGTTGGCGAAGCTCTACGGGGTTGACGTGTTGCTTATGCGGCCCACGGGAACAGCAACCTGATCGACTTCAAGGGCCGCTAACCCCTGACGGCAGGAGCGCGCAGTGCGGGACGCAACGCCCCGATTGCTCAGCGAAGCCCGGCGATGTAGTCTGCGACGGCCTTGATTTCCCTGTCGTTCAGTTTCGCCGCCACGCCCGTCATCTGCGCACTGTTTTTTCGCGCTCCGCCACGAAACGCGACAAGCTGCGCTTCGGTGTATTCGGCATGTTGCCCCGCCAGGCGCGGGTACTGCGCAGGCATGCCGGCGCCATTTGGGCTGTGGCATCCCGCGCACGCGGCAATGCTGCGCTCGGCGATTCCGCCGCGGTAGATCCTTTCACCCAGCGCCACGAGATCTTTGTTCTTGGCGAACCCGGCCTTGGCCTGCTTGCCAGCGTAGAACGCAGCGACGTTTCTTGCATCGTCTTCGCCCAGCGTTGCGGCGAAGCCTTTCATGATGGCGTTGTCGCGCTTGCCGCTTTTGAATTCGGTCAGTTGCTTGACCAGGTATTCCGGATGCTGGCCTTGAAGAATCGGGTTGGCCGGGCTGCCGCGTGAGCCGTCGAAGGTATGGCAGGCGGCGCACACGGCTGCAGAGGTCGCTTGGCCCTTCGCCAAGTCCGGTTTGACCGGCGCCGCAGGCTGCGCGGCCGCGACCCATGTGCTCAGACCTGCCATTAGCAGGCCTGACAAGATGCGTGCGGTCGGTGTGAATGGCTTCATGACAGAGGGCAATCCTAGGCGTAAAACCGGCAGATTTTACAATGCGCACTTTGGGCGATCCGATGGCCGAGCAAATCGACTCTGAATCCAGTTCCGGCACGGCGGCGGCCGATGCCGCGAAGAGCGCCAAGGTCGCATGGTCTTGGGCGCACACGGCGCGATTCCTGGATACCGCCAGTCAGCTCGACCAGCTGCCCGTCAGCGACCTTCCCGAAATCGCTTTCGTGGGTCGCTCGAATGCCGGGAAGTCGTCGGCGATCAATGCGCTGACACAGCAACATCGCTTGGCGTTCGCGTCCAAGACGCCCGGGCGGACCCAGCACATCAATCTGTTTGCGCTCGGGCCTAAGACTGAGCCCAACGCGCTGTTCGTTGACTTGCCCGGCTATGGCTACGCGGCGGTCGCGCGTGGCGCGAAGGTGCGTTGGCAGCAGGTGATGGCGCAGTACCTGGAGATTCGCCGCAGCTTGTCGGGCCTGGTGCTGCTCATCGATTCGCGGCTTGGTGCGACCGAGCTCGATCTTCAGCTGCTTGAATTCGTCGAGCCGCGGCTGCGCAGTGGCGCCGTCAAGCTGCTGGTGCTGTTGACGAAGATCGACAAGCTCAATCGCAGTGAAGCAAACGCCGCGCTGAAGAAGGCGCAGGCAGCCCTGGCGGCGTTTGCGACGGATGAGTCCGACATTGGTGTGTCGGCGTTCTCAGTTCCGAAAAGCATCGGTGTTGTCGACGTGGCGCAGGTGCTGCACCGTTGGGTCGTCGGGCCCGCATCAGGCGAACCAGCAAAGTAAAAAGGGCTGCCGAAGCAGCCCTTTTTGACTTTGCGCTGAGCCGGCACAGGCCGGCCCGAGGCAGCGGAACTTACATGTCCATGCCGCCCATGCCGCCCATGCCGCCCATTCCACCCATGCCGCCGCCGCCAGGAGCGTCTTCCTTCGGCGCTTCGCTGACCATGGCTTCCGTGGTCAACATCAGCGACGCAACCGACGCCGCGTTTTGCAGAGCAATGCGCGTCACCTTGGTCGGATCCAGGATGCCCATTTCGATCATGTCGCCATACTGGCCGTTCTGGGCGTTGTAGCCATAGTTGCCCTTGCCGGCCAGCACCATATTGACCACGACGCTCGACTCTTCACCGGCGTTGGAAACGATGATGCGGATCGGCTCTTCCACAGCACGCAGGATCAGCTTGATGCCGGCTTCCTGATCCGGGTTGTCGCCCTTGATCTTGCCCGCACCCTGCTTGGCGCGCAACAGCGCCACGCCACCACCGGCGACGATGCCTTCTTCCACCGCTGCGCGCGTTGCGTGCAGGGCGTCTTCGACACGTGCCTTCTTCTCTTTCATTTCGACTTCGGTGGCAGCGCCGACCTTGATCAGCGCCACGCCGCCAGCCAATTTGGCCACGCGCTCCTGGAGCTTCTCTTTGTCGTAGTCACTCGTCGCTTCTTCGATCTGCACGCGCACTTGCTTGACGCGCGCCTCGATGTCGGCAGCGGCACCGTTGCCGTCGATGATCGTGGTGTTTTCCTTTGCTACTTCCACGCGCTTGGCCTGGCCCAGATCGGCGAGCGTGACCTTCTCCAGCGTCAGGCCCACTTCTTCAGCGATGACCTTGCCGCCCGTCAGGATGGCAATGTCTTCCAGCATCGCCTTGCGGCGGTCACCGAAGCCCGGCGCCTTGACAGCGCAGACCTTCAGAATGCCGCGAATCGTGTTCACGACCAGCGTGGCAAGAGCTTCGCCTTCCACTTCTTCGGCAACGATCAGCAGCGGGCGCCCGGCCTTGGCCACGGCTTCCAGCGTGGGCAGCAGTTCGCGGATGTTGCTGATCTTCTTGTCGAACAGCAGCACGAACGGGTTGTCCAGAATCGCCGACTGCTTTTCCGGGTTGTTGATGAAGTAGGGCGACAGGTAGCCGCGGTCGAACTGCATGCCTTCAACGACTTCGAGCTCGCTGTTCAGGCTCTTGCCGTCTTCGACGGTGATCACGCCTTCCTTGCCGACCTTGTCCATCGCCTCGGCGATGATCCGGCCAACTTCTTCGTCGCTGTTCGCCGAGATCGTGCCGACCTGGGCGATTTCTTTGCTGGTTGTCGTCGGCTTGCTCTGCTTCTTCAGCTCGGCGACGAGGGCCGTGACAGCCTTGTCGATGCCGCGCTTCAGGTCCATCGGGTTCATGCCCGCGGCCACGTACTTCATGCCTTCGCGGATGATGGCTTGTGCCAGCACGGTCGCGGTGGTGGTGCCGTCACCGGCGATGTCGCTGGTCTTGGAAGCAACTTCCTTGACCATCTGCGCGCCCATGTTCTGGAGCTTGTCTTTCAGCTCGATTTCCTTGGCCACCGACACGCCGTCCTTGGTGACGGTGGGGGCGCCGAAGCTGCGCTCAAGCACGACGTTTCGGCCCTTGGGGCCGAGCGTCACTTTGACTGCGTTGGCCAGGATGTTCACACCTTCGACCATGCGGGCGCGGGCGTCGCCGCCGAAAACTACTTCTTTTGCTGCCATGTTGTTTCTCTCCTAGTGCTGGGTACAGTTACTTCTTTTCGACGACAGCGAAGAGATCTTCTTCGCGCATCACGAGCAGCTCATCGCCATCGACCTTGACGGTCTGGCCGCTGTACTTGCCGAACAACACGCGGTCGCCGGTCTTGACGTTCAGGGCGATGAAGTCGCCATTCTTTTCGTTGCGCTTGCCGGGGCCCACTGCCATCACTTCACCCTGGTCGGGCTTTTCGGCGGCGTTGTCGGGAATGACGATTCCCGAAGCGGTCTTGGTTTCTTGTTCGAGGCGCTTGACGATCACGCGATCGTGCAACGGACGAAGTTTCATAGGATCTCCTTGATGAATCAGAACTCACAACTTTTGGGGGCTTGAGGCAGAGTGTGCGCTCAATCACTTCTCTAGCAATCGTCCCTTAAGGTAGGGAGAATTGCCGTTAGCACTCAACGGCGCTGAGTGCTAGCAGGCAAATTATATAGGCCTAGATTGGCTGGTTTCAAGTCCGGGAGAGCGGAATGAGCGCGAGCAGTATCGCCAGGGCAGCAACCGCCGCGGCGCCTGCGGCATCGGCGGGTCGCGGCCAGCACACAATCCGCCGTATGCCGAATCACCCGTCGCCCGGCCGCGTTGCCCTGTATTTGGACCTGATTCGCTGGGACCGGCCCGCCGGGACCTACCTGCTGCTCTGGCCCACGTTGTCGGCTTTGTGGTTCGCCGCGGGCGGCTTCCCCGGCTGGCACCTGCTCATCGTGTTCACGCTGGGTACATTTCTGATGCGCAGCGCGGGCTGCGCGCTGAATGATGTCGTCGACCGCGAGTTCGACAAACACGTCAAACGCACCGCGCAGCGCCCGGTCACGAGTGGAGCCGTCAGCGTCAAGGAGGCGCTCTTGCTTGGCGCCGCGCTCGCGCTGCTGGCCTTTGGCCTCGTCTTGACGACCAACGCCACCGCCGTGGCCTGGAGCTTTGCAGCGCTCGCCGTAACCGCCCTCTACCCCTTCACGAAGCGGTTCTTCTCGATGCCGCAAGCCGTGCTCGGCGTGGCATTCAGCTTCGGCATACCGATGGCGTTCGCCGCGGTCCACGGCCGAGAGTCATGGGGCCTGAGTCAGGTCATCCAGGCGGTCCCCGCGCAGGGTTGGTGGTTGCTGCTCGGCAACCTGTTTTGGGTGCTGGCCTACGACACCGAATACGCCATGGTCGACCGCGATGATGACCTGAAAATTGGCATCAAGACCTCCGCCATCACGCTGGGACGGTTTGACGTCACCGCCGTGATGGCATGCTATGCGCTCTACCTTGCGCTGTGGGCCTGGCTCGGAGCGCGCGCCGGCCTGGGTTGGATCTATGTCGGCGCGATTGCCGCCGCCGCGCTGATCGCCGGTTGGCACTACACCCTGATTCGCAGCCGCAGCCGCGAAGGTTGCTTTCGCGCCTTCCGCCTCAATCACTGGCTCGGTTTCACCGTGTGGTGCGGTGTGGTGCTGGACTACACGATCGCCCGTCCACTTCAAGGATAGAGGCCCCGCTCCTGGCGTGCGAGCAAGATGCGCTCGCAGGCCACGGCGAATGTGGCGGTGCGCAGGCTCACCTTGTGCCGGTTCGCCGTGTCCCAGATCTTGCGCAGGGCTTCGACCATAATCTTGTCCAGCCGAACGTTGATCTCGTCCTCGCTCCAAAAGAAGCTGCTGAAGTCCTGCACCCACTCGAAGTAGCTGACCGTCACGCCGCCAGCGTTGCAGATGACGTCGGGCATGACGAGCACGCCGCGGTCGGCGAACACATCGTCGGCTTGCGGCAGCGTCGGCCCGTTCGCGCCCTCCAGCACAAGCTTCGCCTTGATGCGGTTCGCCCGGCCGGTGTCGATCTGCCCCTCGAGCGCCGCCGGGATCAGGATGTCGCAGTCGACGTCCCAGAACGACTCGTTGTCGATGCGTTCGCCATCGGCGTGCTCCACGATACCGCCACTTAGCGCGATCGTTTCATTCACCTTGGCCACGTCAAAGCCCTTCGAATTCACTCGCGTACCCGAGTGGTCTTGCATCGCAACGAGCTTGCCGCCGGCAGCGACGAACAGTTCCGCCGCCGTGGAGCCCACGTTGCCCATGCCCTGCACGGCAACGCGCGCGCCGCTCAAATTCATTCCGATCGCTTGCGCGGCCTCGCGGCCGGTGATGAATACGCCGCGCCCGGTGGCCTTGACGCGACCCAGCGACCCGCCCAGGTGAATCGGCTTGCCGGTGACGACGCCCGTGGCGGTGGCGCCGGTGTTCATGGAGTAGGTGTCCATCATCCACGCCATGATCTGCGCATTGGTGTTCACATCGGGCGCTGGAATATCGGTCTGCGGGCCGATGATGATGCCGATCTCGCTCGTGTAGCGCCGCGTCATGCGTTCGAGCTCCTTGCGCGACAGCAACTTCGGATCGACGCGGATGCCGCCTTTTGCTCCTCCGAAAGGCAGGCCCACACCGGCATTCTTGATCGTCATCCAGGCCGCCAGCGCCATCACTTCTTCGAGCGTGACGTCAGGGTGGTAGCGCACGCCCCCCTTGCCGGGCCCGCGCGACAGGCTGTGCTGCACCCGAAAGCCCTCGAAATGGCGCACGCTGCCGTCGTCCATCTCGATCGGCACATCGACGATCAGCGAACGCTTCGGACGTTTCAACGACTCCGCCCAGCGCGCCAGTGGGCCGAGGTAGGGCAGCACGCGATCGACCTGGGTGAGGTAGGTGTGCCAAGGGCTCGCGTCACCCGGGGTGATGTACGACAGATAGCTCACTTGTGTCTCCTCGAAGCATGTTCGCCGAATGGCGAACCAGTCACACCGGCGGCGACGGGCCGCCGAACTCATCGCCCAGTTGCCTCGCGCGCAGTTGCGCCGCCTTCAGGGCTTCGACGAACGCCGCCTTGACGCCATGTCTGTCCAGGCATTGCAGGGCGGCGTAGGTCGTGCCCCCCTTGGAGGTGACCCGATCGCGCAACGTCTCGGGCGCTTCCGGCGAGGCCTCGGCCAGCGCGGTGGCGCCGGAGAACGTCGCGAGTGCAAGTCTGCGGCCGACATCGCTGCTCAAGCCCATTTCGGTGGCGGCCTGCATCATTGCCTCGATGAAATAGAACACATACGCCGGGCCTGAACCCGACAGCGCGGTCACGGCGTCGAGGTCGGCTTCGGCTTGCACCCACAGCGTTGCGCCGGTGGCCTGCAGCACCCGTTCGGCCTGAGCGCGTTCAGGCGCGGTCACGGCGGCTTGCGCGAACAGCGCGGCGATGCCCTGCCCGATGAGAGCCGGCGTGTTGGGCATGGCGCGCACCACACGCTCGGTTCGCAGGGCTTGGGAGAGAGTCGCCATGCGGATACCGGCCATCACGCTCAGGTGCAACGCCATGCGCACGAAAGGCGCGCACTCGCGCGCGGCATCGAGGAACATCTGTGGCTTGACGGCCCACACCACCAGCTCCGCGCCAGCCAGGCCCGCGTCCGCCGCAGCCTGGCTCGATACGCCGAATTCAGAGCGAAGTCTGTCGCGTTGTGCCGCGCCGGGTTCAACCACATGCAGCGTTGAGGCCACATGGCCCTGCTTCAACAGGCCGCTGATCACGGCGCTCGCCATGTTGCCGCCGCCGACGAAGACGATGCGATTCATCTGGCCAGTGTAAGCATCTGCTGCCTTGCCGGCAGATTAGCAACACGCTGGCGATCAAGCCGCTAAGGTTTGCGCAGCCGCGGACTGGCGTGAACCGAAGATTGCCGTGCCCACGCGCACCAGGGTGGCTCCCTCCAGGATGGCGGCTTCGAGGTCGCCCGTCATGCCCATCGACAAGGTGTCGAGTGCCATGCCGTCGAGGTTCAATTGCCGCAGCAGCTCGCACAGCGCGCGGTGCGCCACGCGCTGCGTGGCGAGAGTTTCAGCAGGCTGCGGAATCGACATCAGGCCGCGCAGCCGCAGGCGGGGAAGGCGCTGCACGGCCCGCGCGAACTCGCGCGCTTCGTCCGGCGCCACGCCCGCCTTGCTCGCTTCCCCGCTGATGTTGACCTGAATGCAGACCTGCAGCGGCTCGCGCCCGCCCGGGCGCTGCTCCGCCAAGCGCTGCGCAACCTTGATTCGATCGAGGGTGTGTACCCAATCGAAACGCTCGGCGATCAGCCGGGTCTTGTTGGTCTGGATCGGGCCGATCATGTGCCAGGTGAGGTGGCTTCGCAGGTCGGACAGCGCGTCGATCTTTGCCAGGCCCTCCTGCGCATGGTTCTCACCGAAGTGGCATTCGCCTGCCTCGTATGCCTGGCGCACCGCGGCGGCGGGAGCCGTCTTGCTCACGCACAGCAACGTGACGCTTTGCACGGGCCTGCCCGCGGCCAGGCAAGCGTCATTCATGCGGCGCCGAAGCGTGCCGATGTTGTCTGCGATCATCGCCATAATTGATCGAGAGTATCGCGTCGGCGCGACGTGCGGCGCTTGATACGCCCCATCTCTCGAGATTCATCCCGGACCATCATGGACATCACCCAACTGCTTGCCTTTTCGGTCAAGAACAAGGCCTCTGACCTGCACTTGTCAGCGGGGCTGCCGCCGATGATCCGGGTGCACGGCGACGTGCGCCGGATCAACGTCGACGCTTTGGATCACAAGGCAGTGCACGACATGGTGTACGACATCATGAACGACTCGCAGCGCAAAGCGTATGAAGAGGCGCTGGAGTGCGATTTCTCATTCGAGATCCAGGGGCTGGCACGGTTTCGCGTGAATGCGTTCAACCAGAACCGCGGCTCCGGGGCCGTGTTCCGGACGATTCCTTCGAAAATTCTGACCCTTGAGCAGTTGAACACGCCCAAGATTTTCGCGGAACTGGCGATGAAGCCGCGCGGCCTGGTGCTGTGCACCGGCCCGACCGGCTCCGGCAAATCGACGACCCTGGCGGCGATGGTGAACCACCTCAATGAGAACGAGTTCGGCCATGTGCTGACCGTGGAAGACCCGATCGAATTCGTTCACGAGTCGAAGAAGTGCCTGATCAACCAGCGAGAAGTCGGCCCGCACACCCTGAGCTTCGCCAACGCGCTGCGCTCTGCCTTGCGCGAAGACCCGGATGCGATTCTGGTCGGTGAAATGCGTGACCTTGAGACGATCCGGCTGGCCTTGACGGCTGCGGAAACCGGGCACCTGGTGTTCGGCACGCTGCACACCTCAAGCGCGGCGAAAACCGTGGACCGCATCGTCGACGTGTTCCCGGCCGCGGAGAAAGAAATGGTGCGCGCCATGTTGTCGGAGTCGGTGGTGGGCGTGATTTCGCAGACGCTGTGCAAACTCAAAGACGGCTCGGGGCGCGTCGCGGCTCACGAAATCATGCTCGGCACGGCGGCGATCCGCAATCTGATCCGGGAAAACAAGGTCGCACAGATGTACTCGTCGATCCAGACCGGCAACAGCATGGGAATGCAGACGCTGGATCAAAACCTCGCCGACCTGGTGCGCCGCAACGTCGTCACGCCGGCCGAGGCCCGCACCAAGGCCAAGTTCCCGGAAAACTTCCCCGGCTGATCTGGGCCCAGGGCCGACGGCCCCATCACACACAGGACACCAAAATGGAAAGAGACCAAGCCTCCAAGTTCGTCAACGACCTGCTGCGGCTGATGACCTCGCGCGGCGGATCGGACCTGTTCCTGACCGTGGACTTTCCGCCAGCCGTCAAGGTGGATGGCAAAGTAACGAAGGTCTCGCCGCAGCCGCTCACCGGCGCGCACACGATGGCACTGGCGCGCTCTGTCATGAACGACAAGCAGGCGGCGGAGTTCGAGAAGACGAAGGAATGCAACTTCGCGATCGCGCCGCAAGGCGTCGGGCGCTTCCGGGTGAATGCGTTCATTCAGCAAGGCCACGTCGGTTTGGTGCTCAGAACCATTCCCGCGATCCTGCCGACGATCGACAGCATGAACCTGCCGCATGTGCTGAAAGACGTGGCGATGACCAAGCGCGGCCTGGTGATCTTTGTTGGCGCCACCGGTTCCGGAAAAAGCACGTCGCTCGCGGCCATCGTCGATCACCGCAACGAAAACTCCTACGGCCACATCATCACGATCGAAGACCCAGTGGAGTTCGTGCACATGCACAAGAACTGCATCATCACGCAGCGCGAAGTCGGGATCGACACCGACGGCTGGGCGCAGGCACTCAAGAACACGCTGCGCCAGGCACCTGACGTCATATTGATGGGCGAGATTCGCGATCGCGAAACCATGGAACACGCGGTGGCCTTCGCCGAAACCGGCCATCTGTGCCTGGCCACGCTGCATGCCAACAGCTCCAACCAGGCGCTGGACCGCATCATCAACTTCTTCCCCGAGGAACGCCGCCAGCAACTGCTGATGGACCTGGCGCTCAACCTCAAGGGCCTGATCTCGCAGCGCCTGCTGCCGCGCCAAGAGGGCAAGGGCCGGGTCGCGGCGGTGGAGATTTTGCTGA
Source organism: Burkholderiales bacterium (assembly GCA_031419715.1). Taxonomy (GTDB): domain Bacteria; phylum Pseudomonadota; class Gammaproteobacteria; order Burkholderiales; family Burkholderiaceae_C; genus JAEMQF01. Next base: position 13,139 of record JANOLJ010000195.1, on the reverse strand, counting down.
ACACGCCGTTGATCTCGGACCTGATCAACAAGGGCGAAGTCACCGAAATCAAGGAGCTGATGAAGCGTTCGCGCGAACTCGGCATGCAGACTTTCGACCAGGCCCTGTTCGACCTCTTCGAGAACAACCTGGTGACGTACAACGACGCCGTGCGCAATGCCGATTCGGTGAACGATCTGCGCTTGCAGATCAAGCTGCACAGCCAGCGCGCGCGCAGCCAGGATCTGGCCGCCGGCACCGAACACATGACCATCATCTGAAAGCGCAAGCATGCCGAGCAGAACCTACGACGCCGTCGCACCGCGCCGCGTCGCCTTCATCGGTCTGGGCGTGATGGGCTACCCGATGGCCGGGCACCTGGCGCGGGCCGGTCACCAGGTTACTGTCTACAACCGCACGGCGGCGAAAGCCAAGGCGTGGGCGGCCGAGTATGGTGGCTCGACCGCACCGACGCCCAGAGCCGCGGCCGAAGGCGCGGACATTGTCTTCTCGTGCGTCGGCAACGACGCCGATTTGCGCGGCGTCGTGCTCGGCGAGAGCGGCGCGCTGAGTGTCATGAAACCAGGCGCCGTCATCGCCGACCACACCACCACCTCGGCGGCCGTGGCGCGCGAACTCAACGCGTTGGCGCTGGAGCGCGGAGTGAGTTTTATCGACGCGCCTGTCTCCGGCGGAAACATTGGTGCTGTCAACGGCACCTTGACGGTGATGTGCGGTGGCGAGACCGCTGCATTCGAGGCGATGCGTCCGGTGGCACTGGCGTTTGCCAAGGCGGTGACGCGCATCGGCGGCAGTGGCGCTGGCCAGCTGGCGAAGATGGTCAATCAAACGGCGATTGCCGGCTTGGTTCAAGGCCTGGCGGAAGCGATCGCGTTTGGCGAGAAGTCCGGCTTGGACATGAAGCTGGTGCTCGACGTCATCGGCAAGGGCGCCGCCCAAAGCTGGCAACTTGAGAACCGCGGCCCGACGATGGTCGACGGCAAATTCGACTTCGGCTTTGCCGTGGACCTGATGCGCAAGGATCTGGGCCTGGTATTGGATGAAGCCCGGCGCAATGGCGCGCGCATTCCCGTGACCGCGCTCGTCGACCAGTTCTATGCCGACCTGCAAGCGCAGGGTGACAACCGGCTCGACACGTCAAGTCTCGTCAAGCGGCTGCGCTAGGGTCGTTCGCCAGCCCTATGGGCGCTATGGGCGCTATTTCGGCGCGGCCTTGGGCAGGATTTCAGCGAGCTCGGTCTCCGTCAGGATGTCGAACACGCGCACGACCTTGACCACCCCGGTAACGCCACGCGCCACGTTCGTCGCCTGCGTGGCTTCTTGCTCCGTCACACGCCCAAGCAGGTACACAACGCCTCGCTCCGTCACCACCTTGATCGAGTTGGCGTAGAGCCCTTTCGTGTCGACGATGCTCGCCTTGACCTTGGCGGACAGCAACAAATCGTTAGAGCGTGCGCCGAGCGACGCCGACCCGGCCACGGCCAGCTCGTTGAGCACCGACCGAACGTTGTCCACGCGTGCGACGCTTTGTTCCACCGCGGCCTTGTCGGATTCGGTGACCACATCGCCCGTCAGCAATACCAAGCGGTTGTAGCTGGTCGCCGTGACCTTGCCGCGGTCGCCAAGGGTTTCGCGAATCCTCGAACCGGCCTTGCCCTCGATCAGTTGGTCCTCTAGCTGCGTTGCCGCGCTGCGTCGATCGGTGGCGACCATCGTCCCGCCAACGACCGCGCCGCCCAGTAGCAGTGCCGCGCAGCCTGCGAGATTGAACGAGCCCAGCGTCACGGCCAGGCTCAGCAAAACGCCGCGGGCCAGACAAACTCTCATGGGTTCTCCTGTTCGCCCAAGAGCTGGTTGTCCACCGCGTCACACAAACAGTGCAGCGACAGGATATGCACCTCCTGGATGCGCGCCGTGCGCTCATGCGGTACGCAGATGTGGACGTCGGTGTCGAGCAGCAGCTCGCGTATCTTGCCGCCACCGCGCCCAGTCAACGCCACCACGCTCATTTCCTTGGTGTGCGCGGCGTGCACGGCCGCGACGACGTTCGCCGAATTGCCGCTCGTGCTGATGGCGAGCAACACGTCGCCCGGCGCGCCCAGAGCCTCGACCTGCTTGGAGAAGATTGCGTCGAAAGAATAGTCGTTGCCGATGGCCGTGATGATCGACGTGTCGGTGGTCAATGCAATCGCCGCCAGGCCAGGACGCTCGCGCTCGAAGCGGCCGATGAACTCCGCCGCGAAGTGCTGTGCGTCGCTGGCCGACCCGCCGTTGCCGCACGCCAGCACCTTGCCCCCGCCCGTGATGCAGCCGACGAGGGTGGTGACCGCCTGCGCAATTGGCCGGGCGAGTATCTCGGCCGCTGCATATTTCAGGTCGGCGCTGTCGAAGAACTGTTGTTGAATTCGCTGCTCAAGCATGTGTGGCGATGATATGCCACTGGGCGCGCCATGACGCTGGCGCATCGCCGTGTTCAGCGCAGGGATGATGGCGCGTCGAACGCGCCGCGCAACCACTCCACATGGCCGGCGTCGATCGCCACCACGTCGAAGCGGCAGGGCGGCAGTGTGCGCAGGTTGTTCAAGAAATGCTGTGAGGCGAACACGATGCTGCGTTGCTTGGCGCTGCCCACACTCGCCGCGGCGCCGCCCTGCGCTCGCTGCGCACGGCTTCGTACTTCGACGAACACCAAGGTGCCGTCTGCCTCGCGCATGATGAGGTCGATCTCGCCACCGCGCGCTCGGGGGCCGCGCGCGACTCGATAATTGCGCCGCACGAGGCTCAGGCCCTGTTGCAGCAGATGGGCCAGTGCCAACGCTTCGCCGGCGTCACCCTGTTCTTTCGACATCAGTTTCGACATTCCTCGCGACGCCCCCACAACCATGGTCTCACCGAACGCTTTGCTGATGCTTCAGGCGGCCGCCGCGGCCGCGGGTGGGCAGAGCTACCCCAGCAGCACACTGTACGTCGTCGCCACGCCGATCGGCAACCTCGCTGACCTGAGCTTGCGAGCGATCCATGTGCTGTCGCTGGTCGATGCGATCGCCTGTGAGGACACGCGCCACACGTCAGGCTTGCTGCAAAGCCTGGGCTTGTCCAAGCCGCTGTTGGCATTGCATCAGCACAATGAACGCGAAGGCGCCGCGGCGGTGATCGCGCGCTTGGGCGCGGGCGAACGCATCGCCTACGTCAGCGACGCCGGCACACCCGCCGTGAGCGACCCCGGCGCGCTGCTCGTTGCCGCCACCCGCGACGCTGGCTGGCGCTGCGTGCCCGTGCCCGGCGCGAGCAGCGTGCTCGCGGCGCTCAGCGTCGCGGGTGATGCGCTGGGCGAAGGCTTCGTGTTCCTGGGTTTTCCGCCATCCCGGGGCGAGGCGCGAACACGCTGGGTCACGGGCGTTGCCGCGTCCAGCGCGACACAAGTGCTGCTCGAAGCGCCGCACCGCATCGAGCAGTTGGCGGCTCTGCTGGCCGCGGCATGCGGCGCGCGGCGCGTGACGGTGGCGCGTGAACTGACCAAACAATTCGAGAGCGTGACCACCTTGCCCGCGGCCGAGCTTCCAGGCTGGCTGGCGGGTGACCCGAACCGCCTGCGTGGCGAATTCGTCGTCGTGATTCACGCGTTGACCGCGGTGGCCGGCGCGGCTGAGGAAACGCGCGACGACGCGCTGCTGCAAACCCTGCTCGCTGAATTGCCGCTCAAGCAGGCCGTGGCGCTGGCCGCGAAGTTGAGTTCGAGTCCGCGCAACGCCCTGTATGAACGGGCTCTGGCGTTGAAGGCGCAAAGTCCTACCAGGGATCAATGAAGCGCCGGCTGCCCGGGCCGCGTGGCGCGGCGGCCAGCCCGCGTGCCAACCAGTCGCGAGTGGTCGCCGGGTCGATTGCCGCGTCGATCTCCAAGGTCGCCGCCATGTTGATCGCCTTGCCGGCGCTGTATTGCCGGGCCACGAGTTCCTCGTACAGTGCGTCGCGTTGCGGCCCCGCGGGCAGCGCTTCGAGTTCCTTGCGGTAGCCCAGGCGCACGGCGCCTTCCAGCCCCATGCCGCCGAACTCGCCACTGGGCCAGGCGGCGATGGCCAGCGCGGCGTGAAAGCCGCCGCCCGTCATCGCCATCGCCCCCAGGCCATAGCCCTTGCGCAACACCACGGCGAGCCACGGCACGCTCAATTGCGCGCCGACGACGAACATGCGGCTCACGTGGCGCACCTGGGCTCGGGTTTCGATGTCCGGGCCGACCATGAAGCCCGGCGTGTCGACGAGGGAAACCATGGGCAGGCCAAACGAATCGCACAACTGCATGAAGCGCGCGGCCTTGTCCGCGGCGTCGGCGTCGATCGCGCCGCCCAGATGCACAGGGTTGTTCGCCAGCAGGCCCACCGCACGGCCTTCGATGCGCGCCAGCGCGGTGAAGATGCCCGCGCCGAAACCGGCGCGCAGCTCCAGCAGCGAATCGGTGTCGGCGAGACGTTGCATCACCAGACGCATGTCGTAGCTGCGCACCCGGTTTTCGGGCAGCGCCTCACGCATCGCGGTCTGGTCTGCCGCCGACCGCGTGGTACCGGCAGACGCCGCGGCATCACCCTGAAAGTATTCAAGGTAGCGGCGTGCCACGCCCACCGCCTCGGTCTCGTCGTTCACCAGCACATCGATCACGCCATTGCGCGCCTGTACCTCGCTCGGCCCGATCTGCTCGGGCGAGAACACGCCCAAGCCGCCGCCTTCCACCATCGCCGGCCCGCCCATGCCGATGTTGCTGTCGCGGGTGGCGATGATCACGTCGCTGCAGCCCAGCAGCGCGGCATTGCCAGCAAAACACCGGCCGGCGACGATACCGACGATCGGCACCTTGCCGCTCAGGCGCGCATAGGCGCCAAACGTGCCGACGTGCAAGCCGGCGACGATGGGCATGTCGGTGTCGCCGGGCCGCCCGCCGCCGCCTTCGGCGAACAGCACGACCGGCAACCGCTGCCGCGCCGCGATGCCCAGCAGCCGATCCGTTTTCTGGTGGTTGCGAAACCCCTGAGTGCCCGCGAGCACGGTCGCGTCGTAAGCGAGGATGACGCAGCGCGAGGCCTGTTCGCCGAATCGCTCTGCGTTGACGCTGCCGATGCCGGTGACCATGCCGTCGGCCGGCGTATTGCGCATCAGATCGTCTTGGCTGCGCCGCGTGCTTTGTGCGGCCAGGGCGAGCGCACCGTATTCGACAAAGCTGCCGGGGTCGCACAGCGCGGCGATGTTTTCGCGCGCGCTGCGCTGGCCGCGCGCGTGGCGCTTCGCGATCGCGCTGGCGCGTTGCGCATCGAGCGTATGAGCGTGGCGTGCGAGCACTTCTTGCAGGTCGGCGCGCAGCGCAGGTTCAGTTGAGGTGGTGGTGCTGGTCGCAGGTGCGGCTGCGGCCGGGCCTGCGGCGGTGCCTGTTGATCGGGCGGGGCGGTCGGGCTCGCGCGCGGGGGCGGCCTGCGGGGTCAGCCGGAACAACAGATCGCCTTGCACCACCGTTTCGCCCGGTTGCACGGCGACCTCCAGAACGAGCGCGTCAAGCTCGGCGTGCAGCACATGCTCCATCTTCATGGCTTCGAGCACGACCAGCGCCTGGCCAGCGCGCACTTGGGCGCCGGCCGCGACGTGCAGCTCGATCACGGTGCACGCCATGGGCGCGCGAACTTCCTTCGTGGGCATGCGGAAACCTTTGCGGGCTGGTGCGCGGTTCAGCCGGCGCGTCGATAGCGGGCGAGCGTCAATCCCTTCATGTCGATCTGCGGCGCGCGACCGCCGATCACATCGGCCATCACGCGGCCGGTGCCCGCAGCCATCGTCCAGCCCAGCGTGCCGTGGCCGGTGGCCAGGAACAAGCCGCGTGGCCCGGCGGACCCGAGCAGCGGCGTGCCGTCGGGTGTCATGGGGCGCAGGCCGCACCAGAACTCGGCGCGCGACACGTCACCGCCGCGCGGAAACAAATCGGTCACCACATGCTCCAGCGTGCGGCGCCGTGTCTCGTGCAGGCGCAGGTCGTAGCCTGCCAGCTCGGCGGTGCCGCCGACACGAATGCGCTCGCCCAGGCGCGTCACGGCGACTTTGTGCGATTCGTCCATCACTGTCGATTCCGGTGCGCCGCTCGCATCCGTGATCGGCACCGTGATCGAATAGCCCTTCACCGGATAGACGGGCAGCGAAATGCCCAGCGGGGCGAGCAACAACGGCGAGTAGCTGCCCAGCGCTACGAGTGTCGCGTCGGCCTTGACGGTGCCTGTCGCGGTGGCCACGCCGTGCACATGGCCGCCCACATGCAGCAGGCGATCGATGCGCACGCCATAGCGGAACTTCACGCCGCGCTGCGTGGCCAACGCCGCGAGCGCCTGCGTGAACTTGAAGCAGTCACCGGTTTCGTCGCCGGGCAAGTGCAGGCCGCCGACGACTTTGTCGCGCACATCCGCCAAGGCCGGTTCGTGATTCATGCAGCCCGCGGCGTCGAGCAATGCGTGGGCCACACCGTACTCGCGCAGGATGGACATGTCGGCGGCACTGGCGTCGAATTGTCTTTGCGTGCGAAACAGTTGCAGCGTGCCTTGCGTGCGCTGGTCGTATTCGATTCCGGTCTGGGCGCGCAGCTCGATCAGGCAGTCGCGGCTGTATTCGGCCAGGCGCACCATGCGGCCCTTGTTGACCCGGTAGCGTGCCGCAGTGCAGTTGCGCAGCATCGCCAAAGCCCAGCGCAGCAGGCCGATGTCGAGGTGCGGCCGGATCACGAGCGGGCGGTGCCGCATCAAGAGCCATTTGATCGCCTTGAGCGGCACGCCGGGGCCGGCCCAGGGCGCTGAGTAGCCGGGAGACACTTCGCCAGCGTTGGCGTAGCTGGTTTCCATGGCGGCGGCAGCGCAGCGGTCGAGCACCGTCACCGCGTGCCCCGCCATCGCCAGGTGATAGGCGCAGCTCACGCCGATCACGCCACTGCCCAGAACAACCACATGCATGTTGCGACTCCTTGGCGCGCGAGGATAGCCGCAACCGGCGCACTGCATGTACCAAGGCGTCAGTGTCCGCCGGGCGCGAGCTTACGCCAGGGTCACAAGATGCCGCCACAATGCGAACCAGCGCCAGCGTTGAACGGCGCTCGCCATGACCCTGCAACCCGCCTTCATTCCCCCTGCACGCTTTGACGACCCTGCCGCCGCGCTGGCCCAGGTGCGTGCGATCTATGACGCGAACGTCGCCCACCTGCGCGACTGCCTGCAAAGATTCGTGGCCAACGCCGAAGCCACGGAGGACGGCGCAGCTGGCGCCCACGATGTCCGAACGGAACCTCGGCTTGAACCCGGCAAGGCCGACCCGCGCGGCCGGGTGCGCGCCTGCTACCCATTTGTGCGGGTTCGCACGGCGACGGTGGCGCGCGCCGATTCGCGCCTGAGCTACGGCTTCGTTGCCGGCCCGGGGACGTATGAGACGACGTTGACCCGGCCAGACCTGTTCGGCAACTACTACCTGGAGCAGTTCAAGTTGCTGCTGAAGAACCACCATGTGTGGCTTGAGGTCGGCACGAGCAGTCAGCCGATTCCGGTGCATTTTTCGCTTGCAGAGAACGACCACCTGGAAGGCTCACTCGACGCGACGCGGCGCCTACTGATGCGCGACCGCTTCGACCTGCCCGATCTCACGGCGATGGACGACGGCATCGCCAACGGCACCTTCGAGCCAGGCCCCGGGCAGCCGCATCCGCTGGCGCTATTCACCGCGCCGCGTGTCGATTACTCCTTGCACCGCCTGCGCCATTACAGCGGCACGGCGCCGGAACACTTTCAGAATTTCATCTTGTTCACGAACTATCAGTTCTACATCGACGAATTCGTGCGCCTGGGCCATGCGGCGATGGCCGGCTCAGGGGCCGCGCAAGACTACATCGCTTTCATTGAACCCGGCAACGTGGTGACGCGCCGCGCCGGGCTGCCCGCGCAAGCCGGCGACGAACACGGCGTCGCGCCGCCGCGCCTGCCGCAAATGCCCGCCTACCACCTGATGCGTGCCGACGGCAGCGGCATCACGATGGTCAACATCGGCGTCGGCCCGGCGAACGCGAAAACGATCACCGACCACATCGCCGTGCTGCGCCCACATGCGTGGATCATGCTCGGCCACTGTGCGGGCCTGCGCAATACGCAGCAACTCGGCGACTATGTGCTCGCCCATGGTTATGTGCGCGAGGATCACGTGCTGGACGAGGAGTTGCCGCTGTGGGTGCCGATCCCGCCGCTGGCCGAGGTGCAGGTCGCGCTTGAGGCGGCGGTGGCCGAAGTGACCCAGTTGAAGGGCTATGAGTTGAAGCGCATCATGCGCACCGGCACGGTGGCGAGCACCGACAACCGGAACTGGGAGCTGCTCCCTTCAGTGAACGCGAGCAGCACGCCGGAGCGCCGCTTCAGCCAGAGCCGCGCCGTGGCGCTGGACATGGAAAGCGCAACGATCGCGGCAAACGGATTCCGCTTCCGCGTGCCTTACGGCACCTTGCTGTGCGTGAGCGACAAGCCGCTGCACGGCGAGATCAAGTTGCCCGGCATGGCGAATCATTTCTACCGCGCGCGAGTCGACCAGCACCTGCGCATCGGCATTCGCGCCATTGAGCTGTTGCGCGCGCAGGGCATCGACCAGTTGCACAGTCGCAAGCTCAGAAGCTTTGCGGAAGTTGCATTTCAATGACGTTCAGGAGACGTTGACATGATCGGATCGAAAGCCACCCCTGCATCGAAGGCGCGCGCCTTCTTGGTCTGCGCCGCGCTGCTGGGCCTCGGGGCCGCGGCGCCCGCGCTCGGCCAGCCGGCCGACTCCGCCAACGCCGGGCCGTTTCGCACGGCGACCGTCGGTGACGAATCCAACGTGATGCTCGAAGGCCACGACCCGGTGGCCTACTTCACCCAGAACGAAGCGATTCCTGGCGACCCGGTGATCCGCACCGAACGCCTGGGCGTCGTCTACCGTTTCATCAGCGAGGCGAACAAGGCCGAGTTCCTGCGCGCGCCGCACCGCTACATGCCGCAGTTCGGCGGCTTCTGCGCGAACGGCATCAACTACGCCATCCCCTGGGGCGGCGGCGGTGGGCCCAACACCTGGCGCATTTACCGTGGCAAGCTCTATCTGTTCGGCGGCCAGTCCTCGCGCGACCACTTCGAGATGGACACGCAGCGCAACCTTGAGCTTGCGCACAAACACTGGAACGAAGAGGTCGCCGGCTCGACCGCCGTCCTCAAGCGCTACCAGCGACTGATTTTTCGCGTCCCGCACTACAAGACGGGGAAGGAGCTGCAAGGCGAGTGGGAGGCAAAACTGGCCGCGAAGACCCTGCCGGTGATGCCGGGTGCGCCGCAGGTGGTGCCGGCCAAATAGCGGCCGCGTTCGGGCTCGGGGTGGGCTCGTGCCGACCGGGCGGCATGCGCTGCTGCCCCGGCACGCGCCGCTGCTCCCGCACGCGCCAAGCCGACCCTCGTTGCAGACCCGATTGCCCGAGCGGGCGCTATCCTTTACGCTAGGCACGCAACCCCCTTCAACCCGGGCGCGGCAGCGGCGCTCACCGAGGAGAGCGTCATGCCGTCGAGCCTCAGCAACACCGATACCCGGTCGATTCGGACCCTGGCGCTGGTCGGCCAGACAGCGTCGGGTAAAACCAGTCTGGCCGAGGCGCTGCTGTGCCGCAGCGGCGCGATCGGTGCGCCCGGCAGCCTGGAACGCGGCACGACAGTGAGCGACTTCGACCCGATGGAGCGGCGCGCCCAGCATTCGCTGAATTCCGCGTGTCTGCATTTCAAGCACCGCGATGCGCGCGTGCACCTGATCGACACGCCGGGCTACGCCGACTTCGTGGGTCAGTCGATGACGGCGCTCGAAGCGGTGGACACCGCGGCCGTGGTCATCAGCGCCGTCACTGGCATCGAGATGATGAGCGCGCGCATGATGCAGTGGGCGCAACAACGCCAGTTGTGCCGCATGCTCATCGTCAACAAGATCGACGCCCAAGGGGTGAATCTGCCGCGCTTGCTTGAGCAATTGCGCGAGGTGTTCGGCAAGGAATGCCTGCCGCTCAACCTGCCGGCCTCTGGTGGCACGAAAGTGGTCGATTGTTTCTTCAACGCCCAGGGCGAAAGCGACTTCGGCTCGGTGGCTGACACCCACCGCGCGCTGGTCGAGCAGGTGGTGGAGGTCGATCCGGAGTTCGTCGAACGCTACTTGAATGATGGCGACGTGGATCCGCGCGAATTGCACGCGCCACTGGAGCAGGCGCTGCGCGAAGGACACTTGATCCCCGTGTGCTTCGTCTCCACCCGCAACGGCGCGGGCGTCACGGAACTGCTCGACGTGATCGACCTGCTGCTGCCCAACCCCACCGAGGGCAACTCGCCGCAGTTTTACAAGGGCGAAGGCGCCGCGGCAAAAGAGTTGCACGCCGACCCCGACCCGGCCAAGCATGTGATTGCGCATGTCTTCAAGGTCACGGTGGACCCGTATGTCGGCAAGATGGGGGTGTTCCGCATCCACCAGGGCACGGTCACGAAAGACAGCCTGCTCTACATCGGCGACGGCCGAAAACCGTTCAAGGTGGGCCACCTGTTCATGCTGCAGGGCAAGGAGCATGTGGAAGTGCCACGCGGCGTGCCGGGTGATGTCTGCGCGGTGGCGAAGATCGACGAGATGCATTTCGACGCGGTACTGCACGACGCCGCCGAAGACGACCACCTGCACCTGAAGCCGTTGGATTTCCCCGTGCCCGTACACGGCCTGGCGATCGAGCCGAAGCGCCGCGGCGACGAGCAGCGCATGTGGGAGATTCTGCAAAAACTCGTCGACGAAGACCCGTGCCTGAAGGTCGAGCACGTTGCCGTGACGAATGAAACCGTGGTCTACGGCCTGGGCGAGTTGCACCTGCGCACACTGCTCGAACGCATGGCCGAGGTCTACAAGTGCGAGGTCACGACGCGGCCGCCGCGCATCGCCTATCGCGAGACGATCACCGCGAACGCCGAAGGGCACTACCGGCACAAGAAGCAGAGCGGCGGCGCTGGCCAGTTCGGTGAGGTGTTCCTGAGAATCGAGCCGCTGCCGCGTGGGGCGGGTTTCGAGTTCGTCGATCAGGTCAAGGGCGGCACGATACCCACGCAGTTCATTCCGGCGGTTGAAAAAGGCGTGCGTTCAGGGCTGGACAGCGGTGTCGTCGCCGGCTACCCGGTGAAAGACGTGCGCGTTATCGTCTACGACGGCAAGTCGCACAGCGTCGACTCGAAAGACATCGCTTTCGCCACCGCCGGGCGCAAGGCTTTCATCGACGCCGTGCTCAAGGCTAAACCGATCGTGCTCGAGCCCATCGTCAAGGTGGAAATCAATTCCCCGGAGAGCTGTGTGGGCGACATCACCGGCGACTTGTCGGCCAAACGCGGCCAGGTCAGCGGCACGCATGCGCAGCCCGGGGGCAGCATGATGGTGGCCGGCCAGGTGCCGCTGTCGGAGCTGGCCAACTACCAGGCACGCCTGAATGGCATGACGGGCGGCCAGGGGCGCTACACGATCGCGCTGAGCCACTATGAAGCGGTGCCGCCGACGATGCAGCAGCAATTGATGGGGCAATACAAAGTGCGCGACGACGATTAGCGCTGGGGGCTCCCGATGCGGCGCGCGCGATGCGCCGCATCGTCCCCGCCGGTGTCAGGCGGATTGCTGGAGCCGTGCAATGCGCTGCTCCATCGGCGGGTGGCTGGAGAACAGCGCCATCAGGCCGCCTGGGCGGGCGCTGATGCCCATCGCCTGCATCGACTTCGGCATTTCGCCGGGGTCCAGCCCGCCGAGTCGCGCCAACGCATTGATCATCGGCTGCTTGCGGCCCATCAGTTGCGCGGCTCCGGCATCGGCGCGGAATTCGCGTTGCCGCGAGAACCAGGCGACGATGATCGCGGCCACCACGCCCAGCACGATGTCCAGCACGATGGTGGTGGCGTAGTAGCCGATGCCCGGGCCGCTGTTCTGGTTGCGGAGCACGATCTTGTCCACCACGTAGCCGATGACGCGCGACAGGAACACCACGAAGGTGTTCATCACGCCCTGGATCAACGTCATCGTCACCATGTCGCCGTTCGCGACGTGGGCGACCTCGTGGCCCAGCACGGCTTCCACTTCTTCGCGCGTCATCGACTGAATCAAGCCGGTGGACACGGCCACCAGCGCCGAGTTCTTGAAGGCGCCCGTGGCGAAAGCGTTGGGTGCGCCTTCATAGATTCCGACCTCGGGCATGTTGATGCCGGCGCTGTTGGCAAAGCGCTGCACGGTCGCGACGAGCCAGGCATGCGTCGGATCGTTCGAATCGTTGATGACGTGCAGGCGCGTCGTCCACTTCGCCATCGGCTTGCTGATGAGCAGCGAAATGAACGCACCGCCAAAGCCCATCACGAGCGAAAAGCCCAGCAGCGAGGTCAGGTCCAGTCCGTTGGCGGTCAGGAATCTGTTCAGCCCGAGCAGGTTGACCGCCAAACCCAGCACCAACATCACGCCCAGATTGGTCAACAGGAACAAGAAAATCCGTTTCATGACGTCCTATGAAGAGTTTGCCCAGCCGCACGGTGGCCGGGACAGAGGTTTGAAGAGATCAGCGCGGATAGATTGAATTCGATCGGCATGGTTCCCGAACGGAATGCGCACATGGCCCCGTTCATATGAGCAGCGCCCCGATGAAGACGCCGATCATCATGAACGCGATCACGACCTTGGCAACCAACCCGGCCATGATACCCAGCCAAGTGGCCACACCCACCTTGACGGCGCGGCCATGTTCCCGCCTTGCCATGTACTCGCCCAGCGCCGCACCGACCAGAGGCATGAACAGCACGCCCACCAGGCCCATGAAAACGCCCGCCACCGTGCCCAGCGCCGCGCCGATGATGGCCTGCCGGCTGGCGCCGACCTTGCTGGCTCCGAGCAGGCCGCTGGCGTAGTCCAGACCCCAGGCCAGCACGGCCAACACGCTCACGGCGGCAACACTGCCCCAGCCGACACGCGTGAAATCGTCGATCCAGGCGCCGAGCACGATACCCGCCAAGACGAACAGCGTTCCGGGCAAGGCCGGCAAGACGGTGCCCGCCAAGCCCAGCAGGATCAGCGCCGCGCTCAGTATC
>JANOLJ010000194.1:0-27980 GCA_031419715.1 Burkholderiales bacterium | reverse complement strand
CGAGCGGCGCGGCGAAGTTCACGTTGATGTCGACCGTGCCCGCGCCGAGCGCCCGCGCGGCCGGCACGCCACTCGCGCCCACAGGCCCCGGGTCGATGTATTGGATGTCGGTGAAGCCCTCGGCGCGAAACAACTCCTCGGCCAGGTACTGCGGTGCGACGCAGATGCTGCGCAGCTTGATGAGCCGCAGGCGCGTGGTTTCGGGCGGCGGCTCGGTGGCCGCAAACGCGGGCGCGCTCGCGGCCAGGCCGACAGAACCGACTGCATACAACAGTTCGCGACGCGTCAGTACGATGTTCGTCATGGTCTTCAATTCCTTCCTCAGCTGATCGAACTGCGGCGCGAAGCACAAATCGTGCACCTCACGTCGATGGTCACGTCTTCAGCTCTTTCATGAGTTGATCGAGCAGTCGCCAATCCGTCCCCTGCGCGATCAGTTTCTGCGGCGTGCTCTTCACCATCCCGGCCTCGCGCAAGCGCAACGCGTAGAAACGTACCGTCTCTTCGGGGTTGTAGTCGCGCCAGCGGCCGTAGGGGATTTCTCGCAGGGCCTGGCGCGCATGATCTGGGTTGGTCGGGTAACCCTGCTTCAGGAACGCCGTGGCGGCGCGCTCCGGGTCGGTCGCGCAGATCTCGCTGCCCTTGAGGATCGCGCGCAGCGCGCGTTTCGTCGCGACCGGGTTCTTGCGCGCGAACTCGCGGTTCGCCGCGACCATGCAGCAGAAGTATTGCGACCACGGTCGGTCGAGCGCGCTGTTCAGTACGACGTGACCGACCTTCAGCGCGCGCAGTTCCTGCGGGTCGGGCGGGAAGCCGAGGAAGGCGTCGATGCTGCCCTCGGCGAGCATCTGCTTGGCCTGCGCCGGTGGGTGCGTCGCCCAGCGGATGTCGTGCTGCGGGTCGAGACCGACCGAAGCCGCGATGCTGGAGAGAAAGACATGCTGCGACGACCCGAGCGAAAGCACCGCAGCGGTCTTGCCTCTGAGGTCGCTGATGGTCTTGACACCGTTGGTGCCGAACAGTTCGAAGCAGCCCGCATGAATGCCGGCGAGCACGATGAAGGGCACGCCCTGGTCGAGTTGCTGCACCATCACCGCCGCGAAGTTCATGCCGATGTCGATTCGGCCGGTGCTCATCAATTGCTGGCCCGGCGTGCCGGAGGGGCCCTCGACGTACTGCACGTCGGTGAAACCTTCCGCGTGCAGCAACTCCTCGGCCACGTACTGCGGCGCGAGGCAGATGCTGCGCACCTTGCCCAGCCGGATTCGCGTCGTCTCGGGCGGCGGCTCGGTGGCTGCAAACGCGGGCCCACTTCCGGCCAAGCCGGCTGTAGCGGCTGCGTACAACAATGCGCGACGTGTCAATACGATGTTCGTCATGTCTTCATCTCCTTCCGCAGCTGATCGAAGCACTCATGATGCCTCCTCGGTCTGGCCCTGGGCCATTGATGACCAACACTCCCAGCCGGGCAGCTACGCTCCGGTTCGCGCTTGCGCCAGCGCTGCGCTATTCGGTGCCGGCGCCGATGATGGCGACGTCGACTTTCAAGGTGTTCATGGGCAAACCTCTGCCCGCGAGTGAAGCCGCGATTGAATCCGTGAGTGAATCCGTAAGTGAATCCGTAAGTGAATGCCCGTGGGACGCGTGGCCGCCATCGGCCTGACAGGTCGGCGAGGCACGCCGCTCACGCGACCTCCATCACCCGCAGCGGCAGAACGAAGGCGAACGTCGAGCCGCGGCCGGGTTCGCTTTCGACCCGGATCGCCCCGCCGTGCAGTTCGACGAAGCGCTTCGCGAGTGCCAGACCGAGGCCCGTGCCCTCGGCCTTGCGCAGGTAGTCGCCGCTGGCCTGGCGGAATTCCTCGAACACCAGCGCTTGCTGGTTGGGCGCGATGCCCACGCCCGTGTCGATGACGGCGATCTCGATCGCGGCGGCGCCGACGCTCTCGACGCGGCGCGCGCGCAATGTCACGGTGCCGCCGGCCGGCGTGAACTTGACGGCGTTGGACAGCAGGTTGATCACGACTTGCTTCACCTTGCGGGGGTCGGCCACCCAATCCTCGACACCGTCTTCAACGTCGAGGGTCAGCGCCAGGCCGTGGCGCGCGGCGCGCTCGCGCACCAGCGTCATCGCGTTGTCGAGCAGCATGCCCAGATCGAAGCTCGACAGATCGAGTTCCATGCGCCCGGCTTCGATTTTCGACAGGTCGAGGATGTCGTTGATCAGCGACAGCAGGTGGTGGCCCGAGGAGTGGATGTCTTGCAGGTAGTCGAGCTGCTTCGGGTTCAGGTCGCCGAACATTTCTTCGCTGAGCACTTCGGAGAATCCGATGATCGCGTTGAGCGGCGTGCGCAGTTCGTGCGACATGTTGGCGAGAAAGTCCGACTTGTGCTTGTTCGCCACTTCGAGCTGGCGGCTCTTGTCCTGGATTTCGTGGAACAGCCGCGCGTTCTGGATCGCGATCACCGCCTGGTCGGCAAAGGTTTTCAGCAACCCCAGCTCTTTATCGCTGAAGCCCGTGGGCGGTTTGCGAATCACATACAGCGCGCCCACCGCCCGCTCTTCCCACACCATGGGCGCCAGCGCCTGCGAATAGCTGCCGATGCCCAACTGCTCGGCGACGATGCGGATGCCGCGCGGCACGTCGTCGCCCGGGGCCAGCACGTCGGGGTAGTGCAGCAGGCGGCGCTCGCGAATCGCCTGCGCAAACGGACCGGCGGCGCGCGGCTGGGCGAAGAAGGCCTCGAGTTTGCCCCGAGCCACGCCGTTGTGCGCTCCCAGGTGCATATTGCCGTCGTCGTCGATCAGCAGTACGCCCTGTTCGGAGCTGTCGAACAGCTTCTTGCAGCTGAGCAGGATCTTCTCGAACACCGGTTGGGTATCGGCCACTGAACTGCTGATGACTTGCAGCACCTCGGCGGTGGCGGTTTGCTGCTCCAGCGCCTCTCTGGTCTCGTTGATCAGACGCACGTTCTCGATCGCGATCACGGCCTGGTCGGCAAAGGTCTTGAGGAGATCTTGCTGGCGGCTGGGCGTCGGCCCCGGATCGGGCCACGCGACGACGATCGCGCCCAGCGCCGCACCGTCCTTGAGCAGCGGCGCGCCGATCATGCGGCGCCAATGCCCGGCCGAGGCCGCCTGCCGGTCATAGGCGGGGTCAAGCAGCGCGTCTTCCTGGATCTGCACGCTGCCCGACAGAATCACGCGGCCGCTCATAATGGCCGGATTGGGAGGGCCCGGGTACAGCCTGCGCGCATCGTCGATCGCCTCTTGCGGCCAGTTGCGCGTGGCCACCAGGTGCACGAGCCGGCCGTCGTAGCGCATCACGGCAGCGATAGGCTGCCCGAACAGCCGGCTCGCACTCTCGAGAATCGCTTCGAACACCGGTGCCACATCGGTGGGCGACTCGCTGATCACGCGCAGCACCTGGCTGATCGCGGTCTGGTAGTCGAGCGCTTCGGTCACTTCCGCAGTGCGCGCCTCCACCTTGCGCTCCAAGCCGGCATACGACTCGGCCAACTGCTGCGTCATGCGGTTGAACTGATCCGCCAAACCTTCGAGTTCGTCGCCGGTCTTCACGACGATGGTCCCGCCGAGTTCGCCCGCGCCGATGCGCCGCGCGCCTTCGTCGAGCGTGCGGATCGGCCGCACCATGCTGCGTGCGAGGGCCGACGCGGCGAGCGCCGAAATCGCCAGGCCGGCGAGCAGCAACAGGCCGGTGCGGATGATGGAAGCATTGAGCTTGGCGTAGACCTCGGCGATCGGCTGTTCGACGAAAACCTTCCAGGCCAGCGGTTCGATCGCGGCGGACGAAGCCAGCACCGGCGTGCCGCGCAGGTCGCGCGAAACCCGCGCCGGCTCGTCGGGGTTGTGCGCCGCGGCCGCCGCGATGACGTGTGGCAGCGATGCGAGATTGGTCTTGCGCAGCACCAGGCCGATGTCGGGGTCTGCAATGAGCAGGCCACTGCCGTCGAGCACATAGGCCTTGCCTTTGTCGCCGATGCGGATGCGCGACACCACGTCCCAGATGAACTTCAGGTTCACCTCGGCCACCGTCACCGGCCCCTTCTCGCCGCCGGTGCGGATCGCCACCGTCATGTAGGGCTCGGTTTCCTTACGGAAGTACACCGGCCCGTACCACGGCTGGCCGCGCCGCGCCTCGCGAAACGGAATGTCCGCCGAGCGGTCGCGCGAAGACGCCGCGATGTCCATGCCCAGGCGCGACACCGCGATCACTTCGCGCCCGGTCGCATCCAACTGCGCGATGTCAGTGACCTCAGGCGCCTGGCGCAGCAGCTTGAGGAATTCGACGCGCCGCGCCTCGATGTCCGACGCGTCGAGCTGCGGCAGCGCGGCGTAGCCCAGTTGCTGCGAGATCTGGCGCACGTACTGTTCGATGCGCGCCGCCGCAGCGAGCGCTTTCTCGTGTTGCAGGCTTCCCAGCGCCAGACGGGTCTCCTGGTACGAGAAGTACAGGCCAATGCCCCCGGAAGCGAGCAATGCCACGCTGACCAGCGAGATGATGAGCAGCAAATACTTGTGGAACAGCCTGCCCCGGTGGGCGTCGCGCAAGGTGTTCGCTGAGGCGGAGTCCGGTGGCGCGGTAAGCATCGAATGGATTGTGCTCGGTCGGGGCTCGCACGGCGCGGCGGCGGGTCGCGCCGTGCCGGCGCCCGACAGGCTGCTACTCGATCAGCCGATCGGCGCGCAGCCGCAGCGCCTGGGGGACCACGACGCCCAAGGCCTTCGAGGTCTTCAAGTTGACCACCATTTCGATCAGGTTGGGTTGGGCGTGTCGCGGCTGGCCTGCTTCACCGCGTTCAACGCGGCCTCGGCACCGGGCGCGAAGATGACGTCGCAGTTCAGCCGCGCGATCTCGGCGGCCAGCTCGGGCAATTTTTCGTGCTTTACTTCATCCACCCGCAACAGCAGCGGCGTGGGAATCGTCAATCCCATCGCCTTGGCGGCCTTGAGGTTGAGCACGATCGTCAGCCCCGTCGCCTTGGCGGACCTGCGCGAGGACGATCGTCCGTTGACAATGTAGCTACCAGTAGCTACATTGCAGGCCATGCAAGCCGTCGGCATCAAGGCCCTGAAGAACAAGCTCAGCGAGTACGTTCGCGCAGCCGCCGCGGGCGAGACCGTGCTGGTGACTGACCGTGGGCATGTCGTGGCCGAGTTGGTGGCCCCGCGTGTGCGTGAGGGTGCCTCCGCCGCCGAGCGGAAGATGGGTGAGTTGGTGCGGCAGGGCCTTCTGGCGCCGGCGAAGGTTTCGCCCAAGGCGCGGCTCCCGCGCCGCAGGCCGGTCGCCGAATTCGGCGACGTGCTGCGCGATCTCGACGTGAGCCGGGCAGACCGTTGATCTACCTGGATACCTCGGTCGTGCTGGCACGGCTTTTCGCCGAGGGCCGCTCGCCACCCGATGCGTTCTGGTCCCAGGCCTTCGTGGCAAGTCGGCTGCTCGAATACGAGGTCTTCAATCGGGTTCATGCGCGAAGCGCGGGCGCCTCGCACGGCACCGATGCGCGCCATTTCGTCGATCGCGTGAGTTTGCTCGAACTTTCCGCGCAGGTACTCGCGCGGGCGCTTCAGCCGTTCCCGCTGCCGGTGCGAACGCTCGATGCCCTGCATCTGGCGACGATGGACTTCCTGCGCGGTCAGGGTCAGACGCTGGAGCTGGCAACCTACGATCAACGCCTTGCGACAGCAGCCAAGGCGTTGGGCTTCCCGCTCGCCGAGGTCTAGGAGCCACGCGCGCCCGGGGCGGGCCGATCGCCTTCTCGGCCCGTGCGGGCATTGGCTGAGCATCGCGCGGCTGCGCCAACCCATGCCGTTGAACAAGGGCGTTGTGTTCGTAGCGAGGTGCAAAGCCTCACTCGATCAGCTTGTCCACGCGCAGCAGAATCGTCTTCGGCACCGAGATACCCAAGGCTCGCGCCGTCTTCATGTTCAGCACGAGCTGGAACTCGCGCGGCTGTTCGATCGCCATCTCGGCCGGCCGCCCGCCTTTGAGGATGCGGCCGGTGTATTGACCGGCGCGGCGGAAGATCGCCGGGAAGTCGGGGCCGTAGCTCATCAATCCGCCCTCGTGCACGGCTTGCTCAAGCTCGAACATCGACGGCAACCGGTGCTTCAGGGCCGCGGCAGCGTAGTCCTCGTTCAGGTTGTTGCGTGTGGACATCAGCGTGCTCGTCACTGCCTGCACCTTCGCGGCAGTCAGCTTGGCGAACGCCGCGTCGAGGTCGGTGGGCCGCTCGACGTGGACCATGACCAGCGTCAACCCGAGCGCCTTCGCCGCTTTCTCGGTGTGCTGGATCTCCTGCTTGCAGGCGTTGACCATGGCGGAGTCGACGACGACGCCCACGCGCTTCAGGCCCGGCACCATTTCCGTCAGCAACTGCATGCGTTTGGCGGTGAGCTCGTCGTTCATCGACGTGACGCCCGTGACACGAGTTCCAGGCCGGCCCAGCGACTCGACGAACTTGAGTTCGATGGGGTCGAGGATCGTGGCGATGACGATCGGCGTGTCTTTCGCCGCGAACCAGGCGGCGGTGGCCATCGGCGTTGCCGGTGCGAAGAACACGTCGACCTTGGACGCCGCGAGTTCGCGCGCCAACGGCTTGAACTTGTCGGGGTCGTTCGATGCCGTGCGGCGCAGCAGCTGCAGGTTTCTGCCTTCGACGAAGCCCTCCGAGCGCAGGCCCTCGACGAAACCGTTCAAGGTCGACTCGTGATACGCGCCCGAGTCCTGCCAGGTCAGGTAACCCACGCGCGCGACGCGGTCCTGCGCGGCGGCTGCGCCCGCCAACCACAGCGACAGAGCAAAGCACAACAGCCTGCGCATGAGAGCCTCCTTGCAAGGACCCGCTTCGGCAAATCCTACTCTTGTTGCGGTTGCTCGGAGAAGGCGACCTGGTTCGACGATCCGGAGGGCAACATCCTGTGCCTGCATCAAGACATCGGCTGACAGGTACGCGCTGCTGTAGATCGACTGCCCAAGGTCTCAGCCTTTGATCGGCGCGGGGGCCGGCAGCAGACCCGTCTTTATCTGCTCGCCCAGCCACTGTTCGAACAGGCTGTCCGCCAGCAGGTATTCGCCGCGTGCGGCACGGATGATCCAGCCGTTCATCGCGAGCGAACGCAGGGCCTTCTGCATCAGGGTCTTCGACACCGGCTCGCCGGTCAGCACACTGCCGGCGGCCTTCAGGGTCGCTTCGCCGAACAGCTCTTTCTGGCCAGACGCAATCGCCACGAGCACGATCTTTTGCAGGGGCACGAGCCGCACGAACGCGTCTTCGTGGCCGCTTTCGCGCGCCGCCTCGGCGGCGGCGAGCTTCAACGCGGTGTCATGACTCATGCCCGGGTTCAGGATGCGCTGGTTCAGGTAGTCCCGCAGGAATTTCGGGCTGTGCCCGAGCGCCGCGAACGCCGCCGCGAGATCGGCCTTCGTGACGCCATGCTTGGGAAAGTGCTGGCGTGTCACCGCCGCAAGGTGGCCGACGAATGCATCGCCCAGCGGCGCCAGCGACGTGCGTGTGAACCACCGATTGAAGGCCCGCTTCTCGCCGCTGACGAGCAGTTCGTACGACGCTGCCGACGAACTCGTCGCGATGACTTTCATGCTCTTGCGGTGCGTGTCCAGCAGCGAGCGCAGGCTCCACGCCACGTCGTGCGCGGTGCTTTCGCCCAGGCGATGCACCTCGTCGAGCAGGAACACCACGTCTTTCCTCAGCGCGGCCAACTCGCCGAACGCGGCGGCCAATTCACCGTGGGGCGAGGCCGGGTCGAGTTCGATTTCGCCGCCGATCTCCGCCGACACCAGGCTGGCCTTGCTGGAAATCTTCTTGACGCGGGCCTTGCCCAGCGCCTTCAGGGAGGTCAGTGCCCCCCCTGCATCGACCACCGTGGTTCGGACCGCCGCGGCGAGGTAGGCTTCGAGGCCCCCGGACGTGGCCGCAAGATTGATGTAGAGGGGGGTCATGCTTGCTGCAAGCGCCGCGGGAGCCAGATCTTCGAGCAGGAACGTCGTCTTGCCGCGGCGCCGCGGCTCGATGATGGCCAGCGCCGACACCAGACCCACCTTGAGCGTGCCGACGATCCGGGCGGCGTCGTCTGGGCGAGGGAAGTGCCAAAGGTCTTGCACTGAAGTACCTCCAAGTATCCGCAGTATCGTAAGTATACTGTTGGCGGATACTTGAAGATACTGCGAGACCCGCACCGCCCCCTCGTGCGCCGGTCTGGCCCGGCGCAGCCGCGCCGCGAGCCCGGGCGCCGGATAATCGAGCCGCACCATCCCGCCTCAAGCCGGGCCCGGCAGGCGGCACGCCAAGGGGCGGATGGCGCCCAGGGCTGAAAACAATGCAAATATCCCTTACTGAGATCCTCGCAATCGCGGTGGCCACGGTGCAAGCGGCGCTGTCCACACCCACGGGCATGCTGGCGCTGGCGTCGGCGGGCGTGGCCTCGGCGCTGACGATCGTCAGCTCGTTCCTGCGCATCATGGTGCCGCTGCGCTGGCTCGCGGTGGGCAGCAACGTCGGCTTTTTCATGTACGGGCTGCTCTACCCGTCGTTGCCGATGATGATTCTGCATGGCGTGCTGTTGCCGATCAACATTTACCGCGCGATCGAGATGATCCGACTCACGCGCCGCGTCACGCACGCCGCGGCGCGGCGCGACATGTCGGGTGTGTGGCTCAAGCCGTACATGAAGAAGAAGGACCTGAAGGCCGGCACCGTGCTCTTCAACAAGGGCGATCCTGCCGAGCATCTGTACTTTCTTGCCGAAGGCCGCATCGAACTTGTCGAGATTGGCGTGTTTCTTGAGCCCGGCCGCATCTTCGGCGAGATTGCGTTCTTCTCGCCGGACCGGCGCCGAACCCTCACCGCGCGCTGCGCTGAGCCTTGCCGCGTGCTCACGATCGGCGAGAGCGACTTGAACCAGCTCTACTACCAGAACCCGGCGTTCGGTTTCGAAGTCGTGGGCCTGATCGCCGGGCGCCTGATCGCCGATATCCAGCGCCTGGAGCAGCAGGTGGCGCAGGCCAAGGCGCCGCTGGCGCCATTGTCATGAGCACGCCGCAGGCGCCCCAAGCGCCCGCGCCTTGAACCCGATGCCCGCGACGATGCAGAATCGAGCCGTGCCGCAGCCCCGCCCGCTCCCCGCCTGCCGATCATGGGCCTGATCCTGCACCGCCTGTTCTGGCGCCTGGGCTGGGTGGACCACCCGGCGCGTCGCGGCGAGCATGTCGCCATCTACCCGGCTCTCGTGGTATGCGAAGAGTGCGACGCGGTGCACACGCGCGAAGCCCTGGCGGAATACGAAGTGGCGCGCTGCACACGCTGCGGCTCGACGCTCGGGCGCGGCCATCGGCTCGGCCCCGAAGGCCTGCTGGCGTTGGCGGTGGCAGCGCTGATCGTGTTTGTCATCGGCAACGTCGCCAACATCGTGACGCTCGACCTCAGCGGCATCAACGTCGAGGCCACGCTGCCGCAGGCGATTGCGCAGACTTGGGATACCGGCCAGGAAGCCGTAGCGCTTCTGGCCGGCGCCACCGCGTTTGCATTTCCCTTGCTCGTGATCCTGCTGCGCCTGTGGGTGCTGGTGCCGCTCGTGCTCGGCCGGCGCTCGGCCGCCTTTCTGCCGGCGATGCGCGCGCTGCATTGGCTGACGCGCTGGAGCATGGTCGAGGTGTTCTTGCTGGGCACGCTGGTGGCCATCGTGCGCAGCGCCGGCATGGCAAGCGTGGTGCCAGGCGCGGGCATCTTCGCTTACGCCGCGCTGACGGTACTGTTGACAGCCGAACACGTGGCCGGCCTGCACGGCTTGTGGTGGCGCGCGCAAAGGATTGCGGCGTGAACCCGCAGGTCGTGAGCGCGCGCTCGCTCGGCCTGTGGGGTTGCGAATGCTGCGGCATGGTGTCGGAGATCGCGCGCGCCTCATCTCCCGACGACGCCACGCCGCGCTGCCCGCGCTGCCTCTTCGCCTTGCATGTGCGCAAGCCCTACAGCCTGCAGCGCACCGTGGCCTACCTGGCCGCGGCTGTGCTGCTCTACATACCGGCCAATGTGCTGCCGGTGATGGGCACCGCCAGCGTGTTAGGCAGCTATGAGCACACCTTGCTGGGCGGCATCGCCGAGTTGTGGCACGCCGGGTCGTGGGAACTCGCGGTCATCGTCTTCATCGCCAGCATCGCGGTGCCGATCCTGAAGATCGCGGCACTCGCGCTGCTCGTGGTCACCGCGCACTTTCGTTCGCGCTGGCGCCAGGTGGAACGGGCGCGCCTGTACCGGGTGCTCGAAACCGTGGGCCATTGGTCGATGCTCGACGTGTTCGTCGTCGTCATTCTCGTGGGCATGGTGCGCTTCGGCGCGTTCGCCAGCGTGCGCCCGGAAGCCGGCCTGTTGGCGTTCGGCGCGGTCGTGATCGCGACAATGCTCGCCGCGGCGAGTTTTGATGCGCGCCTGATCTGGCCCGAAGCGGGTGAAACGGTGCCACCCCGGCGCAGGCGACTCACTCGCCGCCAGAAGGTGAAAGCGGCCCCGCTCGCCACGTCGACATGATTGAACCCACCGACCCCTGCGCAGTGCAACATTCAGGTGCCGTGCCGGCACCGGCGCGCGCCGCGGTGCCACCCCCCGTGATCGTGCGCGCGAACCGGCTGCGCTTTTCGCTCGTTTGGATCGTCCCGCTGGTGGCGCTGGTGGCGGGCATTGTGATCGTCGTGCGCACGCTGCTCGCGACCGGCCCGCTGATCACGATCACGTTTCGCAACGCCGATGGCCTGGAGCCCGGCCGCACCGAGGTGCGCTACAAGGAAGTGGTGGTGGGGCGCGTCAGCAAGGTGGGCTTGAGCCCGGACCGCGGCCGCGTGCTCGTCACCGTGCGCCTGGACAAGACTGCCGCCAACCTGGCGGTGGCCGACACCCTGTTCTGGGTCGTGCGGCCGCGCATCGGCACGGCGGGCATCAGCGGTCTGGGCACGTTGTTTTCCGGTGTGTACATCGGTGCCGACGCGGGCGAGACGGCGAAAGAGGAAACCCACTTCACCGGCCTCGAAGCCCCGCCCCTGGTGCAGCGCGGCGAACCTGGGCGCAGCTTTGTGCTCAACGCCGCCGATCTCGGTTCCCTTGAGGTCGGCTCGCCGCTCTACTACCGGCGCATGCGCGTCGGGCGTGTCGTCGGCTACACGCTCGATGCGCAGCGCGACGGCGTGGACGTGCAGGTGTTCGTGGAGTCACCCAACGAGCCGCTTGTGACCCAGGCGTCGCGCTTCTGGAACGCGAGCGGCGTTGACATGACGGTCAGCGCGGCGGGCTTGAGCGTCAACACCGAATCGATCGCGTCGCTCGTGGCGGGTGGCATCGCCTTTGCGGCCCCGCCGGGCGCCGCCAAGGCCACAGCCGCGGTGGACGGTCAACGCTTCGTGCTGTTTGCCGATCGCAAGGCCGCGCTCGCGCCGCCCGACGGCGTGGGCCAGCGCGTGCGCATGGTGTTTTCCCCGGCGATGCGCGGGCTGGCGGTAGGTGCCACGGTGGAATTGCTCGGCACGGAAATCGGCCAGGTGCAAACGGTGGCGATGCAATACGACGCGCGCAGCCAGCGCTTTCCGGTCGAAGTGGTCGCGGAAATCTTTCCGGCGCGCCTGGGCGACGCACGCCGCGAATTCATGGCGCAGCGCGGCGGGGCCACGCCCTCCGACGCGATGTTTCTGAAGCAACTCGTCGAGCGCGGCTTGCGCGCGCAACTCAAGAGCGGCAACTTGCTGACCGGCCAGCTCTATGTGGCGCTGGAGATCGTGCCGAACGCGCCGAAAGCGACGCTCGACGCGTCGTTGCCCACACCGACGATCCCCTCGTTGCCCGGCGGCACGGGCGACTTGCAGGCGCAGGTGTCGGAAATCCTGGAGCGCGTGGGGCGCATCCGCTTCGAGCAAATCGGCGCGAGTCTTGAGGAGACGCTGAAGAACACCAGCGTGGCCAGCGGCACCTTGCA
Organism: Burkholderiales bacterium; assembly: GCA_031419715.1. Lineage (GTDB taxonomy): Bacteria > Pseudomonadota > Gammaproteobacteria > Burkholderiales > Burkholderiaceae_C > JAEMQF01. The sequence goes on along the minus strand of JANOLJ010000194.1, from coordinate 15,985 downwards.
AGAAACCTTGCGCGGCGCGGGTGGCGCGACCACGGCGTTGCAGACTACGCTGGCGAGCGCGAATGCGGCGATCCAGCAAATTGCTCCGCAGTTGGAGAAAACCTTGGCCAGCGCCGACACCGCGATCAAGCAGCTCTCACCGCAGGCGCAGGAGATGCTGGTGGAAGTGCAGCGCTCGCTGAAAGCGGTGCAAAGCACGCTCGACGGGCTGGACCGCAACATCACCCAGCCTGACGCGCCATTGCAGCGCAGCGCGAACCAGGCGCTGGCGGAAATTCAACGCGCCGCGCGCGCCCTGCGCGTGCTCAGCGACCACTTGCAACTGCACCCCGAATCGCTGTTGCGTGGCAAACCCGCCGACGCCGACGTGGGCCCCGCCCCGATGGGGCGCCAATGAATGCAGGGGCGCCAATGAACGCGGGCGCGCCAACGAACCCACGGGCACCCATGAACTTCCGAGGGACAGCGATGAAGACTGCCACTTCGCGCGCCGCGCGCTTGGGCGGCGCCCTCGCGGCGTCGCTCATGCTTGCCGCGTGCGGCTCGCCCGCGCCGCCGCGCTTTCACAGCCTGATGCCGGCCCAACCCAGCGTGGGCGCGGTGCCGAGCGCTGCGGCGCTGGCGTGGCAACTGCTGCCGGTGAGCGTGCCCGCGCAAGTCGACCAGCCGCAGTTCGTGGTGCGCCGTGCCGACGACACCTTCACCGTGCTCGAACAAGAGCGCTGGATTGCGCCGTTGAACGACGAAATTCGCGCGGCGCTGAGCGAGCACCTCACGGCAACCTTGGGCGCGCCCGGCGCGGTGCCGGCCTCGGGCCGCAAGAACTGGCGAATCGCGCTGGACGTGCAGCGCTTCGACTCAACGCCCGGGCGCACGACGCTGGTTGCGCAATGGGCGTTGCTCGCAGGCCCCGACACGCCGGCTCTGCGCTGCCGCGGCGTGCACGAGCAGAACGTAGGTTCCGGCGTGCCGGCGATGGCGGGTGGGCATCGCCGGGCCGTCGAGCGCCTGGGCGCTGAGATTTCGCTGGCGCTGACGGCGCTTGACGCCGGCCGGGCGGGTGGCTGCCCGGCAGCCACACCGTAGTCCACGAACATGTCCCCCGCGATACCCTGTGCCGACCGCCGGGGTGTCAGCGCTGACACGGGACTGCCCGACCGAGCTGGCGCGATGTCGCTTGCCGTGCAGCCCTGAATCGCCCTACAGTCTGCGGTCATGGGCGACACCCGCGCGCTCCTCCTGACCGACGTCGTCGACAGCACGCGCGTTGCCCAACAGATAGGCGACGCGGCGAGTGCCGCACTGTGGGCCGCGCACGATCGCGCGGCGCGGGATCTGCTGCCGCGCTGGCACGGCAGGGAAATCGACAGGACCGACGGCTTGCTGCTGCTGTTCGAGAGCGCCGATGACGCCCTCGGCTACGCCCTCGACTACCACGCCGCGTTGGCACGCCTGCCGGTGCCGCTGAAGGCGCGTGCCGGGGTGCATATCGGGCCGGTGCTGCTGCGCGAGAACAGCGCGCCGGACGTGGCGCTCGGTGCGAAGTTGCTCGAAGTCGAGGGCCTGGCCAAACCGATCGCGGCGCGCGTGATGGCCCTCGCTCTGGGTGGCCAGACGCTGTTGACGGCCGACGCGCGCCAGGCGCTGCGCAGCGCGCGCTGGCGCACCCAATCGCATGGCCACTGGCGATTCAAAGGCATCGCCGAGCCGATCGAGTTGTTCGAGGCCGGCAATGCCGATTCAGCGGGCGAACCGGCGCCGTTTACCCCGCCGACCGATACCCCGAAGGCATACCGTGTGGTGCGTCAGCACGATCTGTGGTCGCCCGCGCGCAAGATCAAGTACAGCTTGCCCGCCGAGCGCGACAGCTTCGTCGGTCGCCAAGATGCGCTGGTCGATCTCGCGTCCCGCTTCGATGCCGGCGCACGCCTGGTCAGCGTGCTCGGCATGGGCGGTACGGGAAAGACGCGTCTGGCGCTGCACTTCTGCTGGGCCTGGCTGGGCGACTTTCCGGGCGGCGTTTGGTTTTGCGACCTGTCGCAGGCGCGCAGCCTGGACGGCATCGTGCATGCGGTCGCCGCTGCGCTCGGCGTGCCGCTCGGCCGCGACGACCCGGTGGTGCAACTCGGCAACGCGATCGCCGGCCGTGGCGAATGCCTGGTGGTACTCGACAACTTTGAGCAGGTGTCGCGCCATGCCGACGCCACGCTGGGTCGCTGGCTCGACCGCGCCAACGAAGCACGCTTCCTCGTCACGAGCCGGGAAGTGCTGGGCGTTGGCGGCGAAGAGGCTCTCGCGTTGGCGCCGCTGCAACCCTCCGATGCCGCGCATCTGTTTCTGCGGCGTGCCGAGTCGGCGCGGGCCGACTTCCGGCTGGATGCACAAGACCAGGCGGCGATCCTGCCGCTGGTCAAGTTGCTTGACGGTCTGCCGCTGGCGATAGAACTCGCCGCCGCGCGCGTGCGCGTGCTTTCGCCGAGCAAACTGCTCGCGCGCATGAGCGAGCGCTTCAGGCTGTTGGCGTCGAGCGGCAAACGCCACGACCGTCAAGCGACGTTGCGCGACACGTTCGACTGGTCGTGGGAGTTGCTGCAACCGCCGGAGCGCGCCGCACTGGCTCAGTTGTCGGTGTTCGAAGGAGGCTTCACGCTCGAGGCGGCGGAAGCGGTGCTCGACATGTCGGCCTTCGAAGAGGTGCCCTGGCCGCCCGATCTATTGCAATCGCTGGTCGACAAGTCTTTCGTGCGTCAACGCGCCGACGGTCGATTCGACCTGCTGGGCACCATGCAGGAATACGCCGCGGATCACCTGCGCACGCCGGGACACTTTGCCGGCAGCGGGGCCGAGGCCCTGATGGCGGCACGGGCGCGGCATGCAGGCTACTTCGCTGCACTGGGCGAGCAGCGCGCCGTGGCCGATGGCTGCGTCGAGGTTGACAACCTGGTCGTCGCATGCCGCCGCGCCGCCACGGCCGGGCACACCGACCATACCGTGGGCGCGCTCGAATGCGCCTGGGCGGGGCTGAAACTGCGCGGCCCCTACAAGACCGGCGTTGCGCTGGCCGCGCAAGCCGGGTCCATGGCTGGACTTGCGCTGGCCTCGAAGGCGCGGGTCGAGCGCGTGCTGGGCAACGCGCATCTGGCGCTGGGCTTGATTGCGCAGGGGCGTATGCATCTCGAATCCGCCCTGGAGAAGGTTCGCCAGTCGGGTGACGTGCGCATCGAGGCGCACCTGCTGAACGATCTTGGGGCCCTGCACATCAACGACGGCCATCTCGAAGCAGGGCAGGCGCTGCACCGCGAGGCACTTGCGCTGGCGCGTCGATCGGCTGACCGCATTGCGCAATGTGCTGCGTTCAATGGCCTGGGCACGGCGAGCATGGACCTTGGGCGATTCGACGAGGCGCTTGCCCACTACGAGGCGGCGCTGCAATTGGCGCGCGCCGTGGCGGACCGGCGTTGGGAGGGCGGCGTACTCGGAAACCTCGGTCAGGTGTATGCGACGCAGGGCCGCATGGTGCAGGCGCGGAGCCACTATGACGCAGGCCTGGCGCTTGCGCGCGAGTTGGGCGACCGCCAATGGGAAGGCAACACCTTGAACAACCTGGGCCTGCTGCTGCAGGTGATGGGCGACTTGCCCGCGGCCCAGCAGCATCTTGAAGCGGCGCTGGCTGTCGCGCGCGAGCTGGGTCACGCGCGGCTCGAATGTGTGGCGCTGTGCAACCTGGGCATCGTGTTCAATGCGCTGGGCAAGCTGGTTGAGGCCCGGCGCTACTACGAGGACGCACTGCTAGGTGCGCGGCGTCTGCGCGATCCGCGCAACGAAGGCCAGTTTCTCAACTACCTGGGGCGCCTGCATGGCCGGCTCGAACAGTTCGACGAGGCCAGGCGCTGCTTGGACGCCGGGCAGGCGCTCTTGACCGAAGTCGCCGACCCACTCAGCCTGGGCATCATTCTGTGCGGCCGCGCCGAGGTGGAGCACGCGGTGGGATGCGCCGACGCGGCTGCGTCCGCGGTCGCAAAAGCCCGCGCGCTGGCGCTGCAAATCGGGGCAGGGCCCGAGTCCGAACTCGACGTTGAGTTGAATCGCGTCGAGCTGCTGCTGCGACGCGATGCGCCTCACTGATTGGCGATTTTCGGATCAAAGGCGCCGCAAGTCACCGCGCCGGTGCGATGCACGACGTTGATCGTGTAGTTGTAGATGTTCGCACCGAAGCCGGGCGCATCGAAGTGCCGGTCCTTCCAGCGGAACTTGTTCCCATTGGAATATTCCTTCGGCGTTTCGAACACGCCGTCGTTTTTCTTGATGTCAATTCCCAGGGCGGCGAACTTGTACTGAGCGCTATCCACCAACTCCCAGTGGATGTGCTTGGGCGCATCGACGACGAGCGTATCGGGGACGACCAGGAAGCCGTCGTGCCTGGTGCAGTCGGTCACCTTCACCTTCACTCGGCAGTTCTGACTATCGCAATCCGCCAAGGGCGCCACGGGCGCCATCGGAGTGCTTGTACAGCCGATCATTGCAGCGAAACCGGCGACAACGGCGACAGCGCCGCAAGCCGCGATGGTTCGATTCGACATGGCATCCCTCCGTTCAGGTAGAGGATTGCAGTCTATTCAGCGCGGTGTCGCCTGTCCAGGTTTGTCCAACCTGATCCGCAGCGCCTGCGTGAGTTGGGGGAGGTTGCCGGCCACGCTGACCTGCAGCGCCCGCTCATAGAACTCTCGCGCCAACGCCGGCTGACTGCGTTGCTCTTCGTTCTCCCCGGCGTGCATCAGGTCCAGCGCAATCCGCTCAGGCATGCCGAGTTCACGGTCGATGCGCAGCGCGTGCGCGAGGGCCCGCGCCGCCTCGTCGTGCTTGCCGAGTCGGGTGTTGGCGCGGCCCTGCAGGCGCAGCGCGTTGGCGTGCTCGGCGCTCTGACCCATCGCCACGGCCAACTCGGCGGCGCGCGACGCCTGGTCGGCAGCACGCGCCGCCTCGCCGCGTTCAAAGGCGACGAACGCACGCAGGTTGGCCAGCGTCGGCGCGAGCGGGCAGGGGTCGGCGCAGACCGCGCGGGCCTGATCGGCCCAGTGCAATGCCAGGCCATGCGCCTGGGCGTCGAGATAGAGCATGGCCTTGCGCGTGGCAGCCTGACTGCGTTGCGTTTCGCTGTAGCGTTGCGGCGCGGTGAGGATGCGGTCTACGCGTGCATGCGCGGCTGCCAGGTGCGCGCGCGCCTGCGCCGGGTCCGCCTGTGCAAGCCGCGCGTGCACGACGGCGAGGTTGAGCAGCGCCGTGGCGCTGCCCTCGAAGTCTTCCACCGAGTCGGACGCGGCGAGCGCCTCGTGGTAAGCCGCGAGCGCGGCGTTCAGGTCGCCGCGCCGCAGCGCGCGCGCGCCGTTCTGGTGGTGCGCCTGAGCACTTGTCTGAGCGGCGCTTTGCGGCTGCGGCGGTGGGCTTGAGCAGGACGCGAGCACTGCACTTGCCAGTAGTGCCACGATTGTCCTCCGGGGCCACGCGCATTCGGGCTTGCAAGCCTGAATCGCTCGATGGGCTTGGCGCATGCGGCTCATGCCCTCAGCGCTTCGCCGGCTCACGCAGCGCCGCCGCATCGTGGCTGTCGATCGGCAACAGCGTCGCCGGGGGTGGTGCGAGCATGTTGCGCACCGGCCAGGAGGTCTTGACGCCGCTCATCATGTCGCGCGCGTCGTCGACGATCGGCCCGGCATTGCGCATCATGTTCGGCAGCGCCGCCGATGCGGCACCGGACACGGCGCGCACGTCGCGTGCCACGGCGTTGAGCTGCTCAAGCGTGTCGCCGGTTCGCTCCAGCAGCGCGGGCAGCTTGTCGTTGACATTGGCCAGGCCCTTGTCCGCCTGGCCGACGAGGGTGTCCACGCGCAGCAGCGTCTGATTGGCCTGCGTCAATGCGCCCTGCATCTGGCCCAGCGCCCCTTGCACCTGCGCGAGCGCGCCTTGCGCCTGCCCCAGGGCGCCTTGCGCCTGGCCACCGAGGGTGGCGATGCGCGTCTTGGCATTGCTGCTCAAGGCGCGCAACTCCTGCGCCGCGCCCGCAAGTTCCTGCGACGCGACATTGGCGTTGGCCAGCAGCGCCGCGATGTCGCCCTTGCTGCCCGCGGCGGTGCCTGACAGTTGCTTCATATCGTCGAGGATCGGCGCGAGCCGTGTACGCAAATCGTTCGCCACTTCGGTGAGCGTGCGGCGCCGGCTGTGCGTCAGGCGTGGGTCGGTGCGCGAGAGCAGTTGGGCCGATGTTCCCGGCTGCAAATCGATCACGGCGGCCTGCAACTGCTCCTTGAACCATTCGGCGTGCGCGTCGCTGCGCAGCACGACGGCGCGATCTTCCTCGACCTTCAACGTGACTCTCACCTTGAGGTCAGGTTGCAGCACAACGCTGGTGACCGAACCGACACGAAACCCGCTCAGGCGCACGCTCAGCCCCGGCGCGATGCCGGCGGCGCTGTCGGCGAGAAAGTAGACCTCGGCGGTGCGCGCGAACATGCCGTGGCGCTGGGCAATGGCGCCGGCCAGCAGGATCGCCAGCACCGCACCCAACGCCAATACGGCGAGCACCTGGCGCCGGATCGATTCTTTCTTGACGGCGGGGGTGGTGGATACAGCGGGTTCATCCATGGCAGCAAGGGTACAGGATCGACGAGAGCGCCCCCACGCGGCGTTGCCGCCGCCCCCCGAGGGGGATGAGGAAACTTCGGGCGGCCGTGCGTTTCCTCATGAGCATCAAACCAACTGGAGCGCGAAGGCCGCCACATCGACGCCGATGACAAACGTCAGGCTGCCCGCACACGCCGCAGCCACGGCTTTCGGAATTTCACCGACCTCGCGCTCGACCTGCAGGCCGTGATAGCAGGAAATCGCCGCGATGCCGGCGCCGAACATCGCGCCCTTGGCCAGCGACAGCGGCACCTGCCACCAGACGGCGGCGATGAGGAAGTCGTCGAGTTCGGATGCAAACGTGGAGTCGAGCGTGAACACGGTGGTCGTCATCGCCGAGACGATAGCGACGAACTCGAAGCAGGCGACGAGCAAGGTCGAACCGATGGCCGCGCCGAGCACGCGTGGCAGCACTACTTCGTCTTCATGCGTCGCGCCGGAGCGGAGCTGCGCGCTCAGCTCGCCGCGCAACTGCATCAGCGCCACCTCGGCGGCCATCGCGACGCTGCTGCGCACGATCACGATCAGCGCCGTGACCAGCGGCCCGAGTTCGCGCAAACCGCCGCCGACGATGGTCTTGAGCACGGCTTCGTTGTCGTCGCCGACGAGCGCCAGCACGCGCGTCACGACGACAGCGCCGAACAGCAGCGCCACCAGCGCGGCGTAGGGCAGGGCGCGCACGCCAGTGAAGTGAATCTGGCGCCAGAGTGCATCGCGCACGGCGGCGTCGCCCAGCAGACCGCGGTGCGCGAAGGCGTGCACCAGCATCGAGGTGTAGCCCTGGGCGAGGCGGTTGCTGGCGGAAAGCATGTGGCGCATTCCAGCACGGGCCGGCTCGAACTCAGAGCCGGGAAACCCTGAGTTCAGTACTTCCCGATCTTCGCCAGCCCCGCTCTGGCGTCACCACAGCGGAGTCAACGCAGCGGTGTCACAGCATCGACCAGGGCATGACGTCCACACCCTCCCGGGTGAAGCGAGTTTCTCCGCCATACACCAGGCCGCGATGGACGGCGGAAAAACTGCCGCGCTCGGTGGCGTACTTGTGCCACTTGTGCAGGTTGCGAAACGCATCCGCTGCGACGCTCGGGCCCGACTTGATTTCCACCGCGGCGAGCTCACTCCCGCGCTCCAGAACCAGATCGACCTCGGTGCCGATGTTGTCGCGCCAGAACCAGAGCGGCGCGCGCTCGCCAGCATTGCAACGGTTCTTCAGGAATTCGTTGACCACCAGGGTTTCGAACAGCGCGCCGCGCAAGGGGTGGGTGTCGGCTTGTGCGGCGGTTCGAATGCCCAGGAGAGATGCTGCCAGGCCCACGTCGGTCATGTAGAGCTTCGGGTTTTTGATCAGTCGCTTGCCGAAGTTGGCCAAGTGCGGCCGCACGAAATGAACGAGGTAGCAGGTCTCCAGAATCGACAGCCAGTGCTTCACCGTCTTGTCCGTCACGCCCGTGTCGTTGGCCAGCGACTGGAAGTTCAGCAACTGCCCGGTACGCGCCGCGGTGAGCTTCAGGAAGCGCTGAAACGCGCCGAGGTCTTGAATTGCCGCGAGCTGCCTCGCATCGCGTTCGGCGTACGTCACCACATAGCTCTGCAACCATTCGTGGGCATCGAGCGAACGTGTGGTGGCATACAGGGCGGGGAAGAAGCCTTTCACAAGATGGCTCGCATAGGCGCGGTCCAGATGCCCGGCCTGCCGCAGTTCGTTGATCGACAGCGGCATCAGCTCCACGAGTGCGGTGCGGCCAGCCAGGCTTTGCGTGACCGCGGCGAGCAGCGAGAGATTTTGCGAACCGGTCAAGACGAACTGGCCCATGCGGCCCGAAGCGTCGACCACGCCCTGCAACTCGGAGAACAGTTCGGGGGCGTGCTGGGCTTCGTCAATCACGCAACCGTCAGGAAACTGGCGCAAGAACTCGCTCGGCTGGGTGCGCGCGAACTCGCGTGGCGCGGGGCTTTCCAGCGACACATAAGGCTTCGCCGCCAGGAGGCTGCGCACCAGTGTGGTCTTGCCTGACTGGCGAGGCCCCGTCACGGTGACGATGGGAAAGCCCTGCAACAGGCGCAGGATGCGAGGTGCGGCATGGCGGGGAATCATGTTTACAGTCTCGGAGTGCGACTCCGGAAGTGTAAACAGTGGCGGGCCGATGTCCAGACCCGGGTGAGAATCGAGCCAGCCCTGCAACCGCGCCCAAGCGCGTTCCTGTCGCTCCCACATGCCCGCCCCACCCACGCTGCGCAAATCTGCGACAAAGCCCAAGGGCCGCAAGCCGGCCCGGCCCGCCCAGGCTGTCGAACCGCGTCTGTCGCGAACGCGCCGGCCGCCGAACGTCGAAGTGGCGGATTGGCAAACCGCGTTGCGACGCCAGTTCGGCCGCGAGCAGGCGTTCGAACTGGAGAACCGCGGTACCGAGCCGCTTTTCTCCGACTTTCGCGTACACAACCCGGCCAGCGGCACACGCTACCGCGTCGCGATCCGGGGCCACGCGCCCGGGCAGAACTTCTGCGCTTGTCCGGATTACGCGACGAACAATCTGGGCACCTGCAAGCACATCGAGTTCACCCTGGCCAAGCTGGAAGCCAAACGCGGCGCCAAGGCGGCGCTGGCGCGCGGCTTTCAGGGCACGTACAGCGAGGTCTGGCTCGACTACGCGGGCGCGCGCCATGTGCGCCTGCGCGTCGGCACGGCCTGCCCGGCGCCGCTGCTGGCGCAGGCGCGCAAGCTGTTCGATGCGCATGCCGGCTGGGCCTTGCCGTGGGACCGGCTGGCCGGGCTGGAGGGTCTGATCGATGCGGCACGGCAGTGCGGCCACGATCTGCGCTGCCATGACGATGTCTGGCAGTTCGTCGCGCAAATCCGCGACGGCGAACGGCGCCACGCCGCGTTGACGGTGGCCTATCCGAAGGGCATCGGGGACGAGGCGCTGACGCGCCTGCTGAAGGTCGAGCTGTATCCCTACCAGGCCGAAGGCGCGCTGTTCGCGGCGCGCGCCGGCCGCGCCCTGATCGGCGACGAAATGGGCTTGGGCAAGACGATTCAAGCGATCGCCGCGGCTGAATTGTTCGCGCGCCACTTCGGCGTGCAACGAGTCTTGGTGGTGTGCCCGACGTCGCTGAAGCATCAGTGGAAAAACGAGTTCGCGCGATTAGCCGAACGCGTCACGCAGGTGATCCACGGCCTGCGCGCGCAGCGCGAGTTGTTGTACCGCGAAGAGACGTTTTGCAAGATCACGCACTACGAGACGCTCGCGCGCGACGCCGACCTGATCGCCGCCTGGGCGCCCGAACTCGTGATCGCCGACGAGGCGCAGCGCATCAAGAACTGGAACACGATCGCCGCGCGCGCGCTCAAGCGCATCGCCAGCCCTTACGCCGTGGTGCTCACCGGCACACCGCTGGAAAACCGCCTTGAGGAGTTGGTCTCGATCGTGCAGTTCGTGGATCGGCATCGCCTCGGGGCGACCTGGGCGCTGCTCGACGCGCACCAGATGCGAGACGCGTCGGGCCGCGTCATCGGCTACCGCGCGCTGGACCGCATCGCGCAGACGCTCGCGCCAGTGATGCTGCGCCGGCGCAAGGCGGAAGTGCTGACGCAGTTGCCCGAGCGCGTCGACAACCGCATCTTCGTGCCGCTGACATCCGAGCAGCGTGTGCACCACGACGAAAACGGCGAGATCGTCATCCGCATCGTGGCGCGCTGGCGCAAGACCGGGTACTTGTCAGATTCCGACCAGCGCCGCTTGCAATGCGCGCTGCAGAACATGCGCATGGCGTGCAACAGCACGTTCCTGCTCGACCACGAGACCGACCACGGCAACAAGGTCGACGAGCTGATGCTGCTGCTCGACGACCTGCTCGAAGACCCGACCGCGAAGGCGGTGGTGTTCAGCCAATGGCTGGGCACGCATGAACTGATCGTGCGTCGCCTCGGGCCCGGGAAAGGCCAACGCGACTGGGGCCATGTGCTGTTCAACGGCCTGGTTCCCGGCGACAAGCGCGGCGCCTTGGTCGAGCGGTTTCACAGCGACCCACGATGCCGGTTGTTCCTGTCCACCGACGCGGGCGGCGTCGGCCTGAACCTGCAGCACGCGGCGGCGGTGGTGGTCAACATGGACCTGCCGTGGAACCCGGCGGTGCTGGAGCAGCGCATCGGGCGCGTGCACCGCATGGGCCAGTCGCGCGGCGTGCAGGTCGTCAATTTCGTCGGCCAGGGCAGCATCGAAGAAGGCATGCTCTCGGTGCTGGCGTTCAAGAGCTCGCTGTTCGCGGGCGTGCTTGACGGTGGCGCGGCCGAGATATTTCTTCAGGGCACGCGGCTCTCCCAATTCATGGAGAGCGTGGAGAAGGTGGCCGGGGCGATGGGCGAGGCGGATGCAGAGGTGGAGCCGCCCACGCCCTGGGCGAACGCGGAAGCGGACATGGACTCGCCGCCGAGCGCGACGGCCGCACCGGCAGCCGCGGCCGCAGCCGCGAACACGGATGCGAGAGGCACCGAACCGGGCGCGCCTTTCGAAGACGTTTCGATCGAGGCAGCGAATCTGTCGCAAGAGTCGCAAGTGCCGCAGGCGCCGGATGCACCCGCGGCGCCCGACCCCTGGGTGGCCATTCTCGATGCCGGGGCAGCCTTGTTGCAGGGACTCGCCAACGCGCGCGGCGCAGCCGGCGCGGCCCCGGGTTCACCCCCGTTCACGATCGAGCGCGATCCCGTCACCGGCCAGGCGAGCGTGAGATTGCCCTTGCCTGACCCCGCTGTCTTGCAACGCCTGGCCAAGGCGTTCGAGCCGTGGTTGCGCTGAGTGCCGCGGCTTGCCAAACGTCGATCGCTATCGCGTCAGGCCCAATGCGTCCCACAGGAACTGGTAGGAGATCTCGCTGCGCCCCTGCTGCGCCGCCACGCGCGCCTCGCCGTCTTCATAGCTGCGCAGCAGCCCTCTGACGCGCTCGCGCCCGGTGGCGCTGTTGACGGCCTGACGCGGTGTGCGGCCTTCGAGCGCGGGAATGGGTTCGTCGGCCCAGTTGGCATAGGTGCGCTTGATCACATTGGCCAGTGCGTCGGCCACGGCGGCCGGGTCCACGCCTTCGGGCAGGCCAGCGCCTGGCGCCATCCCGGGTTGGTGAGCGTTTCGGTGCGCGAGCATGCCTGCGGGATCAGACACCTGCGTCACCAAGAACCGAGCCGACGCCCCGACCAAGGCGTTGAACCAGGGCCTGCCGCGTTCGGCCAGACCTGCGGTTCTATACATCACCGACACACGCCGGCTGTCGGACTGCGCGCTGATGCTTGCCAGCGGACGTTTCAGGCCGTCAGCACCTTCGACCAATCGGTCCCAGCCCGTCAAGCGATTACCCTCGACATCGGCCTGCGCGGCCAGCGTGTTGCTCAGCGCCTCCCAATCGAGCACATCGTAGTAGTCGGTGGTGAACAGCATCGCCTCGCCGGTGGAGCTGTCGATAAGCTGAGGCAGCGGCGCGGGCTTCAGGAACTGGGCGAGCCAGTCTTCGATGATCATCAGTCCGAGCATCATCTTGTCGTCTTCGTTCAGCTTGGCGGCGCCGATGTCGACGTCTCTCAGCCGCACCAGCAGCGCGCGCCCGGCGCCTCCCGAAAACGGATACAGCGCCCCAGAGAACTGCAGCTCGCTGCCCACCGTCATGACGCGTGCGCCGAGCTGCATGCCCACGCGCATCGAGCGGCTGCCCGAGCGTTCGACGACGACGATGGGCGGCCGCGCGGCGTCGAGCGCGTCGCACAGGGTCATGCCGGTACCGGGCACGACCTCGGTCACGTCGTACAGACGCAAGGGCTGGCGCGCCATCTGCTCGAACCAGGCGCGCTGTCCCACTTCCAACAACGGGCCGCGCTCGCTCAGCAGCAAGTCGGGCACGCGCATCCATTCGCCCTTGACCCAGATACTGCCTTCGGCAAGCAGCCACTCCGTGAGGTTGATTTGCGCTTGCTGCAACAGCTCGCTGCGCGCGTCTCGCAGGGCCTGCGCGGCTTCTTCTTCTTCCTCGTCGAAGATCGCATGGATCGCGTCCGCGAGTGCCGTTTTGTGCGCTGTTGCCCAGGCCTTGCGATGGTGCTGCTCCAGCCAGGCCAGCGCGCGCTGCACCGCGCCTGCGTGCGGGTCGGCTGCTGACGCTGGACTGGCCGGGCTGACGATGCGCACCGGCCCGATCTTGGCCGCGCCGCAGCATTGTTTGTATTGCTTGCCGCTGCCGAAGTGGCAGGGCTCGTTGCGACCAATTCCGAAGTTCATGGGGTTGGCGTGCCGTGGTTGAACAGATGCACTGTCATTCTCGCTCTGGCGCAATGCGCGGCGCCGCGCCACAATCGTCTGCAGGGTGGTGGTGTGCGCCGCAAATGGCGCGTGATGAGAGGTGAGTCATGAGCAGCACAAGGCGCACCAGGGGCGCGCGAATGGCGGCGCGGCCTCGTATGCGGTTCTGGGCGACGGCGCTGCGGGGCTTGCGGTTCTGCGTCACAGCGGCGCTGCTGGGTTTCACCGCAGGAGCAACGTTGGCGCAAACCCCGGCCGGGGACAGCGCGGCCGCGCTGCGCGAACGGTATTCCGCGCTGCAGGAGCCCTTGCGCAACAACCCCTTCGGCCGCGCGCTGCACCTCGACTCGGTGCAGAACTCGGGGGACCTGCGCGGCGACATCCACGCCGTCGTCGAGCACCCGTTCGCCACGCTCGGCGCGGCGCTCGGCAAGGCCGAGACCTGGTGCGACATTCTGATCCTGCATCTGAACGTCAAGCAGTGCGGCGTGGCGCGCAAAGGCGATGTAGCCACCGTGGCCGTGTACATCGGGCGCAAGTTCGACCAGCCGATCGAAGAGGCGTACCGCGTCGAATTCGCGTTTCGCCAAGTCGCCGCCACCCCCGAGTACCTGCATGCGAGCCTGCGCGCCGACAGCGGGCCGATGGGAACGCGCGACTACCGCATCGCGCTTCAAGCCATACCCCTTGAAGGCGGGCGCAGCTTCATGCACCTGTCGTATTCCTACGGTTACGGAGTCGCCGCGCGGCTCGCGCTGAGTGCCTACCTGTCGACGCTGGGCAGCGGCAAGGTGGGTTTCTCGGTCGTCGACAAGCTGCCTGACGGCAAGCCGGTGTACGTGGGCAATGTGCGCGGCGTCGTCGAGCGCAACACGATGCGCTACTACCTGGCGATCGATGCCTACCTCGGCGCGATGGTGGTTCCTGGTGGACAGCAGGTGGAGAAGCGCCTGCGCGACTGGTTCACCGCGACGCAGCGCTACGCACTCCAGCTGTATGAAATGAGCGAGACCGAGTACCTGGAGATGAAGCGCAAGGAGGTGGCGCGGCGCGCCCCCGGGTAAGCCCGGGCGCTTTGTGCGCCGAATGCCGTTACAACCGGGGCTGACGCGGCGCCACGGCGCCCGCGCATGGAAGGCTGACCATGAAGTTCTGGATTGCGGGCCTGCTCGCAGCACTCATGCTGACGGCATTCGGCGTCTGGGCCGCGCAGCCACAGTACCTGACCGTGGACCACGCCAGTGAAGTGCTGATGGACCGCGCCACCGCCAAGGCCATGTGGAAGAAGGAACTTCCCGTGGCGCGCCTGGCGAAGCTCTACCCGGTCAAGAAATGGGGCTTCGCGAGCGAAGTGGAAGGCGGCTTCAACGCGAGCAACACCTGTGTCGTGACAGCGCGCGTGATGCTGCTGCCGTTGCGCGGCAAGACCCTGAGCCTGATACCGAAGAAAGCGGCGACGGCGTTCGACACCCTGCCGGGCGCCACGCGCGAGCAGTGCCGCGAACTGGCGCGCAAGAAGCTCGAAGAGGCGATGCAGGCGGTGGTGGCGGGGCTGGTCGCGACCTGATTCGCAGCGTGTCATCCCGGCGCAATTGCCATCCCGTGCTTGACACGAGGCCGGGATCAATTTCATGCCGCACAGGGTGGATCCCGGCGTGCGCGGGGATGACAGCTCGTCGCTGAGGCGCTTTCGCCGGGATGACGCAAGACCGGCAGTAGACTTGCGCGCCATGATCAATTGCCCGAGTTGCGGCGAAGAGAACCCTCCCAAATTCCGCCTGTGCGGCTATTGCGGAACGCCGCTGGCGGCAGCGGCGGCATTGCCGGCGCAGGAAGTGCGCAAGACGGTGACGATCGTCTTCACCGACCTGAAAGACTCCACGGCTTTGGGCGAGCGCGTCGATGCCGAGGCGCTGCATGAAATCAAGCAGCGCTACTTCAGCGCCATGTCCGTCGAACTCACACGCCACGGCGGCAAGATCGAAAAGTACATCGGCGACGCCATCATGGCGGTGTTCGGCCTGCCGCGTGCGCACGAGGACGACGCGTTGCGCGCGGTGCGCGCGGCCAGCGGCATGCGCACGGCGCTGGCGCGCGTCAACACCGAGCTGCTGGCGCGCTACGGCGTGGCGCTGGGCAATCGCACCGGCATCAACACCGGCGAGGTCGTCGCCACTGGAGATTCGGGCGCCGTGCAGAACCTCGCCACCGGCGACGCAGTGAACGTCGCGGCGCGGCTCGAACAGGCCGCGCCGGTGGGGCAGATCTACCTGGGCGAGCTCACCTACCGGCTGGTGCGCGACGCGGTCGACGTGGAGCGCGTCGAGCCGCTTGAAGTGAAAGGCAAGGCGCAGCGCTTGAGCGCGTACCGGCTGGTCGCCGCGATCGGGCTGGACGGCCACGTGCGCCGCCACGACACGCCGCTGGTGGGGCGCGACGCCGAGCTCGAAGCGCTCGAAGCCGTGTACCGCGAAGCCTGCGAACAGTCGATGCCGCGCCTGATGACCGTGATCGGCGACGCCGGCGGCGGCAAGACGCGCCTGACCGCCGAGTTCGTCGACCGGCGCGCCGGCCATGCGCGCGTGTTGCGCGGGCGCTGCCTGCCCTATGGCGACGGCATCACGTTCTGGCCGCTGCGCGGCATCGTCGGCGAAGCGGCGGGGATCCGCGAAGACGACGCGCCCGAAGCCGCGCGCGCGAAGCTGCTCGCCTGCGCCGTCGATGCTGGCGTGGCCGATCGCCTGGCCGCCGCGCTGGGCCTGAGCGGGTCAGCATTTCCGCTGCACGAAACCAACTGGGCGGCGCGCAAGTTCCTGGAGCGCCTGGCCGCCAAGTCCCCGGTCGTCGCGTTCATCGACGACATCCACTGGGCCGAGAACGCGTTCCTGGACTTGATGGAGCATGTGCTCGACACGGCCAGCAACGCGCCCATCGTGCTGATGGCCACGGCGCGCCACGACCTGCTCGAAGCGCACCCGAAGTGGAGTGAACGCGAGCGCGCGAGCCGGCTGGTGCTCGGGCCGCTGAGC